>JBLNEL010000320.1:0-10719 GCA_050262615.1 Bacillota bacterium
TAACCTTACAAATTATTTACTTTAAGCCTCAAGCAGAACACTTTCAGCTATTGATTTAAAAATATACAGTCCGTCTGTCTTTCCAAGAACTGCATCACAGGCTCTTTCGGGATGGGGCATCATACCAAGGATATTTTTTCTTTTGTTTACAATACCAGCAATATTGAGTTGTGAACCATTAGCATTAAATTCATCTGAGATGACGCCATCTTTTGAGCAATATTTGAACACAATCTGATCATTCTGAATTAATTCATTCAGAGTTGCCTGATCAGCAAAATAGTTTCCTTCTCCGTGGGCGACAGGAATTTTAACAACGCGGTTATTAATTAAGTTATTTGAAAAAGGAGTATCTGTATTTACAACCGAGAGATACACATCTTTGCAGATAAATTTTAATGAATTATTCTTAACCATCACTCCAGGCAGCAATCCTGCCTCAAGCAGTATTTGAAAACCATTACAAATTCCAATAACCAATCCGCCATTTTCAGCAAAGGAGATAACCTTTTCCATTACCGGTGAAAATCTTGCAATTGAACCTGTCCTTAGATAATCTCCATAAGAGAAACCGCCGGGGAAAACAATAACATCAGAATTCTTTAAGTCTTTATCTTTATGCCAGAGAAACTCAACTTCATAGTTAAGAACTCTTTTTAATGCATAATATGCGTCATGGTCGCAATTAGAGCCAGGGAAAACAACGACTCCAAACTTAGGTTTCATTTTGCCTCTTCCAAAGTAAATTCAAAATCTTCCATAATAGGATTAGTCAGCAGTTTAGTGCAATACTCGTTAATTTCTTTTTCAGCTGTTTTCTTATCATCAACATTCACAAAGAACTCAATATATTTGCCAATTCTTGTCTGCTGAATATTATTAAATCCAAGTAATTTTGCCCCCTGTTCAACGGCTTTTCCCTGGGGATCCAGTATAGAAGGTCTTCTTTTAACGATTACAGTTGCTTTATACAATTTTATACCCTTAGCAATTCTTTATAAAATGGGATTTAAATTCCAAAATGCACTATTTGGCAGTTTGTTTTCTCTGAAAAACTATCAAAAAAACATGTTTAAAAATACCAATAAGAATCATCAAAATAAATACATAGAAAATTGCTTTTCCGTTTGTAAGGAGAGAAGCGACAAGCGCCAGAAGTACAAATCCAACTGAATATGGTCTTTCCTTAATGCCTTTAATTGAAAACTTAGGCAGCGTTTCATATCTGATCTTGCTTACCATAAGCAAAGAAAGGGTTATTACAAGCGGAATAATTAAGTTTATTACTGACTGATCGAACCGGTTATTAAGAAAGTCGAAATAGAACAGCACAAAAGAGGCAATAGTAATGGCTGAAGAGGGTATAGGGAGTCCGGTAAAATAAGACTTACTGAATCCTACAAGCTGGACGTTAAATCGTGCCAGCCTTAAGCCTCCAAAGATCATCAAAAGTGAACTCAAAACGACCCCGATAGGTCCCAGTTGATGTAAATACGTCTTATAGATCAAAAATGCAGGCGCTACACCGAAGCTGACCAGATCAGAGAGAGAATCAAGTTCCACACCAAATTCACTACTGGATTTGGTAAGGCGGGCCATTACGCCATCGAGAGCATCAAAAATAGCTCCGATTAGTATGAAGATAGCGGCTTCCTGAAATTTACCCTCATTTGAGTAAACTATAGACATAAAACCGCTGAACATATTCATTGATGTGAATAAGTTTGGTATGACAGACCGGGTAATACGGATTCTTTTCATTTGCAATACTCGAATAAAATTGTTTCACCAGCTTTTACTTTATCATCCTTTTTCACTTTTACTTTCCATGAAAAGGGGACGATAATGTCAACCCGGCTTCCAAATTTTATCATGCCGAATCTTGAGCCCATATTTACATTATCATTTTGTTTAACTTCGTAGACTATTCTTCTGGCAATAAATCCGGCAACCTGTGTAAAAAACACCTTGCCGTATTTTCCTGAAAGTCCGTACTCAGTTCTTTCATTTTTTTCTGAAGCTTTATCATTGCTGGCAACCAGATACTCGCCAGGGACATATTTCAGGTACTCAATTTTACCGCTAATTGGCATTCTGTTAACATGAACGTTTAACGGGGACATGAAGATTGAGACCTGCCATGCTTTTTCCTTCAGATATTTATTTTCAAAGACTTCTTTAACGACAATAACCGTTCCGTCAGCAGGAGAAATAGCGACGTTGTCCATTGCGGGCGGATTTCTGTCCGGATCCCGGAAGAAATAAAGTGTAAATACAAGCAGAAATGTTCCAAGGATCAGTAAAGGTATTCTTAAAAGATTACTGCTTAAAAATATTGCTGATATGTATAATAAAAATACAATTAATGAAACAACACCAATTGTTGTGTATCCGTACTTTGTCATAATCTTAATTTTTTGTTAGGCCGGAAATGAATTCCGTATAATTCTTAAATTCAGCAGGGGACTTGAATCTAAATGGATTGATCGACTTAAGTTCAGAGGCACCGGGAAGTACCTTCAGGCATTTTGGAGTAAAACTGCCGACTAAGAATATTTTATCCTCATCCTTACCAAACTCGCATTTTATTTCGGCAAGAAAAGTGTTTCTTCGTTCAAAGTAAGATTTTAAGACGGCATTTACTTTTGAACATATTCTTTTCATTGTTTTTAAGTCATCAATAGGACAAATATCAAGTGAAATCAAGTGGCTTTCAGTTATAAGGTTATCCTTGGAAGTCCCATATAAAAACTCAAAGACGGGGATAGAAAGATTTTCTCCCTCTTTTTTCCCAAACAGCCTGGAAATTCTTCTGTCAATTACGTTATAAATGTTTATAGTAAACGGATACCGGCTATGTTTCTGGAAATACACTAAATTATCGACCTGTTTTTTATAGCCAGTAGGGATATTATAAGCATTCAGATAATCAAAAAAAAACGAATTTATACTTGAGAACTTTTGTCCTAATTCCTTTAATTTTATAATTCTCTTTCCTGCAAGATGAAGTTCGTCTTTGTATTCTACGATGTAAGAATTATCCACCTCATCGAGGTAAATTTTTTCCCCGCTTTCGTCCTGAATAATATTTTTCTTACATTTCAATTTACAAATACAATTTGTTCTTTAATAAGTCCGAAATTATAGAAATAGGTACTCAAAGTCAAATTAGAATTCTATCCGTATCCAGGTATAAACTCAGAAATTACCTCACAGAGCATTTGCGATAAAAAAGGTGCAATTTAATGGAATTTCAAGTAATTCATCGGGCAATTTTGTATTTTAAATGAGAAGAAAAACTACTTTATATTAAATCAGGAGAAAAATAATGAAAGGCGGAATGCAGGGAATGCTGAAGCAGGTTCAGAAAATGCAGGCTGAACTTGAGAAGGTTCAAAGTGAATTAGGTAACAAGACTGTTACAGAAGAAGCCGGCGGCGGTATGGTTAAAGCGACAGCAAATGGGAAAAAGGAATTAGTATCATTACAAATAGATAATGAAGTAATCAGCGGCGGTGATAAGGAAATGCTTGAGGATCTGGTAGTTGCTGCAGTCAATAAGGCTTTAGAGTCAGCTAATAAAATGGCTGAAGAAGAAATGTCAAAAGTTACAAAAGGAATGCTTCCTCCGGGGATGAATATTCCTGGCTTTTAATAAATTTTATATAAATAGGATTGCATAGTGCAGATAGCAGAGCCGTTACAAATAGCGATAGATGAATTAAGCAAGCTTCCGACGATAGGGAAAAAGACAGCCCAAAGACTTGCGATGTATATGTTAAAGAGCGATATCAAAGAAATTGAAAGTCTGGTAAGGGCGATCAGTGATTTAAAGACAAAGCTGAGATTTTGCAAGATTTGTTATAATCTCTCAGTCGATGAAGTTTGTGATATATGTAAAAGTCAGAAACGTGACCATAGTCTGATATGTGTTGTTGAGGATGTAAATGATGTAATTGCTATCGAAAAAACGAATGAATATAATGGTTTATATCATATTTTAGGAGGTGTGCTTTCTCCTTTAAGCGGGACAGGAGCAGATGCTCTTAAAATAAGGGAATTAATTCAAAGATTGGAGACCGGTCAAATTAAGGAAGTAATTCTGGCACTTAACCCGGATACCGAGGGTGAGACTACTTCATTATACATTGCAAAATTGATAAAGCCTTTAGGTATCAGGGTTTCCAGAATTGCCCGCGGTATTCCAGTCGGCGGCGATCTGGAGTTTACAGATGAGGCAACCATTGGCAGAGCCGTTCTGGGGCGGATAATAATTTAGATGAATGAATGGTTTAAAGACTGGTTTGCATCTGACGAATACCTGGAAGTTTATCGTCACCGTAATGAGGAAGATGCAAAAAAACTGTTTGAATTAATAATTCATAACGTTGATTGTCCTTTATCAGCAGATGTACTTGACATTGCATGCGGTGCAGGCAGGCATTCTATTTATCTTGCGCAGCATGGGTTCAGAGTAACGTCATTTGATCTTAGTCTTAATTTACTGAAGATTGGAAAAACAAAGGCTGAGAGGAATGGATTAAAAATAGATTTTTTTAATGCTGATATAAGAAATATTGCGCTTAAAAAGAAGTTCGATCTGATAGTAAATCTTTTTACGAGCTTTGGTTATTTTGAATCTGACAGGGAAAATTTCCTGCTTTTTAGTGATGCATATTTTTTCTTAAAAAGTGGCGGAAGTTTTGTCTTTGATTACTTTAATGTTGATTATCTAAAAAAAAATATTGTTCCTGAATCAGTTGCAAAAGCGGGTGAGAAGCTGATAATGCAGCAGAGATTTATTGAAGATAACCGTGTGAAAAAAAAGATTCAGATCATTAACAATAAAGACGTAAAAGAATACTTTGAATCTGTCAGGCTTTATTCAAGCGATGAAATAATAACCGAGCTTGAAGAGGCTGGTTTTTGTATATCGAAGATTTTCGGTGATTATTCAGGGAATTCATTTATTCAAAGTTCATCTCCGAGGCTTATAATAATGGCAAAAAAATGAGACAAATAACTTTACGTCTGATAGTAATGATTCAATTTTTACTATTTTTTTGCTTATTAATTGGATGTGATATTTTCAAAACCAGGGATCCGGAATCACCTGAGCTCCCGCGGTCTAATTATGTTCCGGCTACTACACCCGATATACTGATACAAAATTTTATCAATTCATTTAAGGATAAAGTTCAGGAAAATTATATCTCCTGCTTTTCTGAAAAAAAGTTTATTTTTGCTCCTTCGGCAGAATCTGCCTCAAAGTTCTCGTTCCTCTTGAATTGGACGCTCCAGGACGAAAGACAATATTTCAATAATTTAATAAACCAAGTGCCGCAGAATTCTGAAATTTCTCTTAAGTTCCTTAATGAACAAAAGAACTTCTATGGTGACAGTTCATCGTATTCAGCGATATATTCTTTATCAGTTCCTTTTATTGATGCCCAGAAACCTAAATATTACCAGGGAAGTCTGCATTTTGTATGCACGAAAGATCAGAACAACCAGTGGGTCATATCGAACTGGCAGGATATAAAGGATGAAAAATATCCGAGCTGGAGTGAACTTAAGGGGAGGCTGAATTAAAACCCTAAGATTTTTCTGTGTAATACTTATGCTTGTCTCAGGATGCAAAAATCCTTTTGCTCCTGTACTAGACACATCTGAGGGGGGGAATGAAGCTATGATCTCGGATCTGTCTAACGTAGATGGAGTTTTCAAGAATATTCAATACGCTTATACTTTTAAAGATACGACAATCTACGGGGGAGTAATAGGCAATGATTTCAATTTTTCATACAGGGATTATTCGCTTGGGTTTGATATCAGCTGGGGCAGGGACGAAGAAATGAAAGCCACTTATGGTTTGTTCCAGAATGCACAGAGACTTGATCTGATTTGGAATAATATTGTCCTGATTTCGAATGATTCAACCAATATTGTCAGAAGTTTTAATCTAACAATAACCTTTAACCCGACAGATATTGAAAGGGTTGACGGGAAAGTAAATCTGCAGTTAACCAGAAATTCAAACAAATGGCAAATTGTCCGCTGGACAGATGAGTCTAATTACTAAACTATTATGATACTATTTTATTTAAGAGAAGTTGCGAAATCTATTAAAAGAGCACGATTATCCTTTGCTCTTTCTCTGATCACCACTTGTATTTCGGTTATTCTTGTTGTCATCTCAGTCATTTTGGTGAAATCATCCAGGATAATGGAGAAATCCATAAAAGAAAAAATAGTAATAACGCTATTTCTGAAGGACGCTGATTCAAGCAGAACAGTCCAGTCTATTGAGCAAAATCTGAAGGCTCTTAGTTATATAAATTCAGTAAAATATATGGATAAAAAGGAAGCCTCGGAGAAATTCCTAAAGGAAACCGGAGAAGACTTCCGGAATGTATTGGATTACAATCCCTTACCGGCCTCTATTGAAGTTTTATTAAAGCCTGAATATATTAATAAAAATGCAATTGCAAGAATTGTAAGCGAACTTAAGGAGCTTGATGGTGTTGAGGATGTAATTTTTGAGAGTGAAGTTCTTTACAAAATCCTGGAAATTTTGTATTCTATTAAAGTTTATATCTTTATTGCAGCTTTTTTTCTGATAACAGTATCATTTTATATTGTTTTTAGTACAAATAAGCTAATAATAAATTCAAGACATCTGGAAATTGAAACAATGAAGCTGGTTGGGGCAAAGCAATCAGTTATCAGACTGCCGGTTATATTAAATGGTCTTATAATAGGTTCAATTTCTTCTGTTGTGTCTTTTATCCTCATTAAATTGCTCTTTATGTCAGTAGGGAAATACTTTGATATTTCTTCAGTTTTGAATGAGTTATTTATTATTTATTTCTTTGCATTTATTAGCGGGCCCATTATCGGATTATTTGCCAGTCTTTTATCGGTACAAAAAATTACCCTAAGATTATCTTGATTTCGTTTTGATTCGGAGACCTTAATTTTGTAGATTGAGGTCCAAATTTTAATCACCTTTGTCATGCAAACACCTAGTTAAAAAACAGAATATAGAAGGAATCTATTGATGAATAGTACATTGCGGATTATGACTTTTTTGACGCTTCTTTTCTCCTCTTTTGTCTTTGCACAACAGGGTAACATTAAAATTGGTGCTGATGTTGACAGATACAGACAAAATCAGGGGGGATTCTATGATTATTCTGATCCTGAGGCTGTAAACATTAAAGTTTCAGTTTGGGGTTTTGTAAGGTTTCCGGGATATTATCTTGTCCCAAGTTATACTAATCCACGGGAGTTGTTATCACTAGCTGGCGGTCCGACAGATGCAGCACATCTGGATGACCTTAGGATCTACAGGGTGATGGAGGATTCTACTCAAAAACTCTTAAAATTCAGTTATAATGATCTGTTGTGGGAAGAAAATTTATCCACAACCAAGGAAAAAACACCTTCGCTGAATGTTGGGGACGTATTAGTTGTTCCAGGAGCACCGAGATTATATTTCAGAGACACATTGTCGTTGGTTTTATCTGTTGTCTCTACTGTAACTACTGTTGTGATTTTAATACTAGGTTTAAGAAAATAAGGATAGATGCGTGGAAAATTCCAAATACATGAAGAAAGAAGCTGAAGCAAATACTTTTAAGGATTACCTTAATCTTATTAGAAATAATGCAGTACCAATTTTGCTGATTACATTGACCGGTTTATTGGTATCAATTATTTACGCTATTAAAGCCCCGGATATATATAAGTCGACAACAATACTAAAAGTATCAAAACCTCAGGGGAGCATCCTCCAGTCGCCGCTTATACCAGATATGCAGGATTTCGGCAGTGACAGGTTTGTTGCAAATGAGATTGAGATCTTAAAGAGTTTAACTGTAAGGGAAAAGGTTTCAAAATCTCTGGCCGAGGAATTCAACAAGTCGCAAAATAAAAACAAATTTTATCTTGTACTTGACCGGGACTTCGGCAGTTCGCGCGCGGGGTTACCTATAAAAAGTGAATTTGCGCTGGCTGAAATGCTTAGAAAAGCTGTTACAATTGAGCAGAAACGAGGATTAGATATTGTAGAAATTTCGATTGAATCACCTTCTCCATACGAAGCTGCGCTGATTGTCAACAAATATGCAGAAGCATACAGAAGCATTAATCTTCAGATAAGCAGGGAACAGCTTACCACAGTAAAAGATTTTCTTATTGACCAGCGGAAAGAGAAACAGGAAGAGCTCAGAAAAGCGGAGGAGAATCTCAGAAGCTACCAGCAGGCTGGTGGTATTGTTGCTTTAGATGAACAGGCCAAAACACTGATTGAACAATTAAGCAAATTTGATGCAGATAAAAATGCAGCTGCTATTGATCTTGTTGTATCAAACAAAAATCTCAGCCAATATAAAGAAGAGCTTAAAAGACAAGATCCCAAGCTTGCAGATTATCTGGAGAGTTTTGTTGCCGAGCCTTATCTTAAGACATTACAGGAGCAGATTGCCAAGCTTGAGATACAGAAAGCTATTGCACTTGCAGATAAAGAATCATCTTCCGTGAAAAATATAGTTACAGAGTATGATGCGAAAATAACGGCTTTAAGACAGCAGGTAGACCAGAAGAAATCGGTTTATAAAGCAGGAATACTTGCATCGAATCCTGAGGCAATTAAACTTCTAAGTCAGAAAATAATTGAAGAAGAAATCAAGAATCAGGCAGCAAGGCTGACCTCACAAGAGCTTTCTTCGATTGTGAACTCCTATGAAAAAAGATTCAATTCATTACCAGCAGCGACAATTGAGTTTGCCAGAAGAGAGCGTGAGAGAGCTGCAGTAGAGAAATTATATCTTCTGGTTGAAGAAAAATACCAGGAAGCACAGATCAACGAGCAATCACAACCTGGAAATGTTCTTATTGTAGATACTGCAAGGATCCCGCAAAAGCCATCAAAGCCTAACAGGAATCTTATTGTTGTGATAGGGCTTATGCTTGGTTTTGGTATGGGTGTAGGGTTTGCCTTTGTCAGGAATTATTTTGACAATACGGTTAAAACTCCGGAAGATATTGAACGCAAGAATATTAACGTACTTGCCTGGATACCTCAGATCGAAGGATTGGGTGTTAATGGCAATAAGGACTATGAATTTATAGTTGCAAAGAGACCAGATGCCATTCCAAGTGAAGCTTTCAGAGCATTAAGGACCAGAGTACAGTTCTCCAAATTTGATAAAGATTCGCTCAGAACAATACTGGTTACTTCTTCTGCACCACAGGAGGGAAAGACGACTGTTACTACTAATCTAGCAGGAAGTTTCGCCCAGGCAGGAAAGAGGACCATTATTGTCGATTGCGATTTAAGAAAACCAAGACTTCACAATGTATTTCGTGCGAACAGATATCCCGGCTTTACTGATTATGTGTTCGGTCAGGTCTCATTTGAGGAAATAATACGTGAATCCGAGGTCCCTGATCTGCACTATGTAACTGCAGGTACTATTCCTCCAAATCCATCTGAAATACTTGGGTCCTCACAATTGGAAGATTTTATTCTGAAGCTTAAAGAAATGTATGATATAATTCTTTTGGATTCTCCGCCGATTATTGCGGTAACTGATTCGGAGATACTCTCAAGACTGGTAGATGCGAGTATGCTTGTAGTTTCTGCCAATACGACAGAAATAGATCTGATGGAGAAATCAGTTGAACTTCTCAGACACGAAAAGAACACATTTATTGGTGTAATTCTGAATAATTTCAGCTACAGAAGCGGTTATGGTTCTTATTATAAATACTATTATTATTATTCAAGGCCTAATAATGGTGAAAAAGAATCTAAAAAGATGACAAAAGTATAAAGCTTAAAAAATAAAAATTTAAAAAAAGCCCAATAATAATTTATTATTATTGGGTTTTTTATTTATTTTAAATTAGTAAGCATTTTAATAAAAGGAGAGTTAATTGTATAAACCTACAGCTGTTGTGACCGGGGGTGCTGGATTTTTGGGTTCTCATTTATGTGACAGACTCTTAGCCGAAGGGATGAAAGTTCATTGTGTGGATAACCTGATAACAGGTAACCTCGATAATATTTCTCATCTTTTTGGTAATGAGAATTTTAATTATATAAAACATGACGTTACAAATTTCATTCATATTCCAGGGCGTGTTGATTATATATTGCATTTTGCATCACCAGCAAGTCCAATCGATTACCTGAAACTTCCAATTCAGACTATGAAAGTTGGTTCACTTGGTACGCATAAAGCTTTGGGGCTGGCAAAAGAAAAAAAGGCAAGGTTTCTAATAGCTTCTACATCAGAAGTTTACGGGGATCCCGCAATTCATCCGCAAAAGGAAGATTACTGGGGGAATGTAAATCCAATCGGACCACGCGGTGTATATGATGAAGCTAAGAGATTTGCTGAAGCCCTTACAATGGCATATCACAGATATCATGGAGTAGAAACGCGGATAGTGAGGATCTTTAATACTTATGGTCCGAGAATGAGACTGGACGATGGGAGGGCATTGCCAGCTTTTGTTGGACAAGCATTAAGGGGAGAGGATATAACTGTATTTGGAGATGGGTCACAGACAAGAAGTTTTTGTTATGTAAGTGATCTAGTTGATGGCATTTTTAAGCTTCTGATGTCTAATGAGGTTTTTCCGGTAAATATTGGTAATCCATCAGAAATTACAATAAAACAATTTGCAGAAGAAGTTATCAAACTTACA
>JBLNEL010000321.1:0-3297 GCA_050262615.1 Bacillota bacterium
TTTAGAAGAGCACGTTCTACGTTTTCTTCACCTGTATATGAATTTTTAATACTTTCAAGGTCTGCAGGGATATGGTTCTCAAAGAAATAGTTTACAATGTTCAGAATATCCTTATCATCCAAAGCTCCAACTTCAAATGATGTATTATAAACCTTGTAATATGCTGCAGGATCACTAAAGATCTGGGCTAAATTGCCTTTATCGTCAAATGCACCGGAAATATAGACCAGTGGTTTTTCGTTGCTTTTCTTGAAATACTTATCAAGTCTTGCATTATGGATTGGATGGCCATATTCATTTTTGAAATTTTCAAGCAATCCGGACAACTTCTCGGCTTTCATCTGAGCTTCTGAAGTTGAGAGTTTACCGTCAAAAAGATCCTGTCTGAACTGTTTTATTTCAAGGCCGATTATTACAGCACGTTTTAACATTTCATTTTTATAATCACCCTGGACCTCATGAAGTTCAAGTTCTTTATTCCATAAAGGATTTTCCAGCAATTTGATCTGATCTCTTGTAAGCTCAATTACCCTTGCTGTATCTTGTCTTAATGCTTCAAATTCAGCATAGTTTTTAATTCCAAGCATCGTCTTAACTTCATCTGATACCTCGATTTCCTTTTGCTCTTCTTCTGATACTCTTTCCCATCTGTGATTTTCATTAAGACGGTATGTACGTCCGTTTACCTGTTTAATATCTCCTACATTTAACTGTGTCTCCGGAACCGGTGCAATATCAATTCCCAATGAGGAATAATCATCCTGATTGTCCTTTAAGATTTCACCTACTTGGTCAAGGTCCTCTCTTCTTACATTTCCTTTCCATACTGTCTGGCTTTCAAACTGTCCTCTTGTCTTTTCTCCTATTGCGTATTGAGGATTATTTTCATAATACTTACCTGCGATAAACTCAGCATCAAGAATCATATTGTCATAAAGTGCTGGTAAATCTGATTTTTTTACATTTTGCAGATAATCAATTACTTCCTGCGGACGTTTGCGGAAAAATACTATATCGGTAGTTACTGCAGCATTGGCATGTTTGAAAGCTCCATCAGGAAGTCTAATTGCTCCTAAGAATTCAGCCTTTTTATTGATCTCAAGCCTCCAATCGTTCCACTGGTTATCCATTACACCGGTTGGAACAATCATTCCAAGTACTCCGCCATTTTTAAGCGCATCAATTCCACGATCAATAAAATACTGCTCATGCTTCATAATATCTTTTTTCTCAGGATCATGGACCAGACTTCCGCCTCTCTGACCAAAAGGACAATTTCCTATAACTGCATCAAATTCCCCTCCGTCACTATTGCGGTTAAACTCTTCAAAGCTCTGGGCCTCGAGCATATCATGTTTATCACCGTAAAGAATTTTCCCAACCCTGGAACTGATTGGATCAATTTCAACTCCTGTTACAATCGTATCTCCTGGAGCAAGTCTTATGAAATTTCCGGTGCCGGCAGATGGTTCTAATGCGCGTCCTCCATTATAACCGAATTTCCTTATTATGTCCCAGATAAAACCTATTTCAACCTCTCTTGTGTAAAACTCATTAAGGGAAATATCATCTAAGTTATCTCCGCCTAATCCTCCCCTGCCTGAATACTTTGCAATTACCTGCAGGTCCTCAGCTGTAAGCTCTTCATCTGTTTTACTTTCCAGAATTTGCCTTACCTGTTCATTAAGCTTCTCCCTGGTCTTCTTTCCCTTTACCACTTCTGCAGCGGTTTCAATTTCTTCCTGAGTTTCCTCTTTCGGCTTAGGATCCTTATTGGGCTTAGGCTTATTTTCACTTTCTGAAGGTTTATTATCAGGTTTGTTTTCCGGCTCCTTTTTGGAGTCATCAGGTTTTATTTCCGGAGAAATTGGCTCTTTTTTGTCCTCCGTCTTGTCCTGCGCAAATAGATCAAATTCCTGATTTCCAAGCTTAATTTTAGGTTTTTTCTTACTCTCCGGTTTTTCTTCCGGCTTTTTTGTCTCTGGTTTTATCTCAGAATTTGTCCCGGGTTCTGCTCCATGTTCCGGCTCTTCCTTTGGAGCATCAAACATACCTGGTTCATCTTCTTTGCGGAATAGTCTTTTTACGAAAGGATTCTTTTTACTTACTCTGTATTCATAGATCTTACCATCTTTACTTACGGTCTGACCTTCAATTACCGGAGCATCATTTGATGAACCGAACATACTGAACTGACCAGGATTGAATTGTTTCCCCTTAATAAAAGCTAGTACCTTATCAAAAGCCTTTATTATTTTTCCTTTCCGGGTTTTAAGCTTATTTTTAAATTCCTGAATATCCATCTGAGTAATTGTGCCTAAGAAAGCCTGATCATCATAGTGTGCCAGGTAAGCATCCCGGGCTTGTTCTAAAGTATCAAAGCCTAACATACATTTATCTTCATCATACTTTTTTGTTTCCGGATTCTGCTGATGAATGATAAATACGGTTGAACTCTCATTATTAGGTCCTACAAAACAATCAACTTCATCATGGTCAACACCCTCTGTTCCAACTATGAAACCATAGGGATAAAACATCTTTGTTTTCCACTCTTCTCCATCGTCATCTACTCCGCGCCTTACAGATCCTTTCTTATTCTCAATGGCAATTTTCATTCCCTGAAATTCCATTTTCCCCTGAAGCTTAAATGACTTATCTTCTTTTATTTTATCATCAAGGTTTTCAACAGGTTTTTCCTTCGCTGCTTCAATTAATTCTTTTTCTGTGAAAAACTTCCCCTTACCTGCTTTTATGTGTATTTTCATTTACTTCACCTTTTGTTCAAGGAATTCTACATAATCAAAGATGTTTTCTAAGGCAGTTGCCAAATCTGAATTAAAATCCTCAAAGCCATTATTATGTCTTCTGAAGTGTTCTTCTCGGCTTCTCATTACCACCAGATAATCATTGAGCTTCAAAGCTCCCATTGAACCTATTAAATGATCCGGATCCATATTGGGATATGTCTTCTTTAACCAGGATAAGTATTTACTACTTTTCCTTTTTTTTAACCTATGACGTAAAAATTTCAACATTGACTAATAATGGCTTTGATTAGGTAATACATTTTACAAAATAATTACTTCATCAACTAATTATTTTTATAATTATACAACTGATACCAGCTCAATATGAGCTTTTCCGGCTAAAGCAACTGTAATTGTGCCATCAGTATTGACTATCTGAAGAGCAACAACATCACCTTCATCTAAAGCTACATGATCAGCATCCAGATCAAAAGCAATAACATCACCAGCTGATTTTAATAATGGTAAACCTGTTATTTTACCAATA
>JBLNEL010000322.1:0-4995 GCA_050262615.1 Bacillota bacterium
GGTTAGTCTGCCGTGCAAAGCTTGGAATCGCATAAATATTATTTGAAGCCGTCAGCAAAACAATACAAATTGCAGCAAAGGCAGGCAATAGAAAAAATTGTATATTTTTCTTCATATAACGCCTCTTTCAATTTGCTTTTCCCTGATTCAAGGATTTAATTTACTGATAGCTCATTTTTTTCCTAATTCACGGATATAATTTACTAACGACCAGCGCTGTTTATCAGAAAGAGTGGACTGCCAGGAAATCATTGGAGGTTTTCCTGTTGTTATCTTCCAGAATATTGCTCCATCGGTCTGATCCTGAACCTGTTTGGCCGTCAGGTTTTTGGGTTTTGGTGTCAGTGAAGCAGCTGCAACACCGTTTCCTTCCCCCTTGTTGCCATGACAGCTCACACAATAGGTAGTAAATAAAGACTTTCCGTCTTTAGTTGCTTTTGAATTCCCTTTGAGGGGATTTTTAAGTTTATTTGCACTCTCAGGCGCTACCCAGTTTGTGCCTCCAATCTGGGGATTATCCTGCGGGAATAAGTTATTGATTATTAGCCTACTCCCCACCGGAGATATCAATATTGCAATTAAGGCGCATAATAAAACGCCGCTCAGCATTTTAGTTGGTGTTTTTATATATTTCATTTTAATCTCATGGACCGTTGTACATACCGGATAGTATTCAGGTTATTAAATAAAAACAAGTCTATTTAATTGGACGTTGTTCCAGCCAAAACTATGTGCATCAGCAAGTTTCAAACAGTTTGCAGACAAAGGAACAGAATTCTTCTTAAGGGATAGAAATGTAGGAAATACAACCTGGTCCCTCAAAAATCCTTTCAACACATGCCGCAGGCATTCCGCTTAAAGCCTTAATCAATGGCCTTTAAACGGCTGAATTTCCTTTCCCTTGACATTCCGTAATATTTAATATTGATTAACAGTGGATCATATAGTTATTGAAAAGGGAGGTAAATAAAATGAAAATTTTTATTACCGGAGGCACAGGATTTATGCGGCAGACATACCGTTGAATTGCTTGCAAAAACCAATCATCAGCTAATTCTTCTAACCAGAAAAGCCAGCAACACTTCTTTTCTAAGCAGGCTGAATAATCAATACATATCCTGTGTTAAAGGAGATTTGAATGATGAACAGTCCTTAAAAGGAGTCGTAAATAATAAGCAATGCGGTTTGGGCTATATTTATCAGCTGAATAGTGCAAATAAACGGTTATGATTGTTTTTTGCACCTAAATGCTTTTGAACCGCTTGAAAAGATTTAACATTTTTTTTACTTGTATTAGTAATTACAGTACCTGATTAGTTCATGAGCTAATGGTATAATTTTAATTATTTTGATTTTATTGGATGTATGAAAGGAGACTTTAATGAATAATGATTTAGTTAATACTGAATTAAAATCAGCTTTTCGCGGAGACGTAATACAGCCCAGCGACAGCAATTATGGCGAAATAAAAAAAGTATACAATGCAATGATTGACAAAAATCCGGGCATTATTGCTCAATGCAGAGATGTTGCTGATGTCATCAGTGCCGTAAATTTTGCCCGTAAAAATAATATGCTTGCAGCTATTCGCGGAGGAGGCCACAGCGGACCCGGATTAGGGACTTGCGATAAAGGCATGGTAATTAATCTTTCGCCTATGAGAGGAATAAGAGTTGATCCTGAAGAAAAAACCGTGCTTGTACAGGGAGGATGCGTGTGGGGCGACGTTGACCATGCAACTCATCCATTCGGCCTGGCAACACCGAGCGGATTTATATCCTCAACCGGAGTTGGAGGTTTAACCCTCGGCGGCGGTATCGGTTACCTTTCGCGCAGGTATGGACTTACAATTGATAACTTATTAAGTGTTGATATGGTGCTGGCAGATGGGAGTTTTGTTACTGCAAATGAAAAAAAGAATGATGATTTATTCTGGGCAGTTCGCGGCGGCGGCGGAAACTTTGGAGTTATAACATCATTTCTTTTCCGGCTGCACCCTGTAAATATTGTACATGGCGGTCCGATGTTCTGGCCTGCTGAAAGGGCAGGGGAAATATTAAAATTATGGAGCCGCTACATCTTAAATGCACCTGAAGAAATAAACGGATGGTTTGCTTTTCTGAATATCCCTCCGGGTCCACCTTTCCCGGAAAAGTATCACTTGAAAAATATGTGTGCTATCGTATGGTGCGATACGGGTGAAAAGGGCCGGGCTGAGGAGCGTTTAAATAACATCCGTAAGGAGTTTGGTGAACCTGCCATCGATTTTGCCGGTCCTATTCCCTGGCCTGCTTTACAGTCATTATTTGATGGCTTATTTACACCGGGCTTACAGTGGTATTGGAAAGCAGATTTCTTTAATGAAATAAATAAGGATGTAATAGACCTGCATTTAAAGCACGGAACTAAGCTGCCTACAATGTTTTCAACTATGCATCTCTATCCCATCAATGGGGCAGTCCATAATGTCGGGAAAAACGATACAGCCTTCAGTTTCCGGGATGCAAACTTTGCAGAAGTCATTGTCGGCGTCGATGCTGATCCAAGAAACAACGAAAAAATGATTTCATGGGCAAAAGATTACTGGAATGATTTGCACGCTCATTCAGCTGGCGGCGGATATATCAACATGATTATGGATGAAGGGCAGTCTCAGGTTAAAGCTGCTTACCGCGACAATTATGAGCGCCTGGCGAAAATAAAGAAAAAATACGATCCGGATAATTTTTTCAGGGTCAATCAGAATATTCAGCCGGCATAAATCTCCCCCGGCATAAATCTCCCGTAAAATTTACGGGAGATTTATGAATGGTATTAGGGTTTCAATGACTTTGATAACCTTTTTTTATTAGTGTGCCCTTAGTCATTTATTAAATGGAAGACTGATATAATACTTACCCAGAGTGGACAGCTCACCCGGGTTATTTGTAAAGAGCCGTGTATAATGACTATCGGGCCCATTCCCGCGTCCTATAAACCATGCATAGCGGAAAACATCATCCCGCTGTTCGCAGTTTTGTACCATTTCGGTCATCTGATCTTTCTGCTTTTCATAAGAGTCGATATTTTTATTCCAGTTAGCCATCTCCGTAATCCAAATCTTTTTGCCATATTTTTTCAGCCTGTCGAGCTGTGCGCTTAACCCATAGTCATACCAGTGAAATGCCAGATAATCTATTTTCGGCTCACGGCCGCCGCTGCCTGCTTTATAGGCGGCATAAAAATCATCGAGCCAGGTTACCGGATCAGAATAATTAGTCATGGTTCCCCAGTTCATCTGAGGCCCCACCAGATAAACCGTTCTCCCCTGACTGGCAAGATCGGAAACAACCTGCTCATACTGATACCAGTCTGCGGCTGCCTGCTCAGGGGTCCTGTTTGCCTGGTCTACTAAATTGGGCTCATTCAGAACAAGTAAATATTTGATCTCGGGATGAGATAATATAAAAGCCTTTACTACCGCCTTATCGTTACTGCTGGTGTTTCCCCCCCATAGCATGGGAATATAT
Organism: Bacillota bacterium; assembly: GCA_050262615.1. Taxonomy (GTDB): domain Bacteria; phylum Bacteroidota; class Ignavibacteria; order Ignavibacteriales; family SURF-24; genus JAUZPB01. The sequence continues at coordinate 3,510 of JBLNEL010000322.1, forward strand.
TCCATATTATAGTTTTTATTGTAATCCGCCGGAGCGCTGGTAACTGTGCCCCAGTTATACCACCAGCTGAGATAATTTGAAAGTGCATCCAGATCTTTGGCATCTGTAAGGTTATAGGCTATACCGCGCTTTGGACTTTTATTTACCTGGCTGCCTGAGTCTTCAGTTTCAGTAGAAGATTTCCCTTTGCATCCGGCAAAAGCACATATTGCAAAAATTATCAAAACTGCAGTTATCCGGTAGCTTGACATTAAAAGCTCCATTTTTTCGGTTTTGGTATAAAACTTATTTTGGCACCTTCTAATTTAATCAAATCTATGACCATTTAAAGCATTAACTCACTTCTGATCCTGCTAGCAATAGGCAATTGGAATAGAACTCTAATTTTCCAGAACAATTGAAACACACCAGAAAATATCTTACCTTAGGCCCTCAAAGACAGTTGGCTAACAATCATTAGAAAGCAATTAAATGAAAATAGATAACGATAAAAGAATTTGGGAAATAAATGGTCATGAAGTCACAAGACTCCTGATCGATTACCATTTTACTCTGCAGATTTCCTGGAGTAATAAAAATGAGGAGTCAGAAGCCTTAATAACTATCGAGACACCATTTACACTCAGCCTGAGTAATATTGATATAGAATGCAATCCGGAGGACGGGACCGGAATAGCCGAAGCCCTTTGTGTTCTGCATAGAAAAGTAAGCAGAATTTCCGCTTCCCGTTCAGGCGAACTCAATATTAGCTTTAAGGATGGCACAGAGATAATTGTAAGAAAGCATGAGTATTATGAATCCTGGAGTACACAGGGAAAAGGTGAAGTTTCCAGCATGAATATGCTTTGTTCACCTCATGACGGTCCTCCCTGGAAAGAATAATTTTGATTTAAGATGATAGCCAGGAAAAACCTGGCTATCCCGCATTCTTTTTAGAAGGTTTTTCCCGTTAATACTCCCCTTGCCCCGGACAATTGACACACACCTGAAAATACTTTAACTTTCTCTTGCTTAAATTAAAATATTTGGACTCCTGTTCCGTTTGAATTTATAATATTGTTATGTTTCCGCAAAATTCATAATTATTGCTGAGGCGAAAATGAATTATTTAAGGTTGAGCGTTCTTCTTGTTTTTTTGACTGCGTTTTTTAATCTGAATGCACAATGGGTAAAGACAAATGGTCCTGTTGGCGGCAACGTCAGATCAATCGTTTATTCCCAAGGTGAACTTTATGCTGCAACATCGGGTAACGGAATCTTTATCTCAAAGGATAATGGCCAGACCTGGGAAAAGACATATAAATGGACTGATCCGGACAGACAGAGAGAGCCGATGTATATATTTGCGCTTGCCTCAGTCGACTCAACCTTATTCCTGGGCAGTGACGGAGATGGAATTTTTCTTTCACGGGATAAAGGACTGCATTGGACATTTTCAGCTCTCCCCCGCAACCATGTCTGGGATTTACTTACCGTGGGTGATACC
>JBLNEL010000323.1:0-3009 GCA_050262615.1 Bacillota bacterium
AAGGGATAAGTCTGATTGGTGAGGCAACCAATGTTCAGGATTCAATTAAAAAAATAAATGAATTAAAGCCAAATGCTGTGATTCTGGATATCTGTATGCCCGGAGGCAGCGGTATAGATGTATTGCGCGAAATAAAAAAGAGCCGTAATTCCCCTATTGTTATTGTTCTGACCAATTACCCGTTCCCCCAGTATAGAAAGATCTGTCTGGATGCCGGTGCAGATTATTTCTTTGATAAATCAAATGACTTTTACAGAATAGTTGATATTTTTAAGAACCTGGCGACATATCCGAACTAAAGATTTCTTTGATCCATCCATATCTCTTCAGCTCAGCTTTCTTGATCTGACTGCCTTTAATTATCTTGTACTCCTGAGTTTTTCAGCCAGTCTTCCACGCAGTCTTAAACATTTTCTTGATAATTATTTGATTTTTTGCGTATAATACTGAACACAAAATAAACACTGAAAGAAAAAAAGGCTGCACATTGATTGAAAGATTTCTAAATCAAAGTTATTTCGGTAATTCGGTCAGTGACTATTTAATTAGTCTGGCAATACTGTTCTTAGGAATTATCCTGGTCACTATTATCAAAAAAATTGTACTTTCCAGATTCCGTCTTTATGCTGCAAAAACAGAATCCCGGATTGATGATATTATAATCTTGCAGATCAGCAGATTTATTATTCCACTCCTTTATCTGGCCGTATTATTCTTTACGTTGAACTTTCTCAAAATCCCATCCGGAAGCAGAAAGAATATTGATTCAGCTGGAGTTGCAATATTTACTTTTTTTGCAATCAGGTTTTTAATATTTGTTATTAACAGTTCAGTCCGATACTTCTCCAAATCAAAGGGAACTGCAGATTCAGCTAACCAGTCGGGATTAAAAGGGATTTCAACTTTTATCAGTATTTTCGTATGGGGGCTAGGCGTTGTTTTCCTTTTAGACAATCTTGGCTTTAAGGTCTCAGCCGTTGTAGCTGGCTTAGGTATAGGCGGTATTGCCGTAGCATTAGCTGCACAAGCTGTGCTTGGCGACTTTTTTAGTTATTTTGTTATATTCTTCGACAGACCATTTCAGATAGGCGACTTTATATCCGTAGACGACAAAGCAGGTACTGTTATAAAGATAGGCATCAAAACGACTAGAGTAACCAGTGTTTCCGGTGAAGAGATAGTATTTCCAAATTCCAATCTGACAAATTCCCGTCTTCATAACCACAGTAGACTGCAAAGGCGAAGGGTACAATTTAAAATATCTGTGGCCCATCAAACCAAACCTGATGTTTTAAGCCAGATTCCACAGCAGCTTAAAGCTATTGTAGAAAAAAATGATTTAGCAAGTTTTGACCGTGCTCATTTTCAGTCTTATTCTGATTCAGGTATTGTATTTGAGATAGTTTATTTTATAAATTCACCTGATTATAAAATCTACATGGACATACAGCAGAATATAAATCTGGATATATACCGGGAATTTGAAAAAGGAAACATAAAAATGGCTTATTACCCAAGTATTTTGAATGTGGGGAATTAAGTCTTTTGCTAAAACATTTAACTTAAGTCTTTAGAATAAATATTTGGCTTTTTCAGAGTTTATTCGATATTTCCAGGAACCTTTTATATGGTATAGCACTCCAGCTTTCGGCTTTTACAGCACCTTTTGACATGGTAATTAATGAAACCTTAGCCGCTGCCTCTTCATTGGGAGCCTCATAAATATCCATAAAATCAAAAGGACCAAGCAGAGCATAGTGGTCAATCCACTTTACCTCAGGACATTTTGCTTTAACTTCTTCAAACCATTCTCGTCCCATGTTTTCTCTGTTATTTGGTGACTGCAGACTTTGGGCAGATAATTTTGTAAGCAGAATATAAGACGGCATCTCAACCTCCCTGAAGTTTATTTTTATTACTTAATAAATTTCAAGCTCTTTTATGAATTTATACTAATGATTTCCAGGGCAAAGTTCAATAATTTCAGTATTAATATTTTAGTCAAATTCTGTATACCAGTTTTTCTCACGGTTCATACTAAAGAAATGTTTAAGCTGCCTGTGTGTAATTCTGGCCTGAGAGAGTTCAGGCAAACTATCTTCAGAAAAGAATTCAACTGCATCTGTTTCATTACTAAGGGCCTTCTCCCCTCCTACAATTTGACAAAGGAAGAAGATCTTATATACATGGAAAGGATGCGGAGGTTTATGTCCCTGCTTATCCCTGTCATATAAAGCCAGAAGTTTTTCAGCTTTTACAATGTACCCGGATTCCTCATAGGCTTCACGTTCAGCTGCATGCGATGGCGTTTCATTTGGATCAGCCCAACCGCCGGGAAGTGTCCACTTACCATCCAGTTTTTCTTTAACCATAAGGATCTTGTTACCCTGAAAAACAACAGTTCTTACATCAACTCTTGGCGTTGCATGCCCTGCCTGTCTTGAAAAAAGATCCAGGATTTTCTCTGATTCGAGAGTTGTGTGTTCAGACATTATCTCAGCTGATATTCTCATTATTGCTTTATACCGGTCTATTTCAAATGGATTTTCAGTGTATGTAAGTCCGCTTTGTGCCAAAGCCTGAAGTTCCTTTGCCCATTTTAACCATTTTGGGATCATATTAAGCCTATTTCAATTTTAAGTATTATACTATTTTATTTCAGAATGTAACTACAGACCATAATAAAATCAAATTATTAGCGCTGAAACTTCATTTGCTGAAACTTCATTTGCTGAAACTTGAGCTGTTGAAACTACATTTGCTGAAACTTCATTTAGAAATTTCCTGTTGTTTACTTTTTTAAGGCACTTTCAGGCACAATTTTGAAAAAAAATGAACAGACTGAAAGCTTAAACCGTCAAAACCACATTGATAGTTTTGTTCAAATTAAATATCAGGATATATTATATGAAAGTAACATTAAAATTCCTAACAATCTGTACAGTAGGAGTAATGATGATTTCAGCAACCTCAAGTGCGGGGAAAAAAGAGCCCAAAAACGAAAAGGCA
>JBLNEL010000324.1:0-3969 GCA_050262615.1 Bacillota bacterium
ATTTATATGGGCCCAAAGAAAAATGCCCCAGGCCGCTTACTGATGAGAGATTTGAGCAGATAATATTGCCCCCTCAAAAAACAGCATCTGAATAATTAATATTTAAGTATAACAATGACACCGATATTTTATAATTTCCCATCCAAATTAGCTGATAATTCTTTTCATACCGGAAAATAAACCTGACAGCCTCCTGTCCCTGTTCAAAACATCATTCATGCGAATTTGGCAATATATCGCATTGTTGTGAAGCATTCTTTCCTTATCTTTGCCGGGTAATATTCAACAAATAACTGGACCCGATGCTTAAATCCCTGTTACTATTCTTCCTGAGTTTCTTCAAAACCAAAGCTCAGCTAAGACTTGAAAACATAATCTTAAGAAAACAGATAGAGATCCTGCAAAGAACTAATCCTAAATTACAAATAAAAAGATCAGATCGGTTAGTCTTCAGCATAATGAAAGATCTTTTGTCAGACTGGGAGGATAAAATCTTTAGAGTAAGAAATCAGACTGAGGGAACTTAATTTATAAGCTCGGATGGAGTGTTGAATATGGAGACCATAAATTCTCCTTCAAATTTAATGCTGCTTTACTTCTTAGAGTTTTTGATAAAAGGATCATATAAGCCGCGGCAGAGATTTTCAATATAATTCCCGCGTGAGGCCAGAAAGGCTGAAACGTTCGTCAGCACAATTATTCCAATATGCTTATTTCTTTCAAATATAAGACCTGATGAAAAACCGCCGGTTGCACCAAAAGCTCCCTGATGCACATTCCCATTTTCAGAATATGGAGCCCACCCGAGCGCTCCTGAAAAATTTTTATTATACTGAACTGTCGGCTTTTGTGCCAGATAAAAATAAGTGGTATCGCTCATGTTAGCTTTAATATATCTTGCAAGATCACTTACATTTGATTTAATAGCGCCGGCCCCGGTTAATGCATTCATTTCCGTATTGCCTACAGGTGACCCCGAAGGATTTCTCCCCTGAACCATCAGCTTTTTATTCTCAGCTGTAATTTTAACAAATGTATTCTTCATCCCCAGAGACCTGCATACTGTCGCAAAAAGAAGTTCCTCGTAAGTCTGCCCAGTAATCAGAGTCAGTATATGTCCAAGCAGCCCTGCTCCAAGATTTGAATAAACTCTCTTTTCACCCGGGGTAAACTGAGGAGCCATATTATTTGAAAGATACTTATAAAGCCTTTCTGTACTATAGTACTTATAAGGATTGGAAGCATCAAACGGAAAATTCTTGTCTGTACTAATGTCTCCGGGTTCGAACGGAAGTCCGGACGTATGATTTGCCAGGTGAAGGAGGGTGATTTCCTTTCCGTTAAAGGAACTTTGTTTCAGCTTAAAAGGAAGGCAATCTTTAACAGGTTTGTGAAGATCAGTTTCCCCTGTATATGCCAGTTTTGCAAGTATAGTGCCTGTAAATGTTTTTGTGATTGATCCTATTTCAAATATACTGTCCCTGTTCTCAATATAAATCAGCGAATCATTTTGCCTGAGAATCCCAATATACTTTTCCTTCTCTCCAGTAATAATACAGAGTGCAATTTGTGTATTATTGGGAAAATATTTCGCCTGATTAAAAACAACCTCTGCCTGAGCTGAGTCGAGAAGTTCAGCGTGAGCCGAAACAGAAAGTTTCACCGGTTCCCTGATTCCTTTCTTAGAGCAGGACATCAGTGAGACAATTGCCAGAAATAGTAATAGAATCTTCCTGATCATAAGTTATCCTTCTGCATAAACAAAACATGGTCTGTATGAATTTAGTCAAATTTACAATAAACAGGAACAGCTTCATCACGTCTATTTCAGGCAAGCGGCCTAACTTAACTGCTTTTATTTATTCGAAAATTTTATCCGGAATTGGAAGGGGATAACTATGTCCTGACTGCAATAATTTCTTAATTTTTGAGCAAATGTGAGTTCAGAATTAGAAATGGCTATGAGGGAAATTTAAGCAATTTGGGAAAGTTAATAATTTTAGGCTTAAAATCCGGGCCAGATGGACTTTTGAATATGGACAATAGTAGCACACTATGAAAATCTCTAGGAGTTTGTAACTTTCTTCAAAAGTATTTAATTTTCTACACCCTATAATAAATGATCCACTTCAGATTTCTATGAAAAGTTATAAGTTACTTTACATGTAAAGTAATAAAGAATAAACCGGTCCAGCAATAAATATTATTCCCTCATAAAAATATCTGACATATGCAAAAAGTATGACAGATATACGACTGACGATGTAGAAAGAAATCAAAAAAGTTATTTTCATCTTCTTAAGACAAATGTCAATTTAAGGGCGGTTTCAGAGCTTTATGGAAACAATAACTACTAAAATAAAAAGCATCTATCCAAAATTAAGTGCTTTTGTAATGTTGTTTCTGCTGCTGCTGCAAGGTAAAATGTATTCTGCGACACAAAATTCGGGTATTTACTCTATAAAACTTCCAATTGGATGGAATGTAATTAGAAAAAGTGATATTTCTGACCAAAAGCAACTGAAGGATGTACAATATGAGAAATTTGATTTTCTTTTCAGGAAGGATAATGCAATAAGAGTATTTGAATATCCCTATGGTCTTTTAAAGATTAACACGAATAACCACTTCTATAGTAGATCACCGGAAGGCCTTCCATCAAATATAGTTAATCACATGTCTGAAGATGCATTGTTGAAATTAGATAATGAAATTTATTTAGAAAAAGCCACGGGAATTTACTGGCAGAAGGTGGAAATCCCGCAAGATGATAAAATAATAATCAGAATTACCGCTTTTATCCCATCCTACAATGGTACATATAATACTTACTTTTTCGTAAATAAAAATAATTTTAGATCGATAGTTCCTGATCTATTGCAGATAGTTCGTGAAACCAAAATATATGCTGATCGTGAAAACAAAATAGAGACTATGAACCAAGCGAGAGATCGGGGTCTGTTTATAATAGTTGCATTTTTTTCTCTGACTATTATTCCCTTTTTCTTTATAATCTACTTTCTGTACATTAAAAAAGATATTAAGACTATAATGAATATTATAAAAGCAGTAATGTTATTCCTTATAGTAAATATTATTTTGAGTTTATTTTTTAAGCTGATATCACTGAATAATATCTTGTCAATGCAGATAATAGAGTTCTTTATACTGACATTAATTGCTTTTTTGATAACAAAAGGGCAACCTTCTCAATTAGGTTTCAAAGTTAATCATGAAATCAAAGATCAGTTTAAACTGTTATTATGGTGGGCTCTTCTAATCCCTCCACTTCAAATATCGTTAGCAGCAATTTCAAATTATTTTGGCTTCCCGACAGTAGGTTTAAATCAGTCTGGTTTTAGCAAAGTGCAGGGGGGAGATTACTTCAAAGTTACAGCGTTATTGGGCGCAGTATCAGAGGAAATACTTTTCAGGGGAATTATATATGGGATGGTTTCACTCGACGGTATTCGGAAATTCGATAATAAATTCCTGAAAAAGATGGGAATCAGCGTTCCTACTGTTGTTAGTTCTATCATATTTGGAGCTGGACATGTTGGGATATTTGCTGTAGGGGCGAGTATTGCAGGAGTAGCTATAACTGTAACATATGCATTTATATTTGGAATATTGTTGGGACATTTCAGGGAGAAGGTTGGTAGCATTTATCCAGGTATGGTGGTACATGTTATAAATAATTCCGGACTGATATTTTATTTGATTAAGATAATTGTTTAATAGGGAAAGGTCAGCTTTGAGTTTAGCCCAAGGAAAGATTATGAAGCCAGAATTAAAGCTGTGCGCCACAGGGTTCAAAACGGACCAAATTACTTTGGATTTTCATATGAAAGGATAAGAGATAATATTAAAGAAGGGAAGAGCGATGACTATATTGGGACCAGGACAGAATTTTCTGGTTGGAAAAGGCTGTACAGGCGCTAATAAGTGTTGAAAAATTCAATAAAAAAG
>JBLNEL010000325.1:0-4007 GCA_050262615.1 Bacillota bacterium
TCTTTGCCGATGACGTAAAGTGCAGCCATGGTGCAACCGTGGGGCAGCTGAATGAAGATGCAGTGTTTTACCTTCAGTCGAGGGGTATAGGAATCGAGAAGGCTCAGTCGATTTTAATAAACGCTTTTGCAAGCGACGTAATAGCCTTAATTAATATTGAACAATTAAGAGAAACCATCAACAGCCAGATACTTGAAAAGCTGAAGAAGGTTTCTTAAAGAATAAATAAAAGAAGATGAATAATCCAATGTACCAGACAACAGTACAAGCAAGTGAAAAGACGGGTGCCGCATTTGACGTTGAAAGAGTAAGGCAGGATTTTCCGATTCTGCACAGACTCGTTAACGGCAAGCCGCTTGTCTATCTTGACAATGCCGCTACGACTCAGAAGCCGTATTCAGTAATAGATACCGTACGCGACTATTACACAATGACAAATTCAAACGTACATCGCGGTGTGCATTACTTAAGCGAGCAGGCAACGCTTGCCTATGAGGATGCAAGGCTTAAGATAAAAGAGTTCCTAAACGCGATTAGTGCATGCGAAATTGTGTTTACAAGGGGTGCTACCGAGGCAATTAACCTTGTTGCATGGACTTACGGGCGCACTCACATTGGAGAGGGCGACGAGGTAATCATCTCCGCCATGGAGCATCATGCCAACATTGTGCCATGGCAGCTTTTGTGCGAAGAGAAAAAAGCAAAGCTGAGGGTAATACCTATTACTGACGAGGGTGAACTTATCATGGAAGAATATGATAAGCTCTTAAACGAAAGAACAAAATTTGTATCTGTTGTGCAGATCTCAAATTCCCTTGGCACCGTTAATCCCATAAGGGAAATCATACAGAAGGCACACGCAAGGAATATTCCCGTGCTTGTTGACGGAGCGCAGGGGGTAGCACACGTCAAGGTTGACGTTCAGGAACTTGGGTGTGACTTCTATGTCTTTTCGGGCCACAAGCTTTTCGGCCCTACAGGAATCGGGGTTCTCTACGGTAAAGCAGAGATGCTGCAGGATATGCCGCCATACCAGACGGGCGGCGATATGATACGCTCGGTGACTTTTGAAAAAACAATATTCAATGATATACCGAACAAATTTGAGGCGGGAACGCCGAACATTGCCGGAGCTATTGGCCTTGGTGCCGCAATAGATTACATGAAGTATCTGAAAATGGATGAAGTTGCCAGGCATGAAAAAGAGCTCCTTAAGTATGCAACTGAGAAGATCAGTGAAATTGACGGTGTGCATTTAATAGGGACTGCAAAGGACAAAGCTTCACTGATCTCTTTCGTTATGGACAATGTTCATCCACATGATATAGGGACGATACTCGACAGCGAGGGTATTGCAATCAGAACCGGGCATCACTGCTGTCAGCCCGTAATGCAGCGCTTCTGCATACCGGCAACAGCAAGGGCATCATTTGCATTCTATAATACAAAAAGTGAAATCGACAAATTAGTTTACGGAATACAAAAAGTAATCAGGGTATTTGGATAATGTCAGAATTAAGTGATCTTTACCAGGAAGTAATTCTGGACCATAACAAGAGTCCAAGGAACTATCGCAAATGTGAAACCTGCAACCATGATGCCGAAGGCTTTAACCCGCTCTGCGGCGACCACATATGGGTTTATATAGACCTTGATGGTGAAACAATTAAGGATATATCGTTTCAGGGTTCCGGCTGCGCAATATCGAAGTCATCGGCTTCATTAATGACGTCGATGCTGAAGGGTAAAACGAGGCAGGAAGCCGAAGATATGTTCAACAAGTTTCATGAGGTTGTTACCTCAAGGATAGGCAGTGAGCAGGACCTCTCGGACTTAGGAAAGCTGGCCGTATTTTCAGGCGTGAGGGATTATCCCTCGCGAGTTAAGTGTGCAAGCCTCGCATGGCATACCATGATGAGTGCATTAAAAGAAGAAAAATCAGCATCAACTGAATAATATAAGAAAGGATAATTAGATGGCCGATAAAAAATTTCTGGAGCAGGAGGTCATTCAGACTCTGAAGACCTGTTATGATCCTGAAATTCCGGTAGACATATATGAGCTTGGGCTTATTTACTAAATTAAAATTGATGATGAGAATAATGTTTATCTCAAAATGACGCTCACTTCCCCAATGTGTCCCGTAGCAGGAAGCCTTCCCGGTGAGGTTCAAACGAAGATAAAGAACGTACCGGGTGTAAATGATGTATATGTGGACCTGGTCTGGAATCCCCCATGGGACAGGGACATGATGTCGGACATCGCAAAGATTGAGCTCGGATTCTATTAAGATTTCTTACCACAATAATATATATATGAAAGGCAGATATAATGTATAATTTCAATATAAATTCCAGGCCGCCGATTTATGATCCCGAAGCAGTTCAGCCGATGCGTGATGAACTTACATATACAGGCTTTGTTGAAATGAGAACGCCCGGGGAAGTTGACAAGTACCTGACTGACCCGGCACTCGGAACGGTGTTTGTTATGATTAACTCAGTCTGCGGCTGTGCTGCAGGAAGCGCCCGCCCGGGTGTAAACCTGGCGCTTCAGAACAGCAGGATCCCCGACCATATGGTGACTGTTTTTGCAGGGCAGGACAGGGATGCTGTTGACCGTGTGCGCGGCTATCTTTCGGACTTTCCGCCATCGAGCCCTTCGGCAGCTTTGTTTAAGGACGGGAAGCTGGTTTACATGATGCAGCGTTATGACATAGAAGGCTACTCCCCGCAGGAGATTGCAGAAAAGCTCGTTGAGGTATTTAACCAGTACTGCACAAAAGAAGGCCCCTCAATTTCAAGAGAGGACTATGCAAAGCTGGAATACGCAAGGGCCTGCGGATCGAGCATTCCGCGCCATAAGGCCAATTAAGGCTAAATTTTTTTGAGTTAATGTTTTTAAGCAACAAAATCCCGGACTAATATGAAATTCAGTGCACAGGAAGAATATGGGCTTCGCTGCCTGCTCAGGATAGGCAAGTTTTACAGGATCAATAAATCGCTTACCATTCCTGAAATAAGCCAGTTTGAAGGCCTGACCACACATAATGCCGCAAAGCTTTTGCGCATACTCCGAATGGGAGGGTTCCTGGAAAGCGAAAGAGGACATGTTGGCGGCTATACGCTTGCCAAACCGCCTGAGGAGATCATCTTAAGCGACGTGCTTGTGCTTCTTGGCGGTAAGCTCTTTGAGGAGGAGGAATTCTGCGGAACCCACGCCGGCGTTGAATCAATCTGCACGCACAATATTGACTGCTCTGTAAGGTCCTTATGGCGTGTTGTGCAGAACTCTGTGGATAATGTACTTAAGAACACGACGCTGAAGGACCTGCTTGGAACTGAGCAGGATCTGCAGGGTAAAGTAGATGGCATTTTCAGAAACTTTGCCGATATGAACTGATTTTTTGTTGTTAAATGTTAAGGTTACCCGGCCCCTTAAAAAGGCCGGGTTTTTTATTTATCCCCCCGTCGTACTCCCCAACTACGGAGTCAGTAATTCCAGTATTCATTATTAATTTAACTTCCTCACTTTATTTTATTTATCAAGTGTTATATATTACCCTCGTAAATTGAAAGAATTTACCTTCAGCGGAACATTTTGAGCTCTTATGACCGATTTTTCCGTTAGCGTGAATCTGCATAGATGAGTGTAGCTTTAGAAACGAAGAGATACCTGCCCGGCAAATGTGTGCTTTACATTAAACAGCCTGTGTTCCCCGGTAATCCTGTCCTGCAATAGAAAAATCTGCGGCATTAAAATTCATGTTATTCATGAATGTTCTAATATATCCAGTTTACACGCGTGAAAAACATCATATTATATCCGGAGGCATAAATGCTAAAGAGAGTACAGTACTTCTATGCTCTATTCATTGTTACTTCACTAACATTTCTAAGTCTTTCTTCAGACCTTCAGGCTCAGGTGGCACCGCATCCAAGACTGCTGCAGCAGATTAAATCGGGCCAAAGAGCTCAGCCCTATGCTCTAAGCCGGGTGACTGCACT
>JBLNEL010000326.1:0-8339 GCA_050262615.1 Bacillota bacterium
ACTGACAAAATAAGCAGTATTCTGGAAGATTACCGAAAAGATATAGCAGATGCACATAAAGACTACCTGGATAAAAAGCAGAAGAATGATGAAAAAATGACAGGCAGCAGTTCCAGGGATAAAAGGGAAAGCGCTTCTGAGAAAAAGACAGAAGCTTACCGTGACTTAAAGGTTGAATACAAAAAAGCAGATGATAAAGCCGACAAAGATATCACGGATCAATTAGACAATAAAACAGAAAAAGACAAATACATGCAGATTAAAAAAGGCTGGTGGAAAGATGTGAAGAGCAAAGTATATTCATCTCTTTCAATAACACGCAGAGAGTCGAGCAAATACTAAGGCAAAAAATAAATAAGAGTAAAAAGAGCCTGAGAGAATGATGGTAAATTATTTTCCTTAACTCTCAGGTTTTTTAATATAGAAGGAAAAAAAAGGGTTTTATCTTTACAATACAATACCATTAGCCTGGGTGTCGATATTTAAAAGTCAATACGGCATTGAATTTTGTTCTAGAATCCTCCACAATCCAAATGAGCTGACTTTCCCCTACTGAATTATCCTTTTGTTCTTTTCCCGCACCATCGATCAGAGATGTTTGACATTTATTAAGTTTCTGTATACGTTTATTTAAACAATTCTAGGTAACCGCTATGAAAAAGATGCTACTTTCTCTTTGTGTTACTGTTGTTTTTGTTTGTTCGTGTACAAATATCAACAAACCCTTAATCGATGAAGACAAGGATAAAATCATAAGTGAGGCAAAAGTCTTGATCGGTACAATTATTCAAACCTGCGAAAACCCAGATCCTGACAAATTAAAATCAACATATTTAGATTCTCCTGATTATGTTTCCCTAGTTGGTGGTGTTTACTCTGATTATGATCAGTCTATAAAAAACATGTATAGTTATTTAAATAGCGTAAAGAGTCAGAAAGCGACTATAAAAAACGAAAAATATGTTGTTATAGATCCAACGGCCGTTCTGTATACTGCAAATTCAAAATGGGAAGTTACTCTGAAGAATGACAGCACCATTTATATGGAACCGGTTGGAATGCAATTTTTGCTGAAGAAAATTGAAAATGATTGGAAAGTTCTAAGTTGGACTGAAGAGGTAATAATGAAATAGGATGGAATAATTCTGTCCAATATGTACTTGAAGAGATGAAGAAGTAGTACCACCTTTTGTTACTCCCATTTCGGAAGTATTGCAGGACCAAAATGGTATAGCGGTAGAAAGCAGAAAACATGAATGCTTAACTATTCCGGCACCTCAAAATGCTTCCATTCATATTCTTCTTTATCCATCAGTTCGCTGAATCTTTTCTCACTACGGATATTATTCAGAAATTGATCACATTGCATAAAAGGATAATTTATAAAACCTCTTTTAATTGCATTTTCAAGAATTTAATTTAATCCCTATGGTTGTGCCTGGTCAAAACTCTATCTGATCTGAAATCGTGATAAATTAACTGATATTTTTCCCTCGTTCATGTACTTCCCTTCTAGTCTGCTCAGAGTCGTCATACAAAATTCTCAAAGAATCATTAAAATTATTCCGGTCAGGACATAGCAATTGCTTGCCTAATCAAGTATAATCTTTCAAGTGAAAATTAAATTATGCTGCTTGTCTGAAATATACGTAGTGTAACCTGTTCACAGCAGGTATCTTTTCAATCTTTCCTGCTATCTGAACTGGTCTGCCATCGGGAGAATCTTTGTTTATCCCAAGGTGAGTTAGAGACTTATTATAATAGGACAGGTAATAAGTCTTTTAAATATCCCCGGCTTTGGATATACGACTGCTGTAACATAGAATTCAGGCTGGAATATATAATCTATATTAAAATTTATTAAATAGTGCTGACCGTAATTCAAAACTTGCAGCTATTTTATCTTTTTCGATGGAGACTGAGGCAGCATATTTTATATTTTAATTTTACTTCGTGCAGTCTCTAATAAAAGTGAGAACTGTTAATAACAGGTTGTTTTAATATTTAGATTATCTTATTCTTTTGTTCTTTGAAATTAAGAAGCATTTCCCCAAAAACAAGGAAAGGATAAACTGTGTGACAATGTTTTCTGCCCTGTTTATCTCTTTCAACTATTTTTATTGTGGATGCTCTTTTTAATAAATTCTGATTGAACTAAAAGCGGGAATAAAACACCTTTATTATCAATTCGTTGATAATACTTGATTTTTAACATAACAGTTTGGACTATGGACAGTTTCATCACCAACAGGTGAAGTTCAACTGTCATATTTGAAACTGCCGGCAGATTACATTATTTTTAAGTTTACCCTCAGTAATGTTACTTAATGTTTGTTTTAAAACAATGCAATATTTGGTTAAAGTTTAATATACCATATTTTTGATAGGAGCAGGTTTATGTTAACGAAAAATAATCTAAAGAAATTAGGTAACAGAATACTGATAGTACCCGCTTTCTGTTTAATATTGTTTTCTTTATCTATCCTCGCTTCAGACTCATTCTCACAGGAAAGGTTATCTGAATCCCGGCAAAAAGAAATTATAGATACCCTCTGTTCAAAGCTTGAGAAATTCTATCCCATTCCGGAAACCGGGAAGAATACAAGCCGGTATATTTATGGGAATTACCAAGAAGGGAAATACTCAATTTTTACTTTGCCATCAGAATTCGTTCAGCAGTTAAATAATGATCTGGAGTTTTCAAGTAAGGACGGCCACCTGGGAATTATATTCGACTCCCTAACGGCGGCTGAACTCAAAAATGAATATAAATCCAATGACTCAGGGAAATCATATGCGGATCTGATTTACGAATCTGAACGTTGGAGCAACTATGGTTTTAAGGAATTAAAAATACTTGACGGCAATATAGGCTACCTGAATCTGAAGACATTTTTTTCCTTAAAATATGCCGGAGAAACTGCCGCTACAGCAATGAACTTCTTCTCGAATTGCAATGGGCTAATCATCGATTTGCGCGGGAATGGAGGTGGGTGGGACGAAATGGTGACTTTTCTTGCAAGCTATTTTATTAACAACGTTGATGACGTCACCCTTAATGTTACTCGCTCAACTTTAGATAATTCATATTCTACTTCGAAGCTATCGGCCTATGTACCGGGGAAAAAGCTTACTAGTATTCCTGTAGTTATCCTTACTTCTAAATCGACTGCTTCGGCAGCAGAGGCTTTTACAAGTATTATGAAACATTTCAGTAAAAATGCTTCTGTTATAGGAGAAACAACTGCCGGAGCAGAAAATCCTGTCAGTGATATTTTTTTATTCGGAGCTTATATACTGCGTATTCCAACCTGGCAAAAAATATCTTCATATGATATGACGGGATGGGAAGGCTCAGGTATAAAACCGGATATAGAGGTAGATTCAGACTCTTCCCTGGAAGCTGCCCATATATTTCTTTTGCAAAAGCTGAAAGAGGGATCTATGAATGAAACTATTAAAAATAAATACCTGTGGTATATTGAAGGTGTTAACGCCTTACGCAATTCCATCTCGATACCAGTAAATATAATGCAGGCTTATTCGGGAAAGTATGGCAACCGGAATATTTACTTTGAAAACGGCGGTTTGCATTATCAGTACAAGGGGCGGAAGAAAAGAAGGATGTGTGCCATCTCAAATGACTATTTCTTAATTGAAGGCAGTGATCAGTTCCGTGTAAAATTTATTAAGAATAACAATAAAGTTATTGGGTTAAATGCAGTATATAATGACGGCAGCATCATAAATTTGAAAAAAGAATAGAGTAAGGTGTAACCTTTCCACCAATAAATTAGCAAGAATATTGGCTGTTATTATTCAAAAGTCCGTCCGGTATGAAATTGAGTTCTAAAAATGCTCACTTTCTTCCTTCGATTGGCATTTCTTTCCAGATGATTCCCGATCTAGCACTCAGAATTATTCGATAACCTTTCTAATAACGGCTAACAGAACATAGTTATCCCATTCCATTTTAGGTACAAGTTTTACCGGATAAATTACTTAAGCTGCTGGTCTAAAGTGGACGTGGTGAAGTCCATTCACTGCAGGAGTCTTCTCTATATTTTCTGCGAATTTTAATAATTGCTCCCCGCACAATCGATCAGAGCTTGCGGAACAAAGAGTGCGAAAATAACAAAGGAAATCTTTCGTATAAAGCAAAATCCGGTTAAAGCTGCGGGGATTTAGTTTAGAACAGAAGCTGCTGAAACTATTCTCTTGATATTTAAGTAACAGAGCAGGTGGAGAAGTAAATATAACTTTAACCCGGAATATTGTAAGTCTTAATTTTGTTGTGTACTTTTGATGCATAATTATTAAAACTCACGGCAAACATACAAGGAGAGCTATCGGAATATTTTTACTTCATTAATGCTGTTTTTCTATTGTAAATGGAGTAATCGAATGAAGAAGATAGCCTTTGCTCTTTTCACCATATTTTATTTTCCCTCAGTTATTTTCTGTCAGTTATACTATGGTTATGCCAGAAATATATTCTTGTACCAGCAGCCAAATGCAAGAGCAGAAGCGTTAGGGCGCAGCCAGGTAACATTGTATGGAAGTCCATTCACAGCAATGGGCAACCCAGCTTCATCTGCTTTCAGTAATGGAACTGATATTGAATATTCTCATATGGATCCAAATTATCCTTTCAAAACAAATGGATTTTATAATACATATGGAATAAGCTGTAATACCGGCAAATATGGAACTTTTGGATTTAATTTTATGTCATTTTCAGTCGGGGAAGCGAAAGAAAATCCCGGGTATTCAGATATAAATAAAAATTATCTTTACGAACTGAATTACTCCTTAAAGGTATTAAACAGCCTAAGCCTTGGTATCAACCTGAACTACTATTATGATAAGTTGACCGATAGCAATAACAGATCACGTTCTATAGTATTCAACTCATATTACTTTGATCTTGGATTGCTTAAACAATTCAGTTTCGGTAAGTCTGAAGATCAAAACATTTTTGTTGGCTTAAGTTTAATCAATGCCGGCTACATGAAAGCAAAACGAAAATACTTTGATGATACATTCCCGACAATAATGCATCTTGGCGCTTCTTATGAATTCCAGACCGGTAAAAGCAGATTACATGATCTCAGAATATTAAAGCTGCTGCTTTGCACTGAATATATGGACGTTTTTGAGACCGGCAGATTCACCCAGGTTAAGCTTGGTGCAGAAGTCGGGCTATTTGAAATACTAAAGCTAAGAGCAGGAAATTACAGTGAGACTCTCGATACCGAAATTTCCTTGGGCAGTATATCTGAGATAAGACAGTTTACATTTGGAGCGGGCCTGGAGCTTCCGTTAAATAAATTAACAAACTCCGCTGTACCTTTAACCCTTAATATTGATTATACGTACCTTCCTCTTCCCAACTATGATGATTACGGTTATGTAGATCCGTTTAATGACGTTTTTACTGACAGGCCCGGTTTCGACTATTTCAAGATGAAATACTATATAATTAGTTGTAATATTAAGGCAGGCTTTTGAAAAGCTTCTGCCTGGAAGTATGAATTCTCACCTGCAGCAAAAGACAGCGAAGCTAAAACATCCCATTAGTGCAGGGGAATATAAAGTACAGTTCTATGGCTCTTCCCTGCTGTGCGTATCCAAAACTCCATCTGAGGTGAAATTCAAAGCTGAGCCAGATAGGATTTTTTATAGATTTATGTTTGCTCCTTCTTTGCCTATTTATAAGTCTGTCCGGGGAGAAAAATCATATTTTCTTAGCTGATTTTTCTCTTCGGTTAAATTTACCCTGTCTATAGTCAAAACCGTATCTGAACCCGGTCTTCGTTCACTACCTGCTTTATTGATCAGAATTCACTTTTCATTTGCTAATATGAATTAGTTATATTTCATTTACAACTGATCTTATAAAATTACCTGTAGGAACTATAAATGACAATCAGCTCTTTTTCTCTTACCATCGATAGGCAGAATGACCAAAGCCAGTCATAATAATAAAAGGAAGCTTTAGAAAAACGCAAAAATTAGCTAGTTTCACACTGACAGGGTTTTGGGTAGGTACAAGTGAAAATCTACTTAAAAGAGCTTGTCTGTAGCAAATCAATTTTTGAGAATTATTCATATTATTTTCTGCCATTGCAGTTAACATCCAATGAGATTGACTGTCCTGTCTCACCTACACTATTTACTCATAAATAAATTCTATAATTTTTCCTGAAGCCCGGAATTCAGAGCTATAAATAGAGGGAAGCAACTAAGTTTATTTGTAATTTGTCCTGCTTATTTTATAAAGGATACTGCTACTCCCGAAGTCGGTAAAAGTTGATTAGATGTATTCCTTTCAAAAAGTATCCCCTTTGGAAAGTATCTTGACATAGTACATTTGAAATTGTATCTTAAAAAAAATTTTAACCTTTAATCTTTTGATTTAGGACATTCTCAGAAAGTCTCCCCGATTAAAGAAAAAAGGCAAATCTATCCAGAGATATAGCTATATGTTACATAGGTATAAACAACTGTTTTTTCTTTTCTCTTTTTCATAAGTCAGCATTATACTTAATAAATGAGCTCTCAAGAATAAAATATTCCTGGATTATGTTTTCAATAAGCGCTGTCTGCTTTTATGTACTAATCGGTTCTTCCGATGCATTTTATCATTTTTAGTTACTCCAATATCAGCATATTTATTCAAATGAAATGCATCAGTAATTTCAGCCCTCCACAAAATTAAGTTGTTTTCAATATGTGATAGATTCGGCAAATGTCTCAATTAAAATATTTTCTGATGATCAATTATCCTTCCATCGGACATTTCTATGGTTCTATCACTTGATTTTGCAAAATCATTATCGTGTGTCACTGCTATTATCGTCTGATTAAAATCCTGAGAAAGCTGCTTAAAAATCCCAAAAACCATCTCAGTGTTCCTGCTGTCCAGATTTCCAGTTGGCTCGTCGCACATAACAATTGCCGGATCATTAATTAATGATCTTGCGATGGCTACTCTCTGCTGCTGTCCCCCGCTTAGCTTTGATGCATCTTTTAGTGCCTGGTCTCCCAGACCCAGCATTGATAACTTCTGGTAAGCCTTTTCTTCTATTTCCAGGTGTGAGTACCTGCCCTGTTTTAAGGCCGGTATCATAACATTTTTCAGACATGAGAATTCGGGCAGCAGATAATGAAACTGAAACACAAAACCAATCTTTTTATTTCTGATTAAAGCCAGATTATCAACTGATTCATTTGCGACCGGCTGTTCGTCTATCAGTAATTCGCCCTCATATTCTGTATCCATGGTACTTAAACAATACAGCAGCGTAGATTTACCGGAACCGCTTTTACCCACAATGGTTAAGAATTCACCCCTCTCTACTGCAAAACTCACATCATCCAAAACCCTGAATTTCACGGGGTCATAGAAATACTTCCTGATATTTCTGGCCTCTAAAATTATATTTCTTCTTTCCATGTTAATTTTATTATTTTCTAAATATCGCCACAGGATCAACCCTGGCGGCCTTTCTTGCCGGAAAATAGCCGGCACCCAATGACACAATAAGCCCAAAAATGATACCTGAAACAAATATAAAAGGATCAAATTGGATTGGGAAGTAACCCACAGGGGGACCTACATATATCCCTGAAGCAATCACAACAAGTATACTTCCGATTATTACTCCTGCTATAGTACCTATTGCTCCCATTATAAATGCTTCTGTTAAGAATATTGTGATTATATCTTTACCTTTAAATCCATTGGCTTTTAATATGGCAATATCATTCATTTTCTGTGTGATAGTCATGTTGATGATATTATAAATTCCGAAGGCTGCAACCAGCATAATAGATATTGAAATTAATGGGGTCATCGTTCCCATCATTCTGCTCTGCGCCATTTGATCCGCATTTTCAACCTGCCAATCTTCAACTTTGTATTCTGTCATTCTTTGTATTTGGGCAGCATATATGGCTGATGAGTCCGGGTTTGTCAGTCTAATATAAATATCAGTAGCATTATTTGAATTTTCCCTGATAAGCTGATGTGCTGTGGAAATATTTAAATAGGACTTCGTATCATCTATAGATTTATTTTCAGTTGCAAAAACCCCAATAACCTTAAGATTTTTAATAACTCCAAAAGATGATATAACACTTA
Organism: Bacillota bacterium; assembly: GCA_050262615.1. Classification (GTDB taxonomy): domain Bacteria; phylum Bacteroidota; class Ignavibacteria; order Ignavibacteriales; family SURF-24; genus JAUZPB01. The sequence goes on from JBLNEL010000326.1 coordinate 8,147, forward strand.
TATTATCACCCAGGGACAAATTCATTTTCTCAGCTATCCCCTTTCCTATTATTATTCCATTCATATCAGATGAAAGCTTCATCAGGTCACCGGCAAGCATCGAACTCCTTATATTGAACATCGCATCTGCTTCTGTTACATTTATTCCGCTGCCAAGCCCCTTAATCTGGGATCTACCACTATTATAAAACAA
>JBLNEL010000327.1:0-4281 GCA_050262615.1 Bacillota bacterium
GAACTGTACAGAATGAGTGCCTGCTTCCTTATATTCATTTATAAGCGTTTTTACTTCCTTGCCCAGCAAGTCATAAACTTTTACTGTCACCACCCTTCCTTCAGGAATAGAGTAGGATATCGTTGTAGATGGATTAAATGGGTTAGGATAATTCTGGCTTAAAGTATATTCACTTGGAACTGATGCTGTATAAGTGTCGTTGACACCTGTGGTAACTGCTTTCTTATAGTAAGAAGCAATCCAAAGATCTGCATCAAGACCCCATGAGTAAGCACCAGGCTGGTTAAAGTAACCATAAGTACCATCACTGTATAATTCCCATGCGCGGTTAGCTTTGTCACCTTCACCATTCTTGTCCGTCAGAATTGAAAATTCATCATTATAATTCTTTGCCCATTCAAAACCGACAAATACAGGTCCATTTACCTTTATTGGATTATCAAGCCAGTAAAGATTTCCTGCACCTAAAGTATCTAACTGATCAACAGTAGTCTTAATTGAAACAAGTATACTGTCAGGAGCATTTGCCTTAACTGTTTTTACTACAATAGAAATTGTATCTGGTGTATCAACAACTTTCTTAGCACCAAAGAAGAATTTGAATCCTTTTAATTCATCATTTTTCTTAAAGTCAAATCTCTGATACTTTCCAAGATCCTTGTATCCATTCGTTCCGGCTATGTATCCGCCTTCTGAGAAAGGATTCTTCAGCAAATTCTTTGAATTGCCATAGAAAAGTGTATCCTGCTGATTGACTATATTTATAATGTTATTTGAGAATGCAGCAATACCGTTATTTGTGCCAAGCATATAATATACATATGTATTTGCATCAACACGTTTGAAGTCTACTGCACCGGTTCCATTACCATTATTTTTAACACCAATTGATGGTGAGAAAGATGTTACATAAGCATTTTTGCTGCCTTTTGTAATATCAACTACTAATAACTTTTCGTCTGTAAGACTTGGAGGAGTGTTTGGAACGTATGCTAATAAATATTTATTAGCTCCCTCTTCAAAGTACTTGATCTTTGTAACTGAAGTGCCGATAACTGAACTGGAGACAGTATCAATTACAGTACCATCAGCTTTGAAATGAACAAGATTGTTTGAATATGATTTAAAGTAGAACGTGCTGTCACTTGCAAGGGCAACATTTCCTAACATGCTTACTTTAGTTGAACCTAAATCAATAACTTCAGTCTTGAATGTAAGTCCTTTGTCAGAAGTAGTAAACTTAGCAACTTTCGGATTGTCTTTTGCTACTGCGAAAATTGTAAGAGAATTATCACTGGCTTTACCATAAACACTGAAAGCATCACCAAATCTGAAAGCGAGATCCTTAAATGAAATCACAGCCTTTGGTGCTGCTGTTTCACTATCCCACCTGTAAATTGTAAAAGGATCAGTTGATGCATTGAGTGTCATGTTGCATCCGAAAATAATACCGTCAGTGCTGACATCTACGCAGTTTAATTTAAAATAACCAGTGGTAAATTCTGCACCTGCAGGAATTGTAGCAACGCTGTCGCCGGTAGCTGCATTTAATACAATAACCTTTGGTCCGCCATTTCTGGAGACTACAAATAATCTTTCTCTACCGTTAACTACTCCATATGCCATGCTTCTTTCGAGATCCTGTCCCATAAATGCAGGCAGGTTTCCTGAAGCCTGTGTTTTTGCCCATACAGAATAGAGTTTTGTCGGATCAGGGAAATAAGCCTGGAAATCAGCATATTTTGTCGGCTGAAGCTGATAACCATCACTGTATACAGTTGCTGAAGATGTAAACTGAGTAATTACACCTGTAATTGTCTGCGGCCATGCTGGTTCAGGCTGACCATCAATATCAGTATCCTGATCTATTCTGAGAATAGTTGAATCACTCTTTGCATCTACAACAACCATGTTTGCATCAGCATTAGCCAATGGCCATGCAGGACTTGTAGTTTTCTTTGTAAGGTTTTTAACAGTAACAAGACTGCCTTCATATTTTTCAGAATTTACATCTGCAATATTAATTACAACAGGAGCTGGTACTTTAGCACCTGACTTGAGTAAAGTGAAACTGCCGTTGGTTCCAATAATACTGTCATAAGCTGCAATCTGAGCCAAGCCTCTGTAAAGGTCCATCTTACCTTTTACAATAATACTGTCGCCAATGTTTAAGCCAACTTTCTTTGAAGCTGTACGTATAGCAAATCCTGCAGTTGCATCCTGCATATAGATTGTGCTTCCGCCTGTTGCGCTTAAAGTATAATCTGGTGATGTAACAACACCCTTTACAGTTACTGTTGCACCTTTAAGATCTGTAATGTAATCATTATTTGCATCAGCTTTAGCCTGCTGTATTGTAATTGTTTGTGCTGCTGAAAAATCTACTTTATAAGCAGCAACACCATTGTTTGTACCTAATAAAAATACAGTATAGGTTCCATCGCCATTGTTTTTTACAGCAATATCACCAACACCATTGCCATTACTTTGCATGCCAAGTGATGGAGTAGCAAATTCCATTGTTGCATTAGCACTGCCGTTTGTTACATTGATCAGGTAAAAATCCTCATTGTTTGAACCATAAGAATACATAACAATGTATTTCTTACCATTGCTTTCAATATATCTGAGAGCATTTGCGCCGCTTGGAATAGTACTGATATTTATTGTATCTATTGCAGCACCAGTGGCATCATACCTGATAATTGGTCTGCCGTTTGATTTAACGTAAAAACCTGTGCTGCCGTCATTAATTGGAGCAACTGAAGGAGTAGAACCGGCAACTCCGGTGTTTAATGTAATTTCGTTAGCTGTAAAAGTAACTCCTTTATCTGCAGTAGTAAATTTTACAAGCTTTGTACCAGTCGAAATGGTACCAACTGCCCAGATTGCCAAAGAGTTATCAGCAGCTGATCCGGTTACAGTGATCTTATCACCCATTCTATAACCGGTCAATGCGGTTCCGGTATAGTTAATTGCAACAACAGGAGAATCATTCTCAGTTGTCCATTTGTAAACTTTGAATGGAGCTGTTGCACCAACTGTAGCAAGGTTGCCCATGAAGACAACACCATCATTTGATACATCAATGTCATTAAGACTGTATGTTCCGCCGCCGACACCGCCAACTTTAAGCATTCCTACGCTGTCGCCGGTAGCTGCATTCAGAACATATACCAAATTGCCGCCATTTCTACTAACCAAATAAAGCCTTTCTTTACCGTCCACTTTACCATATGCAAATCCTCTTTGCATGTCGTTTGTCGACAGATATGTCGGAAATCCGCCATAAAGCTTGGATTTCTCCCATAACCTGGTATACTGTGAATATGAAAGACTGGCTGTTAGTAAGATAAGCAAAATAGAAAGAGTAATTCTTTTCAATTTACCTCCAGATATTATTAAAGATTTGATCATTTTGGAACTAAAATGATGTGTAGCAAAACTATGCTAAAAATGCATTATATGTAACGACATCATTTGGTAGTCCTAAGACCTCGGAATATCCATACGAAGGCAGTTTCTGTCGAATTACAGCAGCCGTTTGTTTTATTTTTGTAAAATTTTGAGACTTGGACAGGAGATTAATATTTAAGAATTAGAAGACCTGTAGGAATAAAAAAAGCCCTTTCATCATTAGAATGAAAAGGCTTTCTGAATTTTATTGTAGAAAAAAGATTTATTTTTTCTTGTTAAGGATCTCTTCAATCTGATCCATTACTTTATTCATCTTGCTCATAGATAACTGGAATGGTTCAGCTGAGAGAGGATCTATACCTGCCTTTTTGATTAATTCTATCGGGTAATCAGAACTTCCACCTTTTAAAATATTGAAGTACTTATCAACAGCAGGCTTCCCGTCATTCAGTATTTTCTCAGCAATAGCGCTTGAATAAATAAGTGATGTTGAATACTGGAAAACATAATATGTGTAATCAATAAAATGAGGAATATACGCCCATTCATATGCAATATATGGGTCTACAATACAAATTCCCTTATCATTACCATAATAGGTTTTTACAAGATTATAATAAATCTCATTCATTGCCTCGCCTGTTACAGGTTTGCCCTGTTCAACAAGCTTATGAATCTCCCATTCAAACTCAGCAAACAATGTCTGCCTGAAAATTGTCGTTCTTAATAATTCCAGATAGCTGCCGAGCAAAGATAGTTTTTCATCATCAGATTTTGCATGCTGAACCATATAATTATTTAATAGATTCTCATTAAGCGTAGAAGCTATTTCAGCAACAAAAGTTGCATAGTTTGAATTTGAGA
>JBLNEL010000328.1:0-2787 GCA_050262615.1 Bacillota bacterium
AGCTAAACGGCAGAAAAATCCTTATTCGTGGAGGCGGCTGGGTTGATAATCTTTTTCTTGACAACACATATGAAAATTATGAAGCACAGATCAGGTATGCAAAGCATATGAATCTGAACACAATACGTCTTGAAGGCTTCTGGGGCAACAATGAAGATCTTTATAATTTATGTGATGAAAATGGAATATTACTGATGGCAGGCTGGAGCTGTCAATGGGAGTGGCCTGCATCATTAGGCAAAGAGACTGATCAATACGGCGGTATTAAATCTCCGGAAGATATTCTTTTAATATCAAAGTCCTGGAAAGACCAGATAAAATGGCTAAGAAATCATCCTTCAATATTCCTCTGGCTTTATGGAAGTGATATGACTCCACGTCCTGAGCTTGAAAGCCGTTATCAGGAAATTCTAAAAGCTGAAGATCCGACCAGACCATTTTTAGCAGCTGCCAGCAGCAGGAACAGTATAGTAACAGGGAAGACCGGTGTGAAGATGCTCGGTCCATATGATTATGTTACACCAAACTACTGGTATATAGACACCAAATTTGGCGGCGCATATGGCTTTAACACAGAAACCGGACCTGGTCCGCAGGTTCCGCCTGTTGAAAGTGTAAGGAAAATGATACCACAGGATTCGCTCTGGCCAATAGGCAAAATATATGATTATCATTGCGGCGGAAATGCTTTTAATACATTGGACAGATATAATGAAATGATGGATCAGAGGATGGGTAAACCTGCAAGTATTGAAGAATACTGTCAGAAAGCACAGTTCCTTAATTATGAAGGGATGCGTGCTATGTTTGAAGCTTTTGCTGCGAACAGATATAAAGCTACAGGTGTAATTCAATGGATGTATAATTCAGCATGGCCAAAATTCTGGTGGCAGTTATACGATTATTATCTGATGCCAAATGGTGCATTTTACGGAGCCAGGAAAGCATGTGAGCCTTTGCACATACAATATAATTATGGTACAAATGGAGTCGACCTGGTGAATAATACAGCGAAAGACTATAAAGATTTAAGGGCCGTTATTAGAATTTTTGACTCAAAAATGAAGGAAAGATACAGCAAGGAACTGAGTTTGAAGGCAAAGGCCGATAAGAAAGAAAACCTTGAATTGCTGCCTGCTCCAGGTGATTATGGGACAACATATTTTCTTGATCTCAGGCTATATGATAAAGACAAGAAGACGGTGAGCAATAATTTTTACTGCTTATCTTCAAAATCTGATATATTAGATTCAGCAAAGACAAACTGGTATGTTACACCAGCAAGAGAATATGGCGATTTTACAGAACTAAACCGGCTTCAGGACGTCAAATTGACAGTAAAGCATCACTTCAAAAAAGCCGGAGAAAAGGAATTTGTGACTGTTGAATTGAATAATCCTACTGATAAACTGGCGTTTTTAGTTGATTTATCATTACTCAATAAGAAAAATGGTGAATCTATACTTCCAATTTTCTGGGATGATAATTATTTCTCATTGCTTCCGGGAGAAAAAAGAACAGTCAGCGGCTATTATTATACTAAAAACGCCGAAGGTGTCAGTCCGGAGCTTAAAATTTCAGGGTGGAACATTAAGTAACAAAAAGGTGATATTATGAAAAAAAGGCTTATTGTTTTATTAATAATTTTAATATCAATTTGTATGATCACAAAAGCACAAAACCTGGAAAGAAAAAATGTTGATCAGAAATATAAATGGAATCTTTCTGATCTGTATAAAAGTCAGGACGAATGGTTAAGAGCAAAAGAATCGATTCAAAAGAACATTGGTGATATTACTCAGTATAAGGGGAAATTGGCTGAAAGTCCTGAGACATTTTATAAAGGTATAAAAACCTATTTTGATCTGTTAAAGGAATTTTACCGTCTTTCCGATTATGCCAGCCGTCTTAGTGATGAGAATCTGAACGATTCGAAAAACCAATCACTTGTTCAGCAGGCAACAGCATTAGGTACAGAAATATCTGTGCAGACAGCATTTCTTAGTCCGGAGATCCTGAAAATGGATAAATCAAAAGTGGATGGATTTTTTAATGCAAAAAAGGAACTTGCTGATTACAGGATGTTTGTAAATGACATTTTCCGTCAGAAAGAGCATACCTTATCGGAACCCGAAGAGCAAATACTTGCCAGCTTCGGACTTTCGGGTGATACACCGAGCAATGTTTACAGTATTTTCACAAATGCTGAAATGCCATATGCAAAGGTAAAACTCTCAACAGGTGAAGAAGTGGAGTTATCGCCTGCATTATTTACAAAATACCGTGCTGTTCAAAACAGGCAGGACAGGGAAAATGTGTTCAGCAGCTTCTTTAACAATTATAAAAGATTTCAGAACACATTAGGGGCTAATTTATCAGGTAAGGTTAAGACAGATTACATATATGCCAAGGACCGGAAGTTCAATAATGCACTTGAGGCATCTCTGAGCGGTCCTAATATACCAGTTTCTGTTTATGAAAATCTTATAGCACAGATACATAATAGTTTACCGACTTTGCACAGGTTTCTTGATCTGAAAAAAAGGATGCTGAAAGTAGATACACTACATTATTATGATTTATATGCTCCCATAGTTAAGCAAACCAGTATGCATTTCAATGTAGAAGATGGGCAGAAGATCATTATGGAAGCTCTGCAGCCGCTGGGAAGCGAGTACAACACTACATTACAGAAGGCATTCGGATCGAGATGGATCGATTTTATGCCGACAGTAGGTAAAAGAAGCGGAGCCTATTCTTCAGGAGCTGCATATGATGTTCATCCAT
>JBLNEL010000329.1:0-67609 GCA_050262615.1 Bacillota bacterium
AAGATATAAAGAAATTTTTTCCTGATTTCAGAGCAGAGAGTCTCAATAATGCTCATTATCATATAATCTTAAGGAATCTGGTTCCGGTAGGAATATTTGTCTGTGAGTTTCATGAAAATGGAGTTGTTGAAGTTGCTCTTGATTATGTTATTCCTGATTACAGGGATCTGAAGAATGCTAATTTCATATATTCTGAAAAAGCTCAGCAATTATATAAAAATGGTTTCAAAAGTTTTACAGCATCAAGTCAAATAAGTGTGCACCAGGGATATCTGAAAAAAGTCGGATACATTCAGGATGAGCATCAAAAGGATCTGTTCAGAAAAGAGATCCTGGCTGGCCTTTAAGGTAATTCATGAAATTATAGCAGAGCAGAAGTTTAAGATAATTCAGAAAATAAAGGCAGAGTTTGAAGTATCAGAAAGCGTTATTTATTTGACCCGGAAAATGATCTTGCTTCTTCCTGCAGTTTTTTTTCTGTTATATCATTTAGCACGCTAAGGATGCAAACCTGTCCTTTGATAATTATCTGTCTGCATGAAACAAGGCAGGTAATTATCTCTCCGGTTTTTTTGCGGAAGTTAAGTTCCATATTTTGGACAAGTCCTTCACGCTGCATTTTTCTGATCATTTTTTCCCTGTCCGAAGGATCAGCATAGAAGCTCAGGTCAGTAGCCGTATGAGCAATAATTTCATCGCGGCTGTAGCCTGTAGTTTTTTCAAAAGCATTATTTATATCGATATATAGTCCTTCTTTAAGAGTTGTAATGCTGATTAAAGAAGGTATTTCACGGAAGATTGCCGAAAGCAGCTGTTCAGATTCACGCAAAGAGACTTCAGAGAATTTTCTTTCGATTGCATAGCGGATTGAGCGAACGAGCAGGTTAGTATCGAATTCACCTTTTACAAGATAATCCTGTGCTCCCATCTGCAGGGCCTGGATTGTAAATTCCTCATCATCCAGGCTAGTCATAATAACTATCGGCAGGTTACCTGCCTCAGCTCTTGTTTTTTTTATAGTTTCCAAGCCAAAGCTATCGGGCAAAGTCAGATCAAGTAAAACAATGTCAAATTTTTCCTGTCTTAAGCGCTCCAAACCTGTAGAGAGGCGGAAAGAATGTTCAATACTTATAGCGACTCCTCTGGCTTCTTTTACCATTTCGAGAACCAATTGTGCATAGACCAGGCTATCTTCAATCAACAAAGCTTTAATAAAGGTCTCTTTCATTTCTGCCCCTGATACTCATAGAAAAAACTGCTGAATTAAGATAAACAAATAATTTCAGGATATCCATGTAAGTTTTTATTACTTCTTTACTGTGATACTTCTTTACTGTGATACTTCTTTACTGTAATATTTTTTGTCAGCCGGACATGTTTATCTAATAGTGCATTTAATATAAAAATCTAAGATAAATATTCCTAATAAACTTAATATCTTTATGTTGTTTATTATTTCGTTTATATTCATTAAACCAGTGCAAAAAAGATGACACTGGTTTAGATAATACAAAATACCGGGAGGAAAACCAGAATGCATTCAGGATCAATGCTGAGCAAAGATGCGCTAAAGGACAAAGTAATAGTTATAACCGGCGGTGGTACGGGTTTAGGGAAATCGATGGCCGGGAATTTTCTTAACTCAGGGGCAAAGCTTGCAATAACAAGCAGAAAGATGGATGTTTTAGAAGCCACAGCTTCAGAGCTGCGAGAGGCCACCGGTGGTGAGGTCTTAGCGGTGCAATGTGATGTAGTTGATTACAATCAGGTAGAGAAGATGTATAATAAAGTCAGGGAATATTTCGGAGGAGTTGATGTGCTGGTCAATAATGCTGCAGGAAATTTTATAAGTCCAACCGAAAGGCTTTCGAACCGTGCCTTTGACATAATAGTTAATATAGTACTTAAGGGAACGTACAACTGCACACTAGTCTTTGGCAAGCACTGGATAAGTGAAAAGCGGAAAGCCAGTGTACTTAATATTGTGACCACATATGCCTGGACTGGATCAGCATATGTAGTTCCGTCGGCATGTGCGAAGGCTGGTGTATTAGCCCTTACGCGTTCACTTGCAGTTGAATGGGCAAAATACAATATAAGGTTTAATGCAATTGCTCCCGGCCCGTTTCCAACAAAAGGCGCCTGGGACCGTCTGCTGCCAGGTGAATTCATAAGCAAGTTTGATCCGGCCAAAAGAAATCCGATGAAAAGAATGGGTGAGCATCAGGAGCTTACTAATCTGGCGGCATATCTTGTCTCGGATTATTCAGATTATATAAATGGTGAAGTAATAACAATAGATGGCGGTGAATGGTTAAAGGGTGCAGGAGAATTTAGTATACTTGAGGACACAACAGCTGAAGAGTGGGATAATATTGAAAAGATGGTAAGGAGAGCAAAAAGCCAGTAGAAAGTCAGTTAAAAGAATTAACTTCAAGAATCAGCAGCAGGATTTGTCTAAGAAGCGCTTAAATTCGTGAGCAAACAGATAAAAACAGTTGAAATTTTATTAATTATTTATAACTTATACGAAAATCGGGCTGCAATAGATCAGCAGGTCTTCAGTTTACTTTAGTTGCAACACGCTTAACAGCTTCTTAGGTTACATCAACATAATATTGAGGGGGAAAATGGACACTATTTTAGTAATTGATGATGATGAAGGCGTAAGAGAAACCCTGAATATCGGTCTCAAAGAGCTTAAGGCCAGGATCCTACTTGCAGGCAACGGGCGGACGGGAATTGAGATGCTCGAACATGAACATCCTGATCTGGTAATTACGGACCTGAAGATGCCTGATCTTACGGGTATAGATGTACTTAAAAAAGCAAAAGAATTTGACGACAACATGCCGGTAATTCTGATCACTGCTTTTGATGATATGTTTCTTACAATAAAGGCTATGCAGATGGGGGCATATGATTATATCGAAAAGCCTCTGGATATGACGAGATTTATTGTTACAGTAAGGCGTGCTCTGGAGAGCAAGAAATTAAGTGAGCGGTTAGTTACCGCTATTTCTAAAGACAGTGAGGCCTACCAGGCTGAAAACAGCCTAATTGGAAAAACCCAGGAGATGAAGGAGATACTGAAAAAGATCGGGAAAATATCTTCCAGCAAGGTAAGCATACTTATACAGGGAGAAAGCGGAACGGGAAAGGAATTAATAACTAAAATTATACATTATACAGGCATTACAAAAAGTCAGCCATTTATAGCTGTAAATTGTACAGCGCTTTCAGAATCCCTGCTTGAGAGCGAGCTATTCGGGCATGTAAAGGGGGCATTTACAGGAGCAGTAAGGGATAAAAAAGGCAAATTCGAGCTTGCCGGAGAAGGCACAATTTTTCTTGATGAGATTTCCGAGATCTCGCCTAATCTGCAGGTAAAGCTCTTAAGAGTAATTCAGGAGCGGGAATTCGAAAGGGTCGGGGCTGAGAGCACAATTTCAATGAACGCAAGAATAGTTGCCGCTACGAACCGTAATCTTCAGCAGCTGGTTCAGGAGGGAAAGTTCAGGGAGGATCTTTATTACAGGCTAAAGGTATTTACAATTGATATACCGCCTTTAAGAGAAAGGAAGGAAGACATTCCGGCGCTTGTGGTGCATTTCCTCAGAAAAATAAATAAAGATCTTCACAAGAATGTCAGCAAGATCCCGTATGAAGTAATGGAGATGCTGCAGAATCATGATTGGACAGGAAACGTTCGTGAACTTGAAAATACGCTGCTTCAGGCTGTTGTTCTTGCAAAAGGAGATGTGCTTGAAAAAGAAAATATACTTATAAGAAGGACTAACAATTATGCAAACTTAAACAATGCTTTTGAAAGGAGCAGATTAAGTCTTGCAGAGGTTGAAAAAGACCATATCAGGCTGGTACTTGAAAGTGTGAACTGGGATAAACAGGAAGCCTGTAAGATACTTAATATAAGCAAGGCTACTATTTACAATAAAATTGAAAGCTACAGACTCTCTGAAAGAAAGGAAAACGTTGAAAGAAAAGAAAACCCTGTTGAGCAGGAAGTCTGAAAAAGAAGAGAGTATATTTACTTTAAGCGGAGCCTAAAGGCTCCGTTTTTTTTACCAGTATTAAAGTTATCGAATAAATCTAACTCATTAAATTTAATGCAATAAATTTCGTCAAATAGGCTTCTCCAAATAGACATCTCCAAATAGACTTCTCCAAATAGACTTCATCGAATCAACTTCATTAAATCAATTCCTACGGGATATGTACCAGAAACATTTCAAACAGCGGAGATAATATAATAATTAGACTCACAGAGTTTAATATTTAGAATTAATCTTCAGATAAAGTCTTTTGAGTTTCGAAAAAAGATGAAAATCAAATTTTGTTTGTCTGGCACCAGACTTGAAGACCTACATTAATAAAAAAAAGAAAGGAATTTTATGGCAGTTTCAACTGATTTTATCGAAGAAGTGATGGGGCTAATAGTTTTTGAAATATCCGGCAAGGAATTTTCTGCAAGCATAAAGGACATATATACAGTTATTAAGCCCAACTACGATGAACAGCCCGGACTGCACTCCCCTTTTTATCCGCATCTTCTGATAAATAAGAAGAAAATACCAGTAATCAACCTTCACAAATTTTTCGGATTAAAAGCAAAGGCAGAGACCGACGAGAGCAGAATACTTATTGTCGAATCCTCTTCAGGGCATTTCGGTTTTTATGTAGAGTCAGTAAAAGAGGTATTTACAATAAGCATGTATATAAGGGAGAAGCTTACATTCATCTCTTCAAGCAGCAGTATGTATTTGAAAGGAAAGATAAGATATAAGGAAAGAGTGCTCAACCTTCCTGATTTTGAAAAGATAGCGGGTGATCATCTTGTTATGGCTAACTAAATTAAGCAGTGTTTGTCTATTACGGAGGAAAAACAAAAATGAAAAGCAGAAGAGAATTTCTGAAGATTATAGGTCTAAGCGGTGCGGGTTTATTGATCCCGTGGGGAAGGGCCGGGAGAGTTTTTGGCCATACATTATCAGATGGGGCCCTGAGGATAAATCCAAACAAACTTGATAAATATGCAGACAAGCTGCCGATTCCAGGCGTATATAAACCAAAGGTTATTGAGGAGAACGGCATAAAGATCGATTATTACGAGATCAAAGTCCAGGAGTGCAGGCAATGGCTGCACAAATATTTTGAAACAGAAGGAGAATCATATAAAGCCAATCTCTGGGGATATGGTCCTTTAGGCGGGCAGGTCTCATCACCGGCAGCGACGATAGAGGCCAGGAAAGGCAGGCCTGTAAGGGTAAGGTTTATAAATAAACTTGATCCCACGGTGTCTCATCCGCTGGAGAAGGCATTAGATAAGACTTTGACCGGAGCAGAGGATCCGGTTATTCACCGTACTGTTACGCATCTTCATGGTGCTGAAGTGCCTTCAGACAGTGATGGATGGATGATGAAAAGTTTTAATCCCGGGGAGGAATTTGTTTATAATTATCCAAACCTGCAGGAAGGTGCAACGCTGTGGTATCATGATCATGCAATGGGCATTACAAGGTTAAACACGCTGGCGGGTCTGGCCGGATTTTATCTCTTAAGAGATCCAAAGTATGAAGATGAATTCCTGGCAGGCGGAGTTATTAAGAATCCCGATTTTCTTAATCTTCCGAGGAACATTGGAGGTAAGGTCTATGAGATACCGCTTGCAATTCAGGACAGGCTATTGACAGAAAAAGGTTTGATTGATTATCCGTTTGAAGAAGTAGGTCAGACGGAGCATCCAAACTGGGCGCCCGAATACTTTGGTAATATAATACTTGTAAACGGAAAGGCGTGGCCATATCTTGAAGTTGAGGCGCGGAAATACCGTTTCCGGGTTCTAAACGGATCAAACTCAAGAGTATACAATCTGAAGCTTTCAGAAAATCTTCCGATTTATCTTATAGGTACTGATGGAGGGTTTATACCTCAGCCGGTTAAAATAGAGTCGTTAATACTAATGCCAGGAGAGCGGGCAGATCTGATAGTAGATTTTACAGGAGTTACTCCAGGCACAAAGATTTTGCTTAATAATGATGCAAACGCTCCTTTTCCTGATGGTGATGCTACAGATGAGCACACAAGTCAGATAATGCAATTCAGAGTAATTCCACATGATCTACTTTTTCCTGATACAAGTTCAATACCGGCGGCAATTGCAGGGTTAAGGGCATTTATACCATATGATCCCAAAACATCAAATTACAAAAAGAGGACATTTACATTAAATGAGCTTGAAGTAAACGGCACTCCGGTAATGGCAGTAGTAAACAATCGTGCATTTATGGACTGTTTATCAGAGGACGAATCGCCTGAATTCGGTGCAACCGAGATCTGGGAGTTTGTTAATATGACAATGGATGCTCATCCGATACATCTGCACTGTGTTCAGTTCAATCTTTTAAACAGGCAGGCATTTAATAGTGATGAAATGACCGGATATCCGGCAGAATTCTACAAAAACGGGCAGAACGGTCTGGAACTTGAAAATGGTCTGCACAGGCCGACAAGAAAACCGGTTTCAGTTCCAATAGAGCCATATCTTACAGGTGAGCCTATATTGCCGAAGCCTGAGGAAAGATGCTGGAAGGACACTATAATAATGTATCCGGGTGAGGTTACCAGGATACTTGTAGATTTCAGTGTAAGATTTAAGCCGACAAGTCCGGATGGATATGAAAGGTATGTTTATCATTGTCACATACTCGATCATGAAGACAATGAGATGGTGCGTCCGCTTGTAATAAGAGTGCCCGGGACGAAGTTCGATGATATGGCGCATATGAAAGGCAATTACACATCAGTTGCTTCAGGCGGGACTATGCCGGCGTCGGCGATGCTTATGCAAAATTATCCAAATCCATTTAATCCATCTACAGAGATATCCTTCAGGCTAGACAGGGTGGAGGATGTAGAACTAAAGGTTTACAGTATTAACGGTCAGGAGGTTTGCACACTTATTGAAGGAGGAACATACCAGGCAGGAGAACACAAAGTAAAGTGGAATGGGAAAACCGGTCATGGAGCCTCTGCAGCAAGCGGCACATATATCTGCAGATTAAAGACAAGCAGTTTCAGTCAGTCAATAAAAATGAATCTTATCAGGTAGCTGAATTATTCAGGGATCCTGTTAAAAATAATCCAATTTCATTTACCTTCACAGATAAAAAAAAGTCCCGCATTTATTTTTGCGGGACTTTTCTATTCAATTTAGCTGGTTATCAGCTCAGCTGGTTATCAGCTCAGCTGGTTATCAGCTCGATTTCCTGTAATACTTCATAGCTTCAGGCAGTTCATCCTTGATTTTATTTATTCTTGTCTGGTCAGACGGGTGAGTGCTTAAGAATTCCGGGGGGGCACCTTTTGACTGTGCTGCCATTTTCTGCCAGAAGCCTACGGCGCTATTTGGATCATAGCCAGCCATAGACATAAATATAAGGCCTAAGCGGTCGGCTTCACTTTCCTGAGTACGGCTAAAAGGAAGAAGTACTCCAACCTGTGCGCCTAAGCCGAAGGCTGCCATGTAGAGCTGTTGAGTAGCCTGAGGTTTTGTTTTAATAGCTTCCTGAAGAGCGATGCCGCCCAGCTGTGCCAGAAGTCCCTGGCTCATTCTCTCGTCGCCATGTTTTGCAACTGCATGTGATATTTCATGTCCCATTACCACAGCAAGGCTTGCCTCGTCGCTTGCAAGCGGCAGTATTCCCGAATAAACGACTACTTTACCTCCAGGCATGCACCAGGCGTTTACCTGCGGGTCCTCTACAAGGTTAAATTCCCACTGATAGCCTTTTAATTCATCTGAAAGGTTATTCTGAGCAAAATACTGTTCAACGGCTTTTTGTATTTTAGATCCGACACGTTTTACCATTTGTGCCTGATCGGTGCCGGTTACTACTTTGTGGCTTTTAATAAAGTCGCCATACTGCTGAAAGCTCATCGATAGCATTTGAGAATTAGGAACCAGATCCAACTGTCTTCTTCCTGTTAAAGGTACGGTACTGCATTCAACAAGAATTAGTGAAAACAGTAAAACTACCGGGTACAGCAGATATCTTGAAATTTTCATAATCACTTTTCCTCTTTATTGCTGTTATGTGAATATAAGTAAGAATTTGCGGAATTTTTGTACTATCTCTTTAAAACAAACTAACAAGGAAAAAAGTTAATTTCAATTCTGAAAATTTACAAATAAAAAAGGATTGTTTAATCCTGATTTTGAATATAATTTGAATTTTGAGTATAGTTTGGATTTTGGATATAATTTGCAGGGAGGTAATTTAATGACAAATTATAATAGTTATTTAACTGACGGTCAATCCAGTTTTTATCTTTTTTCAGTTCCCGGGCCATAATTTCAGCCACTTTCGGGGCCATTTTAAGGCCAAGCTGTACATTTAAGAAGAGAATGCGTCTGCGTCTAGCCAGAAAGTCTTCAATATTTCTAGCCATTTCATGTCTTACAGTCCAGAGTACTTCGCCGGCAAAAATGCCGGAAGAGGGGTAAAGTTCTTCAGAGAGTGCGCTGTTTTGTTTAATAAGTTCTTCAATTTCACGGGAATCAGAGCCATAGTCTTTAAGGTAGGGGTGAAGTTCAGTATCGGAATGGCTATCGTTTTGGCTGCAATAGCCATGAATCTGCATATTCTTAGTAGTGGACTGTACAAATTTAAGTCCAGCAAGTTCAATTGCAGTATTTACTGTATCCTCAGCCATTTTTCTATAAGTAGTCCATTTCCCACCTGCAACGGTCAGGAGGTTAGATTGTGATACTTCTATTTTATAATCTCTTGAGAGGCTGGCAGTAGACTTAGCGTTAAGGTCATTAATTAAGGGTCTAATACCGGCAAAAATGCTTAAAACGTCATTAATTTCAGGTTTTTTTGTCAGGTATCTTGAAATATGGGACAAAAGGAAAGTTATTTCCTCTTCTTTTGCCAGAGGTTCAAGTGAAGGTGTTTTGACCGGTGTATCTGTTGTACCAATAAGGACATGTTCTTTCCAGGGGATAGCAAAAAGTACCCGTCCGTCGTCAGTCTGAGGGATTAAAACAGCTGTTTTACCGGGCAGAAAGCTTTTATTTAAGACTATATGTACGCCCTGACTGGGTTTGATAATGTTTTCAGAATCAGTCCTGTCGATCTTTCTAAGGTTATCAGAGAAGATGCCGGTTGCATTAATAACGACCTTAGCCTTTAACTTATATTCTCTCAAGGTTTCCAGATCAACGGCAGTCACACCTTTTACCTTTCCGTTTTCTTTAATAAGGTCATCTGCCTTAAAATAGTTAATTATTCCTGCGCCAGATTCAGCTGCAGTCTGAGCCAGGTTGATCAAGAGTCTTGAATCATCGAACTGTGCGTCATGGTAAATAACGCCTCCTCTTAAGTGTTTTGGTTCAATTGTGGGCACAAGTATGAGCATCTGTTTTCTGGATATCCACTTTGATCGTCCGATCCTTCTTCTTCCTGCGAGCATATCGTAGAGTTTTAATCCTGCGCCGTAGTAAGAATTTCCCCAGATATCATAGCCGGGGACTACAAAAGCGATACTTCTGACAAGGTGGGGTGCGTTCTTAATGAGGTTTCCCCGTTCCTTTAATGCTTCATAAACCAAAGAGACATTTCTCTGCTGAAGATATCTTACTCCCCCATGTATAAGTTTTGTACTCCGGCTTGAAGTGCCTTTTCCAAAATCATTTTGTTCAATAAGCAGTGTGCTGTAGCCTCTTGAAGAAGCATCGACAGCAATACCTA
The DNA here is from genome assembly GCA_050262615.1 of Bacillota bacterium. Taxonomy (GTDB): domain Bacteria; phylum Bacteroidota; class Ignavibacteria; order Ignavibacteriales; family SURF-24; genus JAUZPB01. The sequence goes on from JBLNEL010000329.1 coordinate 9,774, forward strand.
CTCCGGTAGCTCCCCCGCCAACAATTAAGAAGTCCCAAATTTCTCCCGGGTCTTCCAGGCGGGAGATCATTTGATCTCTGTTCATATTCATTATTTTATTTTACATTTTCGGGATATGATTCTTTACTAAACAAAATTGTTTTTATTATAATTTCACACATTTAAGGAGTCTGTATTTATCAGGCCGGCTGATCAGTAATAGTCATCAGTTAATTAATAAATATTCTAAGGAATTTTAAGTGCAATTTTCTTAACTTTTGCCCCAGTTAAAATTTCAAAGGAAAGGTTGAATGAAAATGAATTTCAGAAGCTTCAGGCCGGTGTCCGGTTTTCTATATCTAAGTATTTATTTACTGTTTTTTACAGTTTTAAGTGCGCAGACAGTAAAATTAAGAGTAATAGAGACAAGTGACGTTCATGGTGCAGTGTTTCCGTATGACTTCAAAAATGATAAAAAAGCCGCAACCTCACTCTCACAGGTTTATTCTTATGTTCAGAAGGAAAGAAGCAAAAAAGATCAGGAAGTAATACTGCTTGACAACGGAGATATACTTCAGGGTCAGCCGGTAGTCTATTATTATAATTTTGAGAAGACGAATGTCAGGCACATACTCTCCGAGGTGATGAACTTTATGAACTATGATGCTGCAACTATTGGTAATCACGATATTGAAGCAGGTCATCCTGTTTATGACCGTATAAATAAAGAATTCAAGTTTCCCTGGCTTGCAGCAAATTCAATAAATAAAAAAACAGGGAAGCCATATTTCAAGCCATACAAAATAATTAATAAAAAAGGGGTTAAAATAGCTGTCTTAGGGCTGATCACTCCTGCAATACCGAACTGGCTGCCGGAGAAGATATGGCAGGGAATTGAATTTGAAGATATGATAGAGTCAGCAAAAAAGTGGGTTAAGACAATAAAGGAAAAAGAGAGAGCAGATCTTATAATCGGGCTTTTCCACTCGGGGGTTGAATATGAATACAACAATCAGACAGCAGACATGCCGAGGAATGAAAATGCATCAAGGCTTGTAGCAGAGCGTGTACCTGGTTTTGATATTGTTTTTACAGGGCATGATCACAAGATATGGAATATGAGCCTGAAGAATTCTGAAGGAAAGGAAGTTATTCTCTGCGGTCCTACAAGTGATGCCAGGACAGTTGCTTCGGTTGAAGTTAATCTTGATTATAACAAGAAGAGTCATCAGTGGGATAAAAAACTTAAGAGTGAGAGTGTTGAAATAAAGGATTACGAGCCGGACAGTTCATTTATGAAAAAGTTCACTCCTTCAATGAACGAGGTAAAGAGTTATGTTTCAAAGCCCATAGGAGTTTTTACAGAAGCCATATCAACCAGAGAGTCACTTTTTGGAAATTCAGCTTTTATGGACATTATTCAATCGATACAGTTAGAACTTACCGGTGCTGATGTTTCATTTGCTGCGCCGCTTTCATTTGATACGAAAATAGACAAAGGTACTATTTATGTAAGGGACATGTTCAAGCTTTATAAATTTGAAAATCTTCTTTATACGATGACGCTAACAGGTCAGGAGATAAAGGATTTTCTGGAGCATTCATATTCACTCTGGTTTAATCAGATGAAAAATGAGAATGATCATCTTATCAATTTTAAGCTTGATAGTAACGGCAATCCCCTTCAGAACCAGCGGGATGGAAATTATGAATTGAAAGCCCAGTATTATAATTTCGACTGTGCTGCAGGTATAAACTATACGGTAGATGTTTCAAAGCCTTCAGGCAGCAGAATAAATATAATATCAATGTCAGATGGAAAGCCATTTGATCTTTCAAAAAACTATAAAGCTGCTGTAAACTCATACCGGGGCAATGGAGGCGGAGGACATTTAACTGAAGGGGCAAAGATAAACAAGGATGAACTTGCTTCAAGGGTTGTTAATTCAACTGAAAAAGACCTGCGCTATTTCCTGATGAAGTGGATTGAAAACAGCAAAACTGTAACGCCGAAAGCTTTGGGCAACTGGAAAGTTATTCCGGAGGAGTGGTGGAAAGATGCAAAGGAAAGAGACTATAGACTTCTTTACGGAAAGAAATAGTACAATTTATAATTGAAATTATCTTAAAAACAGATAATTAAATTTAATAATAATTATCAGCAGGGGCTTAAAAAAGCGAAAAAACAAGCTTTTATCTAGTCCCTGCTTTTTACTTTCCGGATTTAATATAAGCTGTAGCATTGGTAAAACGGGTTGTTTTCAGGGTCCTGTATCCTTTCAGAAGCCTGCAGTTATCCCCAATAATTTCTCCCCTATTTACTCCTTGAATTATATGTGAACATTTATAACTTTTAATTAATAAGGTAATTTATGCAGGCATGGTATACATCTTCCAAAGGATTTGAAAAAGTAAAAAAATAGAGACAGAGAGGGGCATGCGCTCAGAATATATGTGTGTGTGTATGCGGCATACTCCTCTCTGTCTCATATTTAAACATGTGTGTGTGTCAGAAAAATTCTTTGAAGATATGTATACCATTTGGTGTAAATTAAATTAGGAAAAATCAAGACGGGATTCGATAACTAAGTAAAGGGTATACTATGAAGGCTATAAAGAAAATAATGTATATGTCAGTATTTTCCTTAATTGTATTTTCATTTACGCAGGCACAAACAACAGATACAACCGGAACAGGCACAAACGGGTCCGGCAGAACAGGCAATATAAGTACAGGCAGTGATAATACAGGATCTTCAAGGACAGGTTCATCCGGGACGACCGGCAGCGGAAATGTAGGCATAGACAACACCGGTTCAACCGGTTCAACGCATACCGGAGCTGATCATACAGGAATTGGGCGTGATACGAGCAGGACCGGCACAGGCGGAATGGGAACAGGAAGCAGCACTGGCGGGACAGGTACTGGTGCTGGTACAGGTATGGGCAGCGGAGTTGGGACCGGTACTGGTAATACAGGCACTGGTGTCGGCGGAACGGGTACAGGTACAGGTACCGGAAGCAGCACAGGAACAGGTATTGGTACCGGCAGTAATACAGGCACCGGCAGCAATACAGGTGATGTAACCGGCGGAAGCAGAACCGGAAGTACAACCGGTGCATCAAGTGCAGCAATGTTACGTCCGGCACTTGAAGAAACAAGTTCAAGATTTATGCAGGCTATAAACAACGGTGATATAAATACAGCACTTACTTTCTACACAAATGATGCTACACTTCTTCCTCCTGATCTGGATATTATTCAGGGATCAACCGGGATCAGCAATTTCTGGACAAAAATTACATCGATGGGATTAAAGTTCGATACACTTACAACTGCAGATGTAAAGCCAAGTGAAGACGGGCAGTCAGCTGATGAGGTTGGAAGATATTTCCTAAAGATAGAGAGGCCGGGACAGCCGGCAGTATCTGAGAAGGGAAAATTTCTTTTTGTATGGAAACGTCAGCCTGACAACAGCTGGAAAATAGACACTCACATGTGGAACAGAAGCAGACAGTAATTAAAAGCATAAATAATTTATTCAAATTATGCTGAGTAAAATAAATCTGGAAAAGCACTAATCTCTTTAAGCGGAGCGCCCTGTGAAAAAACGGGGTGTTCCGTTTCATATAAAAAAGATTCCTCCGCCGTCAAACAAAGGTCCATTATAAAGTTCAATTATTTCATAATTCAAGTAAGAAGTATATTTTTTAATATTTTCCGCATCCTGGACATATTTAAGGCTGCCGATCAAGAAGATCTTATTTTCAAAAATTCCGCATGCACCGCCGAAAAAGCCATGTGAAAATCCGGGCAATAATACCTGCTTCGTATCGACCAGTAAGGAATTTAAGTTTTCCTTTAGAAGAGCTTTATATATTCCTGAATCGGATGTAATAAATGAATTATTTTTTAATGCAAGCAGGCTGCAGCGGCAATAGCCCTGATTGACACTGATTAAATGTTTTATATCAGATAACTCTTGCAGAATAGTTTGGTCTGTTATCTTCAGGTTGTGTATAAAATAGTTATCATCAGCTACAGCGTTATATCTGGCAGAAAGAGGGTATTTAGCTTCAACCGGTGAAGATCCTTTTTTAAAAGGGACAGCATATTTATTTAATATTTCGAAATATTCATTTGGGAGGTTTGGGGCTACAAATAGTTTATCCGGGGATTTAAAGAAGAATATATCAGGATGTCCCGAGATGGCTTCATAAGTAATGCCTGAAGTAGAGAGTTCAAGAAGCTCTCCATATTTTGAAAGATTTTCTTTTGCGCCGTCTGGAATTTTCTTATCAACTAAAATAAGCACGGAATTCCCTTTCGTTCAGATTATAGTCTCCATTAAATCTGACATATCTGAAATTCTGTTCCAGGGTCTTTTTATTCTTTGCATTATAACCAACGGCATAATTAAACTCTTTCGGATTAATATGGATCTCAACTTTTGAACCTTTCATTTTAGTAACCGGCAGAAGCATATCATGCCAGATCTCAGTAAGCACCAGTTCGCGGAATGAAATATGAAATGGTCCGCAGACCAGGCTTTCTCCGTTCAATAAGCCTTCAGAGGGGTGCAGACCCATACGGATCACATTTACGTTAGCAATTTCAAACCTTTTCAGAATTTCCTTTGACCAGTTTACTGCAGTATCTAAAGAAAGCGGTATATACTTTCCTTTTATAAAGAGGCTCTCAAGTTTTGTATCCCTGATAACAAGGGTCGGATAAATTCTTGTGTTATCAGCGCCAAGTTCAATTATCTTACCGGCAGTGTATAAGGATTTTTCAAGCGTATCACCCGGAAGACCTATCATCATCTGCAGTCCAAGGGAAAAACCCTCTTTTCTTATCATTTCAGAAGCCTTAAAGATATCTTCTGCCTTATGTCCCCTGCCTGAGAGTCTTAAGACGTCCTCATCAAGTGACTGAGCTCCGAGTTCAATAGTCTTCACATTATATTTTTTAAGTCTTCTAAGGGTATCGTGGTCAATATAATCAGGTCTGGTAGAGATCCTTATTGCTTTAACGCCTTTATTGCACCGGGTGTAATTATTAGCTAAAGAAAGGAGCATTTCCTGATGTTCAACAGGAATACCAGTAAAATTGCCGCCGAAAAAGCCAATTTCAATATTACTTAAAGGGTCGATTGTACTAAGGTGAGTTTCGATGGTTTTTTTAATATCATCAAGTTCAGGTATATGTTCAGTGCCCGAGATTTTTCTCTGGTTGCAGAACACGCATTGAAACGGGCATGCAAGTTCGGGAATAAAAACAGGTATAGTATAATGTTTAATGGTTTTTCCGGGCATTTTTTAATTAACTATTAGTGCGGCATAAACATACAAACTTTATTTAAATATTTCATGTCAGATTAGAGTAACCCAGATTATTTTGCAAAATTTTAAAGAAGATACATTATAGTTTAATTAATTTGGGAGAATGAAATTCGCTAATAATACCTTTACTTTCACAAAATTATTGACCAATTTACTTTTTAAGAAAAGGATTTCATTAGAACAATGAAAAAAGAAAATGAGAAGAAAGATAGTTTTTATAATGATTTGGGGCTTTGTTTTTTTAGCCTGCGGGTGCAGGGAAAAGTTTGATCCTTTGCAGAGTCCAAATGAGCCAAATATCTTAACGCCGGATAACGGAGCTGCCATAATCAAAGTAGTTTCGCCAAAAGAAGGAGACACCTTTACAACAGGGCATGATCTAGTTGTAAAATGGACAGCAGCAAGTACAGTTAAGACATTAAGAATACAGCTTTACAAAGAAGACCAGTTAATCAGGCCAATTACTCTAAGCACCTCAAACAGCGGGGTATGGATCTGGTCAATTCCGGAGGAGTTAGTATCATCTGACAGGTACCGGGTAAAGATAATGAATGAAGCTAATTCAGGCAATTATTCCTTCAGCGAACTATTCACAATTGTGCAAGATATTAAAGTGGAGTAGACCCTCATCTTATCTCATATATCCCGTAATAAATACATTTCATCACTAATTTGCATTTCTTATTAATATGCATGACTTCCTGTTGCATATAAAAAGCAATTAAATTATCTTCTACTATCCAGGGGTATTAAGAAGTAACCTGCAAGCCATGTTAAATTCTGAGTTCGTAGTAGAGTTTACTTATTACCTATTTTCTCCATAAAAGCTTTTAAGCCGATTATATACCAGGCTGCATTTTTGCAAAGCTGCATTTTTGCAAAGCTGCATTTTTGCAAAGCTGCTTATGTTTTAGGCTGTTTTAATTAATCAGAATTATTTTTCACAGATATCTTTTGGTAATATCCGGGAGAATTATGGATCCAGAGTTTATAAAAGTATTGCTGATAGAAGATAATATTGGTGATGCAAGGCTCATAAATGAAATGATGAGTGACATTAATAATGTACTCTGCCGCTTTGACCATGCCTTCAGGCTATCGACCGGGTTAGAAAAACTTGAAAGCAACAGTTATGATGTCGTTCTGCTGGATTTAGGATTACCTGACAGCAAAGGACTTGAGGCATTAAAGAAAGTCAATGCCGCAGCGCGCAGTTTGCCGATAATAATCATGACAGGTTTAGAAGATGAAGCTCTGGCAGTGGAAGCAGTAAAAATGGGAGCCCAGGATTATCTGCTTAAAATGCAGATTGACAGTTACCTTCTATTGCGTTCAATACGTTATGCGATTGAAAGGAAGAAGTCTGAAGAGCATCTGCGTGAAAGTGAAGAGAGATATCATAGTTTATTCCGAAATAATTATTCCACCATTCTTATTATAGACACCGAAACAGGAGAAATAGTTGATGCCAATGCAGCGGCATGTGAGTTTTACGGTTATTCAAAAGAAGAGCTGACAAGCAGAAAGATCGCTGAAATAAACTGTTTGCCTGAGGGGGAAATCTTTACAAAAATGAATCTAGCACGAAACTATACAGACAATCATTTCTTTTTCAGGCACAGACTAGCCAGTGGAGAAGTGCGTGATGTAGAAGTCTACAGCGGGCCGATCGTATTAAAGAAGAAGCAATTGCTATATTCAATAGTACACGATATTACAGAGCGCAAAAAAGCAGAAGAGCAGGTAAGGAAATATGTTGAAGAGCTGCGTGCAAGCAAGGAAATGCTTGAAAAAAACGCGGCTGAAATGGCCGAATTAAATAAAAAGCTGCATGAAACCAATGCCAGTAAAGACAAATTTCTTTCAATTGTTTCTCATGATCTTAAGAGTCCGTTTCAGGGATTACTAGGTTTATCCAAAGCATTAGCTGAAGAATATTCCACTCTGACTGAAAGTGAAAGGATCAGGTATGCAGCTTATTTAAGCAATACAACTCAGCATTTATACAATCTGATCGAGAACATGCTTCAGTGGTCAAGAATAGAGACAGGTAAAGTAAAATTTCAGCCTATAGAGATCAGCGCATATGCTGAAGCCATGTATGTAATAAGTCTGTTAAACGGGAGGGTTGTTAAGAAAAACATATCAATTGTTAATCTGATTGAAAAAGAACTCTGTATTTATGCAGACAATGAAATGTTTAATTCATTACTGCAGAATCTGATAACAAATGCAATAAAGTTCACATATACAGGCGGAACAGTAACTATCTCGTCGTTTTCAGGGTATTTTAATGGAATAGAGGAGACCGGTATTGCCATAAGCGACGATGGGGTTGGAATAAGCGAAGAACAGCTTGAGGATCTTTTCCGTTTAGATGTTCGTGATTCAAAGCCCGGGACAGAGAATGAAAAAGGCACAGGTTTAGGGCTAATAATCTGCAAAGAAATAGTTGAAAAGCATGGGGGCAAAATATGGGCCGAAAGCCAGTCTGGTAAGGGCAGCACATTTAAGTTTACATTACCAAACAAAGTAAGATCACAGACCAGATAAAGTAAAATCAAAGTCATAGGATAAAAGCAATACAAGTGCTCCGCAGCAGGGAACGAAATATAAAAATTTCGTTCCCCGTAGAGGTAAATTATTCCTTTTCAAGCACGACAGCAGTGCCGTAGGCCAGCACCTCGGTTACACCAGACATAACCTCATTTGCGTCATACCTGATGCCGATAACAGCATTTGCACCGAGTTCCTCGGCATGCTGAAGCATAATGTCAAAAGAGTCGTTCCTTGTTTTTTCACAGAGTTCGGTAAACAGTGTGATATTACCGCCCACCAAAGTCTGGAGGCTGGCGCCTACGGTACCAAAAATCGAGCGGGATCTTACAACGATCCCACGTACAATACCGAGATTCTTTTTAATTCTGTAGCCATCGATAGTAAATGCTGTTGTTGTCAAGCTGTGGTCCAACATACTCTTCCCCTTTTTTATTTATAAGAAAAACAAAAATCTCTCAAGGTTTAACCAAACGGAAAATTAATTAATTCAGATTCCAGAATCCAGAATAAAGTAGTTGAGAATAAATTAACAGAGAAAAAATTAACAGAGAAAAAATTAACAGAGAGAAAATTAACAGAGAGAAAATTAACAGAGGGTAAATTCATATATAAAAAGAATGAAATTGCAGTGTTTGCAATTTGCGGTATTTTCAAAAGAATTGATTTTAAGAGGAATTGAAGCTACCTTAAATTTCACAGTGTTTCTTAAATAAATGTTCTGATAAGAGGAGTTTTGAATTAAACCCAGGAAAACTTTAAAGGAGGAAAATATGGCCGATCGAGAGAAACTTATTCTTGTAACCGGTGCAACCGGGCACCAAGGCGGAGCAGTAGCAAGGCACTTAATACAGAACGGATTTAAGGTACGGGCTCTTACGCGCAATCCCAAGGCAGCACAGGCAAAGGGAATAAAGACCAAAGGAATTGAATTAGTACAGGGAGATCTTTACAAGCCGGAGACAATTGAGCCGCATCTGAAAAATATTTACGGTATATATGCTGTGCAGAATTTCTGGGAGCATGGTTATCAGGGAGAAGTTCAGCAAGGAAGGTCTCTTGTTGATCTGGCAAAGAAAGCAGACGTAGAGCATTTTGTATACAGTTCTGTTGCAAGTGCAAACAAAGGAACCGGGCTTTCTCACTTTGAGAGCAAGTACGAGCTTGAACAATACTTAAAGCAGAGCGGTGTAAATTACACGATCTTCAGGCCGGTTTTCTTTATGGAAAATTTCATTGCAATGCACAATCAGATCTTAGAAGGAAAGCTTGTAAGTGCAATCGAGAATGATATTCCCCTGCAGATGATAGCCGTAGATGATATTGGGGCATTTGTTGCCCAGGCGTTTATGCATCCGGATATTTTCGGTCATAAGGAAATAGATATTGCCAGTGATTCTAAAACCATGCCCGAAGCTGCGCAGATATTCAGTGATGTTTTAGGCGAGCAGGTCAAATATGTTAAACTGGATCTGGAGGAATTCAAAAACATCATGGGGGATGAGTATGCTAAGATGATGGATTGGTTTAACAAAGTAGGCTATGATGTTGACATTGATGCATTAAGGCAGAATTATGATGTTGATCTGACATCCTTTAAGGACTGGGTAAGGAAAGCCGACTTTCATCAGTACAAGGTCAGGCAGCATAAGTAAGCTGTAAAATACAGAGCTTGTGCGGAATTCCCGGCAATTAAAAAAACGGTATAGAAGCAGGCTTGTAAGTAAAAGGATAAAGGCAGAAATAAAAAAAAGGATAAAGGCAGAAATAAAAAAAGGATTAACAATGATTTTATGAGTGCTAAATTCATAAAAGCCTGTTAATCCTTTTTATTAATATAGTAAAGCCCTTATAAGATCAAGATCTTACTAAATTCAGATATCAGAGGTACTTTTTAACTACATCTTCCACCTGTTTTAAGGCGTCAGGAATCCTGCTAACATCTTTTCCGCCGGCTGTAGCCAGGTGAGGTCTTCCGCCGCCGCCGCCGCCGACCAATTTTGCGATATCGCCAACGATCTTTCCTGCTGCGAGGTTTTTGCTTTTCATCAGGTCGTCTGAAACGACGCAGACAATGCCGACCTTGCCGTCAAGTTCGCTTATAAGAACACCGGCAGCATCTTTCATCTTCAGGCGCAGTTCATCTCCCATAGCTTTAAGCTCATCCATGTTAGAAGCTTCAACCTTTCCTTTGTAGACTTTTATTCCATCAACACTTGAAGGATTTGAAAGAATACTATCAATGCCGCCAAGCTTAGCCTTCAGGCTTAAGTCAGCAATTTCTTTTTCGAGTTTTCTTTTTTCTTCCAGAAGCTGTGCTATTTTTTCTTCTTCTTTTTTTATTTCCTCAGTCTGAGAGTGAATAAATTCTTCAACGCCTTTACCTGTAACGGCTTCGATTCTTCTGATGCCGCTGGCAATAGAAGATTCGCTTAATATTTTGAATATGCCTATCTGCGAAGTATTAGTAACGTGTGTACCGCCGCAGAACTCCTTACTTACGTCACCGGCTTCAATTACGTTTACCCTGTCGCCATACTTATCGCCGAAGAACATAAGAGCGCCCATCTGCTTAGCCTGCTCAAAAGGAATTGCGCGGTGGTGAGTAACCTTTATATTGCTTCTTATCTGTTCATTTACAATTGCTTCAATCTGGTCAATTTCCTCCTGGCTTAACTTTGCATAATGAGCAAAGTCGAAACGCAGTCTATCAGGGCCGACATAAGAGCCCGACTGATGAACGTGGGTGCCGAGGATTTTTCTTAAAGCAGCGTGCAGAAGATGAGTTGCAGTATGGTTTCTCATTATATCCCATCTTCTTTTCTCATCGACAAGAGCTGTGACCTTTGAGCCTATTTTAATTTTTACATCCTCAGGGTTTTCGGCAACATGTACAATCTTGTCGTTAATCTTAGTCACGTCAACGATCTTAAGAAGATTACGGCCAATTTTTATTTGTCCGATATCATCGATCTGTCCGCCTGATTCGACATAGAAGGGTGTGCGGTCAAGGATTATAAAATCTTTACCATCTTCGCGTTTATATCCAATAACCTGAGCTGTAACAGAGAACTTTTCATATCCAACGAATTCAGTTTTATCTTCTTCAGTAATTCCAAAAGAATCAAGGTCATTAAATGCAGCGCTTTGTGATGCGAACTTATCCTTTGTAGATTCTCTTGCGCGAGTTTTCTGTTCATTCATAAGTTCATCGAAGCGGGCCTCATCGATATTCAGGTCGCGTTCGCGTGCCATAACTGCAGTTAGGTCAACCGGGAAGCCATAAGTATCATAAAGCTGGAAAACATCGTCGCCGCTAATAGTTTTCTGTCCCTGGGATTCAACTCTCTGAGCTATTTTATCAAAAAGTTCAATTCCCCTATCCAGGGTAACATTAAAGCTTTCCTCTTCGGCTTTTATTATTTTTTCGATATGAGGCTGGTTCTGTTTTAATTCCGGGAAAACAGAAGACATATGGTCAACAAGAATATTTACCAGTTTATAGAGGAATGGTTTTTTAAGACCTATTTTCCTGCCGTAGCGGGCAGCCCGTCTTAATATTCTGCGTAAGACGTAACCTCTTCCGTCGTTACCCGGTACAGCGCCATCGGCAATTGCAAAAGAAAGAGTTCTAATATGGTCTGCAATTACTCTCATAGGTATTTTATGTTCTTCGGTATCATAAAGTACCTGGGAGAGTTCGGAGATATTATTAATAAGAGGAGCAAAGACATCAGTATCATAATTTGAACCGGCCTTCTGCATAACGGCGCATATTCTTTCGAAGCCCATGCCGGTATCGACATGTTTTGCAGGAAGCTCGTGCAAAACGCCGTTACTGTCGCGGTTATACTGAATAAAGACCAGGTTCCAGATCTCAATACATTCAGGGACGCCGGCATTAACGTATTTAGGGTTGTCATAATCGTCGCTTAAGTTTATATGGATCTCTGAACAAGGGCCGCAGGGGCCAGTATCGCCCATTTCCCAGAAGTTATCCTTTTCGTCAAAGCGGAGTATATGTTCAGGATTAATATCTGTTTTGGTTTTCCAGAATTCGAGGGCTTCTTCATCAGTGCGGTAAACCGTAGCCCAGAGTCTTTCCTTAGGAAGTTTCCAGACTTCTGTAAGCAGTTCCCATGCCCATTCTATAGCTTCAGCTTTATAGTAATCACCGAAAGACCAGTTACCCAGCATTTCAAAAAATGTATGGTGGTAAGTATCGTGGCCAACTTCTTCAAGGTCGTTATGTTTTCCGCTTACACGAATGCATTTCTGTGTATCTGCAGCGCGTTTATATTCTCTTGTGCCGGTTCCAAGAAAGACGTCTTTGAACTGGTTCATACCTGCATTTGTAAAAAGCAGTGTAGGGTCGTCGAAAGGCACTACCGGAGCGCTGGAAACAATTCTGTGATCTTTACTCTTAAAGAAATCCAAAAACTGCTGTCTAATTTCTGCTGATGTCATACTTCTAAATGTTCTTTGTTTGTTATTAAAGCAACAAATATACTAAAATCAGGTGCTAATTTCGACAGCGAAAATCTGCTCTATATAAGGGTTCAGCTCAAAGATCCGGGTATTTTCTAATCCGTAAGGAGAGGCTGATGGTTTTTATATTCCATTAAAAAAGTAAATTCAGGGAATTTCTTAGGCAGCTGTACGATCTTATAAATCATTACGCCGATTGACATTCTGTCTAACCAGGAAGACATTGGCCAGCCGAAATGAATATAGAGTTTTTTATCAGAGGGCATTTCATATTCAAGAGTCTTTAGTATTGCGATGATCATATCAAAAAGCTTCATACCGCGCTGAATAGAGATCCAGAAATGGTTTGGGCTAATATTCTGAGGTGATTCTTTTCTGGGCACATAGAAGCTTACATACAGGGAATCCCTGCCATCCATCTGTTCAAATTCCGTAGGGCGTCTGAAGTACAAGTGGACATCCTGACCCGGAAGCTCATAGATAGCAAAAAGCAGGTCCATTGGAGTTCTTGTAGCTCTTCTTACCGGAATATCCGGAGCGCGGAATCTTGATATCCTTAGTCCTGCGATAAGGAAAATAACAGTAATAATAAACCACAATAGTGTGCCAAAAGGCCTGTGGATAATGATATAGGCAAACGTACTTACAAGAACGATAAAAAGCAGAAGGGTTCCTAGTCTGGAGGTATGATAGGATATTTCCTTTGTACCTTTTGAGTATCTATAGATAAGCAGTGAGCCTGTATTAATGCAGAAACTTGCAACAAGACCGACGGCATACATTTCGGCTAAAATCGCCTGGCTGCCGCTAGTAACAATCAGTATAGCCGAATAGAATATTCCGTTTATAATATGGATTCTGAAGAGGGACTGTTTTTTATTAAGCTGGATAAGCCAGTGGAAGTTATATCTTTCAGCTACTTTTTCAATCAGTTCGGCAGAAGCGACCATGGCAGTATTTACAGCCATAATAAGGGTAATACTTGCAAGTACTGCAACCACAATGCCGAAGAATTCTCCATTTACGCTTGAAGCGAATGCCGGGATAAGGTCAGTTTCATGTTTACTGATATCGATCTTTGAAGAGAGGGCAAAAAGAGCTATTAAGGGTGTTACCAGTCCTACGGTAAGGGCGAGGAACAGGTAAGCTCTTCTTATTTCCTTCCAGCTTTTTACAAGTGAAGCTGTCTGAAGGACAGATTCAATTCCGGAATAAGCCAGTATACAGCTGCCTATACCGATAATGATATTCTGATAGCCGCCGAAGAATGATCCATGGCTTAAATCGCCCCAGAAATCCTTAAAGCTCTCGCCCACCTTACCAATGGTCTCAGGAGACAAATTAACTGCACCGCCCAGCAAAAGATTAATAAGAACAAAAGAAGCAAAGACAAAAATAAGGAATGTAAATTTTGCATTTTCCTTTATACCTATAATATTTAAGCCGGTTATAGCCCAAATTACGCCGAATTTAAGAAAAAACTTTATTTCGGGGCTCATAGCAAGGAACGAAGTGCCGTTTTCAACAGCGCTGACAGTAGAAATAGCAGCTGTAAGTACATAGTCGACAATAATTGAAGAGATAGCGATAAATGAAAAACTTGGTCCTAAAACAAGGTAAGAGAAAGAATAAACGCCGCCTCCTTTTATATTATTGACCTCAAGAATTTCAGCAATTTCGACCATACGTGTAGAAAGAAAGCGGATAAGGATAGAAGTAAGGGCAATATAGACAATTGCTTTAATGCCAATAAACCTGAAGGCTTCAAATGGTGCATAATAGATTGAAGTCAGTTCATCCATAAGTGTAATAATGCCGACTGCAATCCATGTAAGCCACCATCTGCCATTAGAAAGATAAGAAAGGTAGTCTTTTTTACTGACCAGTTTAATAAAGCCTGCTACAAGAAGGATATTAACAATAGTATATATAATCAAATTCATAAAACAAGTCCGGCTAATAATTAATTGGGAGAGCTAGTGTATAGGGAAGATTAATTCAGATATTATGCCATGCTCAGATAAAAGGAATTGTAAAAAAAATCTGAAAAAATTAAGAAATTAAAGGTTTTTAGAAGTGAAATGCCCGGGAGTGTGGAATGGGGTATACCAAAATGAAAGGATAAGGCTATTAAGGTATATCAAAATGAAAGATGATCGATTTCAGTTATTCAAGTCCGTAGCTCTGAAGTTTTCTATACAAGGTAGTAACGCCAATGCCCAGGAGTTCTGCTGCGCGGGTTTTATTTCCGTTTACATCTTTAAGTATACTTATAATGTGCTGTTTTTCAATTTCCTCAAGAGAAGCCCTGGCTGAGAGAGCCTGCTGAGGCTGTGCTGAAGAAGAATTTCTATGGAATTCCGAAGGGAGGCTGGAGGCTTTAATTACATTTCCATCAGTAAGTATTACAGCGCGTTCAATAATATTTTTAAGTTCTCTGATATTTCCAGGGTAATCATAAGCTTTTAACTTTTCAATAAATTCAGGTTCAACAAGTGTAATATTTTTCTTAAGTTTTAATGAATATTCATTAATAAAATTTTCGGCAAGGCTGGGGATATCTTCCTTATGTTTTCTTAAAGGAGGAATATCGATCCGCATGACATTAATTCTGTAGTAGAGGTCGGATCTGAACAATCCCTTAGATATCTCATCCTCAAGGTTTTTATTAGTAGCTGCAATTATCCGTACATCGACATTAGTAGTTTTAGTATCTCCCTGTTTAATAAACGAATTGGTTTCGATCACCCTTAGGAGTTTTGCCTGGAGGCTGGGGTCAAGGTCGCCGATCTCATCGAGGAAAAGAGTTCCCTGGTGGGCCTCTTCGAACAGGCCTTTTTTATTCCTGTTAGCACCGGTAAAGGCGCCTGCCTTATAGCCGAACATTTCACTTTCGAGCAGTTCCTTTGCAAAAGCGCTGCAGTTTACAGCAACGAAAGCATTGTCATGTCTTGAGCTTGCGTTGTGTATTGATTGAGCGAAGATTTCCTTGCCTGTTCCAGTTTCCCCGGATAATAAAACCGGTGCATCTGTTTCAGCCACCTTTTTAGCCAGGTTTACAGAGCTTTTAAGCAGTCCCTCTGCGCCAATAATACTATTAAAGCTGAATCTTTCAGAGATCCTGTTTTCAAGCTGTTCGATCCTTTTTCTAAGCTGCACTTTTTCGAGTGCTTTTTCTACAAGCGGTAATATTTTATTATCCTCATCGCCCTTTGTAATATAATCAAAAGCGCCTGATTTAATAGCCTTGACGCCATCCTGAATAGTGCCGTAAGCCGTAAGCATAATAATTTCGCATAATGGGGCTTTTTGTTTTATTGAAGCAATCAGATCAAGGCCGTTGGCATCGGGAAGCTTAACATCGCTTATTACAAGCTGTACTTCTTCACGTTCTAAAATGCTCATTGCTTCAAGAGCGTTTTCTGCTTCAAGGATGCGGTAATTTTCAAGTGATAAAAGTCTTGAAAGTATGCTTCTTAAGTCAACCTCATCGTCGATTATTAGAATTTTTCCCTTATCCATTTATTCTTACTTCAGCTGTTTTATTTGGAAAATTATTAAATGCAGGCAGGAAGTTTAAATGAGAATTTACTTCCCTTTCCTATCCGGCTTTCCACCCAGATATCGCCGCCCTGTGAAATAACGAATTCTTTTGAAATTGCAAGTCCAAGTCCTCTTCCTGCTGGGTTCTGGTTACCGACCTGTACAAATTTACTGAATATTTTCTCCTGATCCTCATCAGAAATTCCTGGTCCCTGGTCTATTACAGATACTATAACGGAACCGTTCTGTTTTTCTGCTATAATTTTAATAGTTCCGTTTTCAGGAGTGTATCGTATAGCGTTATTGATCAGGTTTACGAGCACCCAGACAGTTTTTTCTATATCAGCATTAATAAAAGGAAGGTTATCGTCAATTTCAGTTTCAAGCTGAATTTTCTTTTCTGCAATAATCATAACCATAGCTACGGCAGCGTAGTCAATAATATCGGAGACAGAGATCTTTTCGATCTTAAGCTTTATATTTCCGGACTCGGCCTGTGAATAGTCGAGGAGTTCATTTACCATTTTTGAAAGGCGGCCTGTCTGCTGTCTTACTGTCTGGATTATCTGTTTCTGTTCTTCGTTAATATAGCCTACTTTATCATTTTCAAGCAGTTTAAGGCTTAAGTTAATTGAAGAGATCGGGGTTTTGAGCTCATGTGAGACAGTTGCAATAAGGTTTGTCTTAGCCGTATCGCGTTCTTCAAAACGTGTTACGTTCTTAAGCTCGAGCAGATAGCCTACAAGTCTGCCGCCTGTATCTTCCTGAATTCTGATCTCAGTTACTTCCCTGCTGAAGTATGATTCTTTATTATTAAAATAGATATGGACCGGCGGTGCGGGGGGATTATTTCTTTCTTCTTTTGTCTGCAGGTCAACTGGCTGCAGGTTGTCGATATTTGAAGCAGGCATAAGGGTTTTTATCATTTCCCTCATCACGTCGTTATTTGCAGCAAGGTCGGGAGCATACTTGCCAATTATCTCCTCTTTCACAGAGCCAATAATATCGAGGGCCACCTGGTTAGCAGAAATGATGAATTTATTCTCATCCAGGACAACAACAGCATCGCTGAAGCTGCCGATTGCAGATTCCATTCTTTTTTTTTCAATAAGCAGCTTATTAATATTATTCTTTTCATATTCTTTTAATTCAGCTGCCATATGATTAAAAGCTCTTGAAAGTTCGCCCAGTTCGTCTTTTGAGTGTATTGTAAGCTGCTGGTTATAATTTCCGTGAGAGATCTCAGTAATTTTTTTTATAAGCTCATTAACAGGGCGGACAAGGTAATTTGGAAGATATAGTATAAAGACAAGAGCAATAACAGAGCTTAAGGCGCTTATTACAAGCATATAAAAAGAGACTTTTGAAGCGGTATGAGAAGCCTGACTGTTTTTTCTGAGGACAGAGGTTGTATTAAGTTTATAAATATCGTTAAGAATATTCTGGACAGATTCATATTTATCAATAAGCTGAATACCGAATAGTTGTGTATCGGTCGCTTCAGAAGAATTTAATTTCTGAAGAACGGTTTTAAATTCAGAATAACTTTTTTTAAGTTCACCCACCAGTTCTGCTTCGCCTGCTTCGGTGAGGTTTCCTTCTTCAGCCTTCAGGTTTTTGTCAAACTCTTCAAGCTGAGTCTGAATTTCTTTTGTTCTGTTTATCAGTACGTCGTGTTTAAGCAGGTCGCGTTCGGCATGCAGGCTATAGATCTGGTTAATTGCCCTGAGCATATTTGTAGCATATCTTGCCGAGGCGTAGTTATCTTCGATAATATGGCTGGAATCCGAAGCCAATTGCCTTATAAAGGATGAGCCCACAAGTCCAAGTCCTACAACGATCATAAATAAAAATGCGAGGGCCAGAAATATTTTAGTCTTAAGTTTGTTCATATTATTTGCATTTCGTGTAAGGCGAAAAAATCTCATGTTTCCATTGGATTTCTTTCTGTTCTTCATAAAACTCTAATGACAGATAGAATCCCAACTGCATAATTAATTTCTCCAGGCGTTCAATAATCTCATTATCCGGCAAGAAGTCCTGAGGAGCAGGCTTTATTACTCCGTCTAAATTATACCTTAAAGATAACTTATCTCCAACAATTCCGATAGTAAATAAGGTAAGATTTGAATCAGTATGCTTCCGGAATATGACTGTTGTGGTATGTTTATCAAAAACAGCTTCGGGAAATTCATTTTTTATGGATTTGAAGACTACAGTCAGGGCAGCTATTTTATCATATGAACGATCCTGAAGTAAAACAGAGTTAGACCGGGACAGGTTATTCATATCAGTTTTATTTCTTTTTACTTCGTTTCTTTTTTCTTCATTTCTTTTTAATAATGTAAACAATTTCAATGATCCTTTCGATATTTGTTCAAGCCAAGCAATTTTACAGTGTGCTAAATGTGTGCCATTGCGGTTAGAACAGTAATAAGGGGGATTTTCAAATAAAATAAGCAATGTTTTGTAATAGAGGCCAAGTGATGATTCCAAAATGGAAGGCAGGCTTTCAAAATGAAATTAATAAAGCAGGTATTGATCAGCTGTATTGGCAAGTGCAGAGGCAGAGAACTCTTAAGGTCATCAACTTCTGCCGGTCCTTATATTTTTCTGCCGGGCAGGTCACAAGTGCTAAAATTACAACAATTTAGCCGAAAAAATGACTTATCAGTCTAATTTTGAGTTGATAATAAATAAAGCTTTTATTATGTTTGAACTCATCAGTCATTTTTCATGAAGAAAATCTATGTATACTGCAGTTAAGATCCTGAATGTACTTCTGCCCTTTTTCTATTGCTTAACATTTCTGGTTTATTTATATGATTTTGTTAAGGAAAAGAACAAGTTTGCCAATTCGAAAAGGATATTCTTATTTATAACGTTGCTGGTACATGCAATTTATCTATTGGCAAGGACTGTAGAGTTTAATCACCCGCCTATTACGAACGTATTTGAGATTTTCACAGTAATGGCATTTGCCATAAGCTGTTCATATTTTATACTGGAGCTTCTTACTGACATCAGGGGTACGGGGCTATTTATAATCATCTTTTCGATATTATTTCAGTTAGTTTCGTCCATTTTCATACCGGATCTTCTGCAGGTAAGAGAGGTTTTAAGGAACCGCATGTTAGGGCTGCATGTAATAAGTGCGCTTTTAGGCTATTCGGGTATAACAATTTCTGCTGTCTACGGGCTGCTTTTCTGGTTATTATATAAAGAGATAAAGCTTAACAGGTTTGGGCTTATTTTCGAGCGTCTTCCCAGTCTGGATGTTCTGGAGCAGCTCAGTTACTATTCAGTTGTAATTGGTTTTGTACTTTTATCTGTAGCAATAACAATCGGGGTTATCTGGCTGCCATCGGCATTTCCAAATTTCAATTATTTTGATCCGAAGATTGTCGTTACGGGTCTAATCTGGCTTATTTATGGAGTAGGCATATTAAGTAAGACAGTTGGCGGGTGGCAAGGAAAGAAGGTTATTGTTTTTTCAATAGCAGGCTTTTTTCTCTCAATTTTTTCTATACTTTTGACGAATTTTCTGGCAAAGAGCTTTCACTCATTTTATTGAAAATGGTCAATTTCAAGCAAAATTATGAATTTATTAGCAGTAAGTATTAATCATAGAACCGCGCCTGTTGAATTAAGGGAAAGTCTTCACTTAAGCCAGGATGAAATAAAGCAGATGCTGAAGGGGTTAAAAGATACGCTTTTCAGCGAAGGTTTTATTATCTCAACGTGCAACCGGACAGAGATCTATGGATTTCCGGTCAATCTACGCACCAATTTCAGGGATCTTCAGAAGTTCCTGATAGAAAACAAACATGTCGACGGCATTTCATCGGCCAACTTCCAGAACTTTTTTTCCTGCAGTGCAGTAAACCATTTATTTAAGGTAAGTGCCGGAATTGATTCGCTTTTACTTGGTGACAATCAGATCTTAGGGCAGGTAAAGGAATCTTTTCAGATTGCAGAGGATTTTGATTTTGCAGGATTTCTGATGAAGAGGGTCTTCGATTCAGCTATCAAGGTTGGAAAGCGTGCAAAAACCGAGACAGTTATAAGTGACGGAGCGATAACAGTAAGCTATGCTGCTGTTCAGCTGATTGAAAAAATATTTTCAAATCTCTCAAGAAAGTCAGCTCTGGTAATTGGGGCAGGAGAAACCGGTGAGATTGCAGCAAAGCATCTGCATGATAAGGGCATAGGGAATCTAACAATAACAAACAGGACATTAAAAAAAGCTGAAAAGCTGGCTCAGACGGTACATGGCAGCATAATACCATATGAGTACTTTAAAGAGCAGCTTCATGATTTTGATATTGTTATAAGTGCCACAAGTGCCCCGGATCTTATACTGACATACAGTGATGTTAAAGCGGCAATGAAAAAGCGAAGCAATTCTGCCACATGTATGATGGATATAGCTGTTCCCAGGGATATTGATCCCAAGGTGCGTGATCTGGACAATGTATTTTACCATGATATTGATTCCTTAAAGATCATAGTTGACCAGAATGTAAGGAAAAGGCAGTCGGAGGTTCCAAAGGTTCAGGCGATAATAATGGAAGAGATGATAAATCTCTTCAGCTGGTATAACTCACTTGAAGTGACTCCGACAATAAAGCTTTTGCGTCAGCGATTTGAAGATATAAGGGCAGATGAGGTTGAAAAGCTTAAGAACAAATTCAGCAAGGAAGACATTGAAAAGCTTGATCTTGTGACGAAGAGGATCATAAATAAACTTCTGCACCAGCCCACAATGGAGTTAAAAAAGCTCTCTGAAAGCGGCACAGGTAAACAGGACTCTTCCATTAAGGTCAATGTACTAAGGAGTCTTTTTGGATTAGATGACTCATCCTCAGACGGCAATGGTCAGGCAGAATAAGGATCAGTAACTTAAAAGAAAGTAAGAGCAATTAAAATTCAGAACATCAAAAGAAATTCAGATAAAGGAATTCAATTAAACAAGAGGTTTTTTTGGCAAGGAAAACAACAATTGTAATAGGTTCACGCGGAAGCGAGCTTGCACTCTGGCAGTCGAACTTTATTAAAAAGGAAATCGAGAAGAAAAATAAGTCAATTGCAGTCGAGATAAAGCTTATAAAGACAAAAGGCGACAAGATACTGGATGTTGCACTTTCAAAGATTGGAGATAAGGGGCTTTTTACAAAAGAGCTGGAAGTTGAACTGCTGAATAAAAATGTGGACCTTGCCGTTCATAGTCTAAAGGATCTGCAGACAGATATACCAGAGGGGTTAAAGCTGGCTGCTGTAACCAAGCGTCATCCGGTAGAGGATGTACTGATCGGGCGTAAAAAGAAGCTGACCATTTATGATCTGAAAGAAGGTGCTACAGTTGCAACGGGGTCATTAAGAAGAAGGTCGCAGCTTTTACACATAAGGCCGGATATTAAGATTGAAGAGTTAAGGGGGAATGTTCCAACAAGGATAAAGAGGTTTCTTGAGTCGGACTGGGATGCAATTATTCTCGCAAGGGCCGGAGTTGAAAGGCTGGGGTTAAAGAAATACATATCGTCATACATACCAACAGATGATATACTTCCGGCAGTAGGTCAGGGAGCGCTTGGGCTTGAGATACATACAGACAATAAGATGGTTGAAGAAATACTTCAGTCGGTTCATGATGAAGCCACCTATCAGGCTGCGATAGCTGAACGTGCATTCTTAAAGGCTCTTGAAGGGGGATGTCAGGTGCCGATTGGTGCATTTGCAGAAGTAAGGACAAATGGAATTTACCTTGACGGCATTGTAGGGGCAATAGACGGGAGCATTACTTTCAGAAAGAAATTAAGAGGAAGTAAAAAAGAACCGGATAAACTAGGCAAGCAATTAGCAAAGGAACTTAAAAAAGCCGGAGCTGATAAAGTATTAAAAGAAATTTATAAAGCAGTCAGGATATAGTTTTTCTGTCAGGTTTTCATAATCAGAATATAGTTTTCTTAAAAAGAATCAAAATCAGAGTTTAGTCACTTTGCAGCTTACAAAAAAAATAGAGTTAAAGAAAAGCAGAAAAAGAGAAAAGATAATTGAAGCAGCTTCAGAGCTTTTCTCACAGAAGAATTTCCACGAAGTAATGATGGAAGATGTAGCCAGGCTTGCTTCGATTGCAAAGGGGACGCTTTATAATTATTTTAATTCGAAAGAGGACCTCTACTTCTCCATTATGGTAATAAGAATGGAGAATCTGATCAACTCTTTAAGGGAAAGAATAAAGAAAGAAATAACAGCAGTAGATTCACTTCATAGTTTTGTTATACATAACTACATGTTCATGGTTAAATACAGCTGTTTTTTTCTTATGTTTCAGCGCGACAAGCTTACAGCTGAAAACAGTATATGCGAAGAGTTCAGGCAGAAAAAGTCAGAGCTTAAAGACCTGCTAAAAAATATTGTAGTCTGCGGAAAAGAAGAAAAGCTTTTCAGGAATATTGATACAGAATTTGTATGCGACCTTGTCTTAGGAAGCATTTACGGAGCTGTTGACCGTGCAATAGACAATAAGTCAGCAGCAGAGGCTTTAGAAGATGAGCGTCAGAGTCTGTTTGATTTTATATTAAAAGGTGTTTCGAGTGAACGCTCAGATGGAAGGTTAAAAGAAGTGCTTCCGTTAAGAAACAGAAATATCGTAATTGCAAGAAGTCTGGAGGATTCAGCTGATTCGGCAGAATTGTTCAGACAAAAAGGTGCTTTTGTTATCAGTTTTCCGACTCTTGAGATCGTGCCTTCAGATTCCATAGCCGAATTAGACACACTGCTCAATGGTAAAATAGATATAATAATCTTTACCTCTGCCAGCAGTGTAAGGATGTTCATAAAAAGAATTGCTGAGACCGGTCAGAAGGTGAGCTATGAAAAGATAAAGGTCATAGCGATAGGAAAAAAGTCAGCCTTAGTATGTGAAAAAAATGGTATTCCTGTCAGTTTTATACCAAAGGAATTTTCAGCCAGAGGGCTTATCAGCGAACTTTCATCAAATGATGTTGAAGGGAAAGTAATTTTAATTCCATCTTCGGCGATTGGAAGAGATGAACTGCCGGAAGCGTTAAAAAAGATGGGTGGAATTGTAAGAGCGCCTGTTGTATACAATGCAGTTATTCCCTCAGAAGAAGCACTTAAAAGGCCAATGGAATTATTAAAAGGTTTAAGTCCCGAGGCGTATATTTTTACAAGTCCTTCATCGTTCAGGAATTTTCTTGAAATAATGAAAATAGCTGAACCAAAAGATTACTTTAACGGAACTGCCATTGCGGCAATTGGTCCAACGACAAAGGTCGAGATAGAGGCAAGCGGATTAAGAGTTGAGATAATGCCGGAGGAATATACGATGGATGGGCTCTTAAGGGCTTCAATAAGTTTTTTTAATGAAAAATAAAAATTGATGAAAATTAAGTATAGAAAAACAAATTGATGAAAAAACAAATTTTGAGATAATTTAAGGAAAATATATTGAATCTGAAGAACGATCTATTTTTAAGAGCATGCAGACGTCAGGCGGTTGAAAGGACACCGGTATGGATCATGCGTCAGGCAGGAAGGTATCTGCCTGAATACAGGGCAGTAAGAGAGAAAGCTGATTTCCTTACGATGTGCAAGACTCCGGAGCTTGCCTCAGAAGTAACGCTTCAGCCGATTGACATACTTGGGACAGATGCAGCGATTATTTTTTCAGATATACTTGTAATTCCAGAAGCAATGGGGATGCATCTAGAAATGCACGAAGGAAAAGGTCCGATATTTCATAATCCGGTAAGGTCATCAGAAGATGTAAAAAGTCTGAAAGAGATTGATCCCACGGTTGATCTAAAGTATGTTTTAGATGCAGTTGAATTAACAAAGAAAGAATTAAACGGAAGGGTTCCCTTAATTGGTTTCAGCGGGTCGCCCTGGACGCTTTTAACATATATGGTCGAAGGCAGGGGTTCGAAGAATTTT
This sequence comes from Bacillota bacterium, assembly GCA_050262615.1. GTDB lineage: Bacteria > Bacteroidota > Ignavibacteria > Ignavibacteriales > SURF-24 > JAUZPB01. Next base: position 33,642 of record JBLNEL010000329.1, read on the forward strand.
TCCTTTGTAAAGAAGATGATATATAATGATCCTGCACTTGCGCACAGGCTGCTTGATAAAATTTCAAAAGCTGTAGCTGATTATCTTTCGGCCAAGATAGCATCAGGAGTAAATGCCATACAGATCTTTGATACATGGGGCGGAATACTTTCGCAGAAAGACTTCAGGGAATTTTCGCTTCAATACATAACAAAAGTAATTTCGGAGATAAAGAAAAACGATGAGCCTGTAATAGTATTTGCCAAGGGAGTGCATTATAATCTTCAGGATATTATAAATTCAGGAGCTGATGTGCTTGGAATGGACTGGACAATGGATTTAGGAGAAGTAAGAAAGCAAATTCAGGATAAAGCAGCGCTTCAGGGTAATATGGATCCATGTGTTCTTTATGCCGGTAAAGAAAACATACGCAAAGAAGTAATAAAGGTGCTTGAGTCATACGGCAATGGAAGCGGGCATATATTTAATTTAGGGCACGGGATACTGCCGGATGTTGATCCGGAAAATGCAAAGGCGCTGGTTCAGTTTGTAAAAGAAGAAAGCAAAAAGTTTCACACGAAATAATAAAAGCAGCAGACAGATTATATTTGAAAAAATTCAGGTAAAGAAAAAGCAAGCTCAGTAAAAAAGCAAGCTCAGAAAAAAAGCAAGCTCAGTAAAAAAGCAAGCTCAGAAAAATCCAGGAGATAAATAAAATGTTTCAGATAGATTTAGATAAAGTAAGAAAATATGATAAACCGGGGCCAAGGTACACAAGCTATCCGACGGCTCCACAGTTTAATGAAAGTTTCAGGCATGAGCAGTACCTGGATGAAATAATAAAAACAAATTACGTATCAGATCCTACAAGTGCAGTCAGCACTTTGCCTGATATTTCGTTATACTATCATATTCCCTTCTGCGACACGCTTTGTTATTTCTGCGGCTGCAATATGCTTATTACGCGCAACCGTGAAAGAGTAAAAGAATATGTGAAGTATTTAAAGAAAGAGATTGATCTTTTGCGGACATATATACTGCCCGATAGGAAAGTCACACAGCTGCACTGGGGCGGCGGCACACCGACGCATCTTGATCCGGATGAAATTCAGGATCTTATAAAGTACATCAGTCAATCTTTTGATTTTAAGTCAGAGATTGAAGCCGGCTGTGAGATTGATCCGCGCGGGCTTACAAGAGAGCACTTAGAAGCTCTGCGCCAAGGTGGCTTTAACAGAATAAGCATGGGAGTGCAGGACTTTAATGAAAAAGTTCAGAAGGCAGTAAACAGAATTCAGCCTGAAGATATAACGCGTCAGACTGTAAACTGGGTAAGGGAGCTTGGATTCAACAGTATAAATCTTGATCTTATGTACGGCTTGCCGTTTCAGAGTGCAGAGACATTCGGTGCTACGGTTGACAAGGTAATTGACATATCGCCCGACAGGATAGCGGTTTTTAATTATGCACATGTTCCATGGATGAAAAAGCATATGGCATTAATTCATCCTGAGGATCTTCCGGCGCCTGAAGAAAAGCTGCAGATATTAAAAATGACTGTTGAGAAGTTAACCTCAGCAGGGTATGTATTTATAGGTATGGATCACTTTGCAAAGCCTGATGATGAGCTTGCAGCGGCATTCAGGGAAAAGAAGCTTTACAGGAACTTCCAGGGCTACAGCACTAATGCAGGAGCTGATCTGTATGCAATGGGAATAACGGCAATAAGTCAGCTGCAGAGGATATATGCACAGAACTTCAAGACTGAGAAAGAATACTTTGCAGCTTTAGATGAAAACATACTGCCGGTTGCAAAAGGCTATTACTTAAATGAAGATGACTTACTGCGCCGCAGTGTAATAATGAGGCTTATGTGCGACTTTGAGCTAAACATACCGAAGTTTGAAAAAGAGCATAACATTAATTTCAGAGAGTACTTTGCCTGGGGATTAAATAATCTTAAGCCTTTAGAAGAAGACAACCTGGTAGTGCTTACAGAAGATGATATAAAGGTAACTGAAATGGGAAGGCTTCTTGTAAGGAATATTGCGATGAACTTTGACGGATACATTGAAAGGAAGGAAGACACGGCAAGATACTCTAGAACTGTTTAAATTATGAATTATGAATTAAGAATTATGAATTAGTTGACAGGTGGATTCTTAAAAATAATTGAAAGGGCGCTGTATGAATGGGACTGCTGTTGTATTGTTTAATTTGGGAGGACCGGATTCTTTAGAGGCGGTTCAGCCATTTCTGGCTAACCTGTTTAGCGACAGGGATATTTTTAAACTGCCGTTCCAGGATTTCATGGCAAATTTCATTGCAAGGAAAAGAGCTCCGAAAGTAATAGAAGAATACAAACTAATAGGCGGCAAGTCGCCAATTGGATATTGGACAGAGATCCAAAGGAAAATGCTTGAAGAAAGGCTGCGCCGTTTTAATCCTGATATCGATGTATACACAGCCATGCGCTACTGGCATCCGCTTACAAAAGCAGTGGCAGAAGATGTTCAGAAAAGGAACTATCAGAGAATTGTTCTTCTGCCGCTCTATCCGCATTACTCAGTTTCAACCACCGGGTCATCTTTTAATGAATGGAAAAGAGAGTATAAAGGCGATCAGTCGAAATTGCTTTATATAAACGAATACTCTACAAATGCGACCTATGTCCGTGCAATAAATCAGAGGATAGACGAGGCGTTATTAAAATTTCCGGAACAGGTACGAAGTCAGGTGCAGTTAGTATTCAGTGCCCATGGCACTCCGGTCAGTTATGTAAAAAAAGGTGATCCTTACAGCAAGCAGATAAAGCAGACAGTTTCACATATAATGAAGCTTAGGGGTAATTCGCATGAATATCATGAATGTTACCAGAGTAAAGTTGGTCCGGTAAAGTGGCTTGAACCGGCAACAGACAAAATGATTGAGGAACTTGCATCAAAGGGGAAAAAGCACTTATTATTAATTCCAATAAGTTTTGTTTCCGATCATGTTGAAACGCTTTTTGAGCTGGGCATTGAATATAAGCATGTTGCCGACAAAGTTGGAATTGAGAACTATATAGTAATGACAGGGCTGAATGATTCGCCTCTATTTGCAGATGCTTTAAGCGAAGTAGTAAATCAGGTTTTTACAGAATAAAAACAGAATTAGAAAAAAAACAAGAACACAGAGTTGTGTTTTGTTAAGAGATAAATACAGGAAAAGGAAGAGAATGGCTAAAAAAATTGTTGTACTTGGTGCAGGGATTTCCGGACTAGCTGCAGCTTACTGGCTTAAAAAAGAAGGACTCGAGGTAATTGTTCTCGAGAAAAATCCTGAAGCAGGCGGGGCAATGATCAGCAGCCATGAGAATGGATACATGGTCGATTATGGTCCAAACAGCGGGCTTGAGACCACTCCTTTGATTTCGCAGCTTGTAGAAGAAGTTGGTCTTAAAGGTCAGATGATCTATGCCAACGAGGAGGGCAACAGAAGATATATTTTAAGAGACGGAGAGCTTCATGCCCTGCCGATGAGTCCGCCTGCATTTATTAAAACAAAGCTTTTTTCGACTGGAGCCAAATTAAGGTTATTTGCAGAGCCATTTATCGGAAGGTCGGAGGACGGGTATTATCAGAGCATTTCTCAATTTGTTTCAAGGAGGCTCGGTCAGGAATTTTTAGACTATGCAATTAACCCATTTGTTGCCGGCGTATATGCCGGCAATCCGGATGAGCTGAGTGTAAAGTCGGCATTTCCGAAGCTATACAGGCTTGAGGAAAAATACGGCGGACTTATAAAGGGTATGATAAAAGGCGCAAAGGAAAGAAAGCAGCGCAACGAGGAATCGAAGCAAAGTGCAAAGATGTTCTCCTTTACAGACGGAATGCAGACATTTCCTAAGGCAATTGCCGGCAATTTAGGCGAGAGGGTTATTTTCAATGCAGAGGTTAAAAAAATAAAAAGGTCAGGGGGCTGTTACATAATAAACTACAGTCAGAACGGATCAGAGAAATTCATAGAGACTGAAGTTATAATTTCAACACTTCCTGCGCACATAGCCTGTTACTTATTTGAAGAATTTGACGACAAGCTATATGGTCATCTGAAATCTCTATATTATCCGCCTGTAAAGGTTTTGTACCTTGGATATGAGAAGTCCTCGATCGGAAGGCCGCTTGATGGTTTTGGTTTTCTTATACCGCAAAAAGAAAAAAAGTCCTTTTTAGGGGCCATATGGAGTTCAGTAATATTTAAGAACAGGGCACCTGAAGGCATAGCGGCTTTCACCTTATTTATAGGCGGAGCGCGTTCGCCGGAGTTATTTGAAGTTGATGAAAAGCAATTAAATCAAAAAGTCCTGAGTGAATTTCATGAAATAATGAAAATTTCAAAGCCGCCGGTCTTTAAGGCCGAAAGGATGTGGCCCAAGGCAATTCCGCAGTACAATATCGGCTACATTGAGCATGAAAGGTATTTTGACCAATTTGAAGAAGCGCACAAAGGAATAATCTTAAGCGGAAATTTCAGAGGTGGAATTTCAGTCGGTGACTGCGTTAAAAATTCAGAAGCAGTTTATAAGAAAGCATTAGCATTGCTTTCGTAGTATAAGATTTAAGAGTGCAGAGTACACAATTACTTAAATATTAATTATAATAAAGATAAATTTTACATTATACATTTTAGGTGAAACAAAAATGGCTAATTATCCAACAAAAAGATTAAGGCGTCTGCGTTATAATCCAGTGATCCGGGATATGATCAGGGAAACAAGTCTTGAGAAAAATGATCTGATTTATCCGCTTTTTGTCGTTCATGGCAAGAACGTTAAAAACGAGATAAAGTCAATGCCCGGGGTATATCAGTTATCGATTGATCTTCTGATCGAAGAATGCAGGGAAGTTAAATCCTTAGGTATTCCCGCGGTACTTCTTTTTGGTATTCCAGCGCACAAGGATGAAAAAGGAAGCGAGGCATATGATCCAAATGGAATTATTCAGCAGGCAGTCAGGGCAATAAAGGAAAGCGTTCCGGGACTGCTTGTTATTACAGATGTTTGTCTATGTGAATACACTTCTCATGGGCATTGCGGGGTCTTAAACGGTGAAGAGATATTAAATGATGAGACAGTTTCGCTGCTTGCAAAAGAAGCTGTTTCGCATGCTGAAGCAGGAGCTGATATAATAGCTCCTTCAGATATGATGGACGGGCGGATTGCCTCGATCAGGAAAGCGCTTGACTATAAAGGATTCAGCAAGGTTCCAATAATGAGCTATGCAGCAAAGTATGCCTCAGGGTTTTACGGACCGTTCAGGGAGGCTGCCGAGTCGACTCCGGCCTTTGGCGACAGGCGTTCGCACCAGATGGATTCAGGAAATGCTGAAGAGGCTTTAAGGGAAGTTGAAACTGACATTGAAGAAGGTGCTGATTTTGTAATGGTGAAGCCTGCCGGGGCATATCTGGATATTATTTACCGGGTAAAGGAGAGATTCGGACTTCCGACGGCAGCTTATCAGGTAAGCGGTGAATACTCGATGATAAAGGCAGCTTCAAAGCTTGGCTGGATAGATGAAGAAAGAGTAATGGTTGAATCTGTAATGGCAATAAAGCGTGCCGGAGCAGATATCATACTTACCTATTTTGCCAAGGATATTGCAAGATACATAGATAAGGCCAGAAAATAGAAGCTTAAGATAATTGCAGTTAAAAGTTTCAGCTAGTGGAAAACTAAGTCCGGTAAAAGATAAGTGCAATTTTAATAAAAAGCAGGGCGGAAGATAGTATTTTTCAGCCCTGCTCTTTACATGTAAAACTTTCCTATTTAATTCAGATCCCATTCAGACAAAAAGATCATTTAGTTACAAAGTGCAGCTTTGCTGGTGAATTCTTTTATATTAAACTTCATGCCCTTTTATAATTTGATTTACTTTGCGCCTGAAAATTGATAAATTTAGCTAAATAAGAGCACATAGATGCTTTTGCTCCAGCCGGAAACTATAATAGAATCATTATCCAATATTATTGGAACAATTAATGTAACTTATTAAAAAGTAAAATCATTCTGTATATCTTCAGGGAAGCTTAATATTAAGCTTTAGACGTTTTACTGGAAGGAGGTCATGGAGAAAGAGTTTGTCCAGGTCCTTTTAATTGAAGACAATCTGGGTGATGCTAAATTCATAAATGAAATGATAAATGAAAGCCGGGATTTTCATTTCAGGTTGGATCATGCATTCAGGCTATCGAGCGGATTGGAGTTTATACAAAAGAAGAAGTATGATGTTATTCTTTTGGATTTAGGTCTTCCTGACAGTTTTGGTCTGGAGACGCTCCAGGAGGTACATTCGGCAGCTGAAAGAATCCCGATTGTTATTATGACAGGCTTAGATGACGAAGAGCTTGGACTTAAGGCTGTGCAGCTAGGAGCGCAGGACTATATTGTAAAACTTCAAATTGATACCAATCTATTAGTTCGTTCCATCCGGTATGCAATTGAGCGAAAAAAAATCTCACAGAATCTGGCAGAAAGTCAGGCAAATCTTGCAGAAGCGCAGAAACTGGCGCGAATCGGCAACTATGAAGTTTCAATAAACGGCGAATGGGTTTCCGGATCAGAGGAGGCCTACAGGATATTCGGGCGTGACCGGTCAATGCATTTGTCCAATCTGGATGAATATATAAAAAATATCATTCATCCAGAAGACCAGGAAGATGTAAAGTGCATGATAGAAAAAGTAAAAAGTGAAAAGGTTTCTGTAAGTTTTGATTTCAGGGCCATATTGCCCAATGGAGGGGTAAAATACGTACATAATATTATACGTCCGGTTATAGAAAATTCCGGAGAAATAGTAAGATTTTTCGGAATTGTAATGGACGTTACAGAGCAAAAGCTCAGCCAGAAAGCTCTGGTAGAAAGCGAAGAGATCACGCGTGCAGTTTTTGAGCAGGCTGCCGTAGGGATTGTTCTGGTTTTACCCAACAAAAGGATATTTAATGTAAACGAAAGGTTCTGTCAGATTACGGGGTATTCGAGAGAAGAGCTTTTAAAGTTGACATTTGTTCAGATAACTCACCCTGAAGACCAGCAGAAGGATCTGGATTTTCTAGAGAAGATCTTTGAAAAAGAGATAAGTGCATTTTCGACGGAAAAAAGATATATCAGAAAAGACGGATTTTATATTTGGGTAAACCTGACTGTTTCGCCTATTTACGGTTCAAACGGGGAGCTGAAGTATTATCTTGGAGTAATTCAGGATATAACCGAGCGCAGGTGGGCAGAAGAGGCGCGACTGCAGAGTGAAGAGACGGCGCATGCTTTTATGAATGCCATAACCGATTCAGCCTTAATCACAGACCTTTCAGGGTTAATAATTTCAGCAAATGAAACCGCTGCTAAGAGGTCCGGCAGAACTTCAGACAGGTACATTGGCACCAACTACTTTGATTATCTTCCAGAGGAGTTAGCCCATGACAGGCGAAAGCGGATAGAGCAGATCCTAATAACGCGTAAGCCAATCAGATTTGAAGATGAAAGGTCAGGCAGAACGATAGACAATATTTTTTATCCGATCTTTGATTCCAGAGGAGAGGTAACAAGGGTTGCAATACTAGCTATAGATGTTACAGAACGTAAAGTAATTGAAACTGCTTTGCGTGAATCCGAGCAAAGGCTCTCGACAGTCTTCAAGGAATCCCCCTCACCGATAGCAATACTCAGATTAAGAGACAATGTTTTCCTGGATGTAAATGCAGCATTTGAAAATATGACAGGCTTCAGTTCCAGTGAAATTTTAAATAAAGATATGACAAAGTTCAAGATGTTCAGCAATCAGCAGGACAGGCTAAGAATTTTTGAAATGATAAAAAATCAAGGAGAGATCCGTAACTACGAAACCAATCTGATAGTCAGAGATGGAAGGATTGTAACAGGATTACTCTCTGAGATAAAAATTGTTGTAAATGGTGAAGAAAGTCTGGTCATTGTTGTACATGATATTACAGAACGAAAGAAAGCCTTAGAGCAGATAGAAAGATATGTTGAAGAGCTTAAAGGCAACAAAGATCTACTTGAAGAAAGTGCTCGCGAGCTTTCGATGCTTAACAGGAAGTTAAATGAGTCAAATGTCAATAAGGATAAATTCTTTTCAATTTTAGCACATGATCTGAGGAGTCCTTTTTCAGCGCTGCTTGGTTTTGCCGAGTTTTTAACGAATCATCTTGATGAGCTTTCGCAGGATGAAGTAAGGGACTTTTCGCAAAGGATCTACAGATCGCTTAACAATCTATTTAAGCTAATTGAAAACCTTCTGCAATGGTCAAGGATACAGACAGGAAGAATAGACTACTCGCCTGCTATTTTTGATCTGCACAATCTGGCAGTTGAGATACTTGATGTTTATCATGTAAATATTACGCAGAAGGCACTGAATGTTATTAATCAGATCGCTCAGGGCACGCTGGTTTTTGCCGACAGGGATATGATTGATTCAGTAGTTGCAAATCTGCTTTCAAATGCCATAAAATTTACTCCTCATGGCGGAAGGATAATACTTGAGGCCAGAGCTTTTGACAGTCATTATCAGGTAAGCGTTACTGATTCAGGTGTAGGAATAAGTGCAGAGAACCTGAAGCGGTTATTCAAGATAGAAGAGACGCTAACAACAGAAGGCACAGAGAAGGAAAAAGGCACAGGGCTGGGGCTGATACTCTGCAGGGAATTTATTGAAATCAATCACGGCACAATAACTGCAGAAAGCGAGCCTGGCAAATGGAGCAGGTTTACAATTACGCTGCCCCGTGCCTGACAGGGCAATTTTTACCTAAGCACTTTTTCTCTTTTTAGTTTTATTTTTTATTTTCCCCTGTTCATAAAATCATTTCTTTACTTTTTCCGACTTTAATTTTCCTATTCTTACATTCAGCAGCTGAACATTTGCTTTTGCAGAAGATTCAACAGCTTTTTGCTGGTTAAAGGAAGGGTCATCAGAATTAAATACAATATTCCTTTTTGCAGTGCCTTTTGCCCTGAGAGTTCCTTTTACGATCAATTTTGAATCATTCAGGAAATTTAGTTGTGTTCCGGGTTTAATATTTAGTGAAACATTTTCAGGCACAATAAGGTTGCTGCCAATAGCAGCATTTCCACTTATTTCAGAATCAGAAGTAAGATTCCCCTCCCAGTAATTAAAGAAGACGCGAGCAGACATATAGTTACTTTCCTGTTTTATATCTGTTACTGCGATATGAGTAGGTGCGGGTTTTTCATTTCCAGAAGATCCATAGCTGCCTCCCCAGGATTTAGTTGAAGGCAAAGAAGCATCTGAGAATTTATTGCTTATATGTCCTTTTACCTCTTTATCAGAAAAGAAGTCTGATCTAAGACTTTGCAGGCGCGGAAAAATCTTTTTATCCTTAGGGTACCATTGCCAGTCGAGGCCTTTTGTAGTTATTTCCCAATAAGATCTTCCGCCGTCGGGCAGATACTTATAGACCCATTGTCCGCCGGACACATTTTCAAGTTTATCATCATCGAGGTAGTCATTTTCACCTGAAAAAACGCCATTCCAGTTCTTAGGGCGTTTATAATCCCTCGGGTAGTCGTCCTTTGGCAGCGGATTGCCGTAGAAGCCGTTATAAGGGACGGCGGTTTCAAGGTCTATCAGGTTATCTGAGAAGACATTAACAAGGGGTGTTATTTCCTTAACATGCCAGATGAGCATGCCTTTATTATATCCGCCCAAGGGGTATTCGTCGTAATTACTGGAGTTTTTATCAAATTCAGTGGCATTATGAAACTCCAGTAGAAAATATTCATCGAGTCCTGCGGAATATTTTTCCTTTATCATAATCTTTACAATTCTTCTAAAGCCCTGTTTAATTTTATCATCTGACAATGGGTAGTTCACGTCAGAGAGTTTAACCGTATTATACTGTTTATAATTTTCCGAATTAATAGTAAGTATCTCTTCCGGGCGTATCCATCCCAAGAAAATCAGGTCGTGTGAGATCACAGGCGGGAGTCCATAGAGTGAATGCTGCGACATCACAGTAGAGTTATGGTACATCATATCATAGCCATAGAGGAGGTTCGAGTGCCCCTCGCCTGCTTCAAGGTCAAATCCCCTGTCGGGGAATCCAATAAATCCTTTAGGAGCGCCGGCGAGTTTACCCAATATATGCATTCTTTCGTGGGCGATAGCATTTACATCTCTTTGAATACTAACAGGGCCGCGGTAATAGACCTTATTATCGGGTCCTTTAATTTCAGTATCCCATTGGACCGTGCCGCCGTGGAGAGTATTGAATTCATTTTTATTTATTCCAGTAAAAACAAAATGAATAGCTTTTACCTCATCGAAGGCATTTTTATTATCCTTATAGATCTGTTCAGCAGCCTGTCCAGTCATTTCCAGCCAGTTATTCCAGATGACGTCATCGGCCGATTTAGCTTTATCGATCCACGTCTGCAAATTATCCTTAGTAGTGTAGACTTTATTATCACTTCGTTTAAGGAAGTCAAACTGAATATCATATCTTCGGCCCGAGTAGACGCTGAAGAAGTGGTTTAGTGCCGGTTTATACCACAGATCTACAGGTATAGAGCCGCCGTGGGAATTAATATAGTCAGTAAGAAGAGTTCCATCGGGAAAGGCTCCCGGAAGAGGAAACTTTTCATCCTTATTTTTCAGTACCGGATAAGACTGATCGCGGTCGGGGAAGCCCATAATAATTACAAGTTCCCTGCTTTTTCCTACAAGGCTAATAGTTTTTTCGATTGTTTTAGACAGCGCTTTCTTTGATTTTTTAGTCTGCTGCGGGAACAGGCATGGACTAGTTCCTATATTAGCGCTAAAGAAAAGAAAGGCCAACAGAATTAAATATTTTCCCATTTTCATTCTCATTAACTGGATTACTTATAATTTATTCGAATAAATCTGCCGGTGCAACAGATTTATGAAGCAGGAACAGAAAAGAGGCATATAAAACTATTTCGATAAACATAAAAATAATTTGGATCCGGCAGAAAAATATCTTATATTTGTTTCGATAGATATCGAATTAATGTTGAAAAAAATCAAAATAAAAGAAATCAGTATATATGGAAATAAGTGAAAGCATAAGTATAATGAAAGCGCTCGGTGATTCCTCGAGGCTGCTGATAATAAATTCCCTAATGGAGAAGCCGCAGTATTTAGAAGAGATAGCCGAAAGGCTGAATCTGGCAGTATCGACAGTATCTTTTCATATGAAAAAGCTGGAGTCAGCAGGGCTGGTCAATAAGAAAAAGGAGCAGTATTACGCTGTTTTCCATATAAATGAAAATATATTTCATAGTACGCTTAAGGACTTAGTCTCGTTTGATAATGCTGAAAAAGCAATGCAGGATAAGAGGATGCTTGAATACCGCAACAAGGTAATTCAGACATATTTTGAAAATGGAAAGCTTATCCGGATACCCTCTCAGCATAAAAAAAGGTTAATCATTTTAGATGAGATAATAAAGATCTTTGAAAAAGACAGGACATATCCGGAGAAGGAAGTTGACAGTCTGTTAGAAGCAATAAATGATGATTACTGTTCAATCAGGCGGTATTTTATTGACGAAGGGATGATGAAAAGAGAGAAAGGGATATACCGGGTAAATCCTGATTACAGAGAAGCAATTGGAACAGAGGCAGTTAATTTCAGGGAAAAGAAAGCAAAGCCAAAAAAATCCATAACAGAAATTAATCTAAGCAAGGAAATATCGATGGATGCAATAAAAAGAAAAGAAATTATAAATAACTATAAACAGACTCCTACCCCAATGGGGGTATATCAATTAAAAAACCTGAAAAACGGAAAAATCCTAGTAGGCAGCACATATAATCTTGATGCAAGGCGCAACAGGGAGATGATGATGCTTAAGCTGAAGGCATACACAATAAAAGAGATTCAGGAAGCCTGGGATGAGCTGGGAGAGGACGGAGTTGCATTTGAAGTATTAGACCGGCTGGAGCCGAAGAAAGATGATACAGAGAACAGAAATTACAGAAAGGATCTTGAAACACTGGAAGATCTCTGGTGTGAAAAGCTTCAGCCGTATGATGAAAAGGGATACAATAAGAGGAAATTATGAATTATGAATTAAGAATTAAGAATACCTGCCTTCGGCAGGCAGGCCATGTCATTGGCGGGTGAGTGTAATTCTTAATTCATAATTCTTAATTCATAATTAATTAGTTATATCGTTTAGAGATATAGTCGAGAATATTCTTTGCGTGGTATCGTGAGGATTCGATGTTCCATTTACTTGTATTCATTCCTCCGCATACGCAGCCGGCTAAGAATATTCCTTTTTTATTGGACTCGAATGTTTCTGGATTATAAAAAGGTTCTTTTATATTGTCGCAGGAAACATCAACTCCAAGATTTGAAAGCAATTCATAATCCGGCTGGTAGCCTGTCATAGCAAGTACGAAATCATTTTCAATAGTGATCTCTCCGGCCGGGGTACATATTTCAACTTCTTTTTCGCGTATAATTTTAATTGAAGAATTAAAATATGCTTTAATTGAACCTTCTTTAATTCTGTTTTCTATATCAGGTCTAACCCAGTATTTAACTCCCTTATCGAGTTCGGGCATCATAACAACCATTGTAACCTCGGAGCCTTTCCTGTAGGTTTCAAGTGCAGCGTCGACCGATGAATTTCCGCCTCCGACAATAATTACCTTTTGTCCGATATAAGGGTGAGGTTCTTTAAAGTAATGTTTAACTTTAGGCAATTCCTCGCCAGGAATTCCCATGAGGTTAGCTTTACAGTAAAAGCCGGTAGCCACGATTATATTATCAGTAATATATGTATCCTTAGAAGTATTTACCCTGTAGTTATTATTTAATTGTTCGGAGTTTAGTACTGTTTCATAGTAATTTATATTCAGCTGCCAGGATTGAGCAACGCGTCTGTAATATTCGAGTGCTTCTGAACGTGTAGGTTTATAACCATGAGAAATAAATGGTACCTCGCCAATTTCCAGGCGGTCAGATGTTGAAAAGAAAGTCATATTTACCGGATAGTTGAACAATGAATTTACCAGGCAGCCTGCTTCTATAACCAGATAATTAAGATCTCGTTTTTTAGCTTCAATTGCACAGGCAAGGCCGATCGGACCTGCGCCGATTATAATTAAATCAAAAATATTTGGCGACATTAGCATTCCTGTGATTGTTCGTTTTCTGCAATAATTACATTTCCGGGATTAATTCTTTTCTGCAATCAGACTCCTTTTTATAATTTATAAAAAAATAGTGTAAGAGAAAACAAAACAAATTTTCACACCTGATTTTAAAATAGAGTAATAGATAAGGTCAGTCAAAGCGTTGGTGAAGAAAAATGCAAAAACAGCAGGATTTCAAATAAATTCAGGCAATAGAATTCAGGACGAGAGCAGAGTAATTAAATTTTGTGTTGACGATGTTAAAAATTATCCATAATTATATCCTATAGAGAAAGGAATCCATGAAATGCTGACTTTTACATACCCATTGATCCCGAAACTAGTATACCGTTATGCAAACATTCCACTTACGATTTTGCTAATGATGTATTTGTTTATATCGATAGTTGCATTGCGTATCAGTTCAATCAGCATATTGCCTGCTTTGATCAACATTGTTCTGATCTTTTTATTAAACAGGTTTTATTTCAGGCTTTACAGAATGTTTCCATACAAAATAGAAGTTGATGACAAGAAAATGATATGTTCAGATTTTCCCTTCAGTAAAAAGATAGTACAGATAAATTTTGAAGACATCGACAGAGTGACAGGAAGTATTTTCAGCGGGTTAAAGAACAAGCCTGTTGCAATTCATGATGGAAAGCAGAATGTAACAATTGCATTTTCGCTTCATTTAAGCAAGATAAATGATCTGCTTACAATTATTTTAAGCAAGATCAGAAAAGAAAAGAGTGATGAACTTTTAGCCACGCTCAGGCAAAGGAACTACGAGCGCAAAAGAGAGAGGGAGGAAAATTATTAAATAAAAAGAGCGGCAAAACAAAGCCGCTCTTTATGTATTAACCATTTCGTTATTACAATTTAAGAAAAACTAATCAACAAACTGTTTAGCATAGTACTTAGCTGTAAGCTTTTCGCCGGTAGCTTTTTCAATCATATCATTCCAGAAGTATTTTCTTGCCGGGCCGAATATTTTTTCTTTAATGAAAGATCCGACCTCTTTATTATTAACAAAGCTCTGGTTTTTAATATCCTTAGACTTAACCACATTTTCAGTGATATGGAAATAAAGCTGTGAGGCCAGAAGTTCGCCAAGCATATAGTTATGGTAGTAGCATGGGTAGCTAGAGATATGTATTTTTGAAGCCCAGTCAGGTTCATTTCTCTGATTGCCGGGGCGTTTAAGCATCTGGTATTTTTCAACCAGATCCCACCAGAGTTTATTCAGATCCTGATCCGGGTTATCGTACATACTTTTTTCAAACCTATAGACGACCTGCACCCAGCGGCTGAAGACAAGCTGTTCGAGTCTGAGGGAATTAAAGCTAGCCTCTGCAATCTTATTTTTTTCCTGATCACTTATGCCCAGCATTTCCTTCATCCATGCAGGGTTAGAGGCAAACCGGCCGAACATCATAGCGATTGCTTCGGTTGTAAAAGTATGAGCAGGTTCTCTAAGCTGCCATGGAAGAGAGTGGTCGAGGTATCTGTCGTAAACAGCATGGCCGAATTCATGAAGCGAAGTATTCATCCAGTTTGCATTAGGTTTAATATTCATTACGACCCTCACGTCGCCTTCCCTGTCAATTGTTGTGCAGTAAGCGTGCTGGTATTTGCCTTCCTTTTCATACAAATCGCTTTTAGCCATAAGCTCATCGACTGGAAGTCCTATTCCCTTGTAATATTTTTTTGTCAGTTCTTCAATATTCTGATCCTTATAATACTTATCTAGGTCGACGTTATAGATCTTAGGCGCTTCCTGGAAAAATCTGTTCTGGTAGTGCCAGGGCATAAGTTCATCTTTAGGGATGCCATATTTTTTCGAAAGGTTCTGATCTATCTCGTCTTTAAGTTTTGCAAAAGAAGAGCGTGTAAGCTTATCGAGCTCATCGAATAAAGATTCAATTTCCTGAGGGTCCTGTTCGCTAAGTCTGAGGCTCATATCATGGTAGTTTTTAAATCCGAGTTCACGTGCCGACTGATTTCTCATTTTAGCAAGCTTAATGACATCTGAAGCCACGACAGCGCCAATTTTCTTACTAGCGATCCATGTATCTTTAAGCTCTTTAGAATCAGTTGAGTTTTTGAGGATATCTTCAACTTCATTATCAGTAAGTTTTTTCCCATTTACCTCAGTGCGGTAAGTAGAGAACTTATTTTCGATTTCAGTTCTAAGGTTAATAATCTCCTCAAGTTCTTTTTCATTTACCTGGTTTTCGAGGTATGCGAAGTAAAGCAGGTCGAGGACTCTTTTCTGAAGCGGATCGGTTATTGCG
Organism: Bacillota bacterium; assembly: GCA_050262615.1. GTDB lineage: Bacteria > Bacteroidota > Ignavibacteria > Ignavibacteriales > SURF-24 > JAUZPB01. Next base: position 49,102 of record JBLNEL010000329.1, read on the forward strand.
CCTGATTCTTTCCATTTTTTAAGTCTCTGGAAATCTTCTTTATTAGTATAGATCTTACTTCTTTCGATCTCAGTCTGAGCGGATCTATCATAATCCTGCTGCTTACCGGAGATAGTTGCATTAAAGTAAGCGAGGCTGGATTCCTTTGTAAGCCTGTCAGCTTTAGCCTCATAAGCTTTAACAAAGTCATTAAATTCATTATTCATTTTTTCTTTTTCAGATTGTGGATAGATACTAGTTAATATAACGGAAAAGAAAAGAATAAGTAAAGTTTTGATTGTGGCAGGAAAAACATTACGCATTATATATTTACCTTTTTGTTAAGAATTCAGTTTTATAAAGAATTCAGAGTTGGTGCAGAAAAAAAAGTGTACATTGAAAAAACGGAGGCTGTCTTAAAAAAAGCCGGTATATGAAAAAAATAATCTGCACAGATAAAACAAATATTATATAGGCAAAGATTACACAGCAGAAAAACTTATAAGACCAGATATTTTTTAAGACAGCCCTTAAAAAAAGACAATGTGATATCTGTTAAAAATTAAGCAGATCGTCTCTAAACAGCAGCAAAATTGCAGACTGCGGTACAATCAGGAGTTTTTCCTTTTCGATCTCAATTTCAATAGCTTCCTTGCGCATAAAGACAGCAAGGTCGCCTTCCTTAGCCTGCAGGGGAATATATTTAGTCGATTTTTTCGATTCCTTCCATGGTTCGTCATCCTCTGCCGGTGCGGCAACCGGGTAGCCTGGTCCGGCTTTAACGACATATCCGCTTTGGATTCTTTCTTTTTCAAGGACGCTAGGAGGAAGATATAATCCGCTGCTAGTCTTATTTAGATCTTCTTCCGGTTTAATTAAAACTCTATCACCTACAACTATTATTTTCTCAGTATTCACCACGTATTATATCCTTATTATTTAATACTGCAAAAATATTCATAAATATTTTTCTTTCCTATAGCTTTCCGGAGTCTCAACTTTTGTTTGTGCGGTTTTATATACAGGTCACAGCTTTACATTTTCCGCTGGCAGGAAATATTTTTAACTTTATTTGAAACATTCTTTAATTTAAAATGTAAATTGGTCCATAAAACAATTAAGTTTGTCATTCTCTGAGAAAACAAGTCAAAAACAATATAAAACTAAAGCTGTCAGATGAATAATGCTCATGGAAAAATAAATCAGTGATGAAGATAAAGTTGTCAGAAAATTAAAGTTGTCAGAAAATTAAAGTTGTCAGAAATAAATATCTTAAAATACAGAATGCAGAAATAAATAAACCTGGAGAAAAAATGAAATACCGCAAGCTTGGGAAAAGCAACATTGAAGTTTCAGAGATAAGCTTAGGCTGCTGGACATTAGGAGGATTAAACTGGGTAAATGGTGTACCGAACGGCTGGGCAAACGTAGATGAAAATGAAGTAAAGCAGGCAATTGATTATGCACTTGAAAAAGGGGTTAATCATTTTGACAATGCAGATGTCTACGGTAATGGAAGAGCTGAAAGGATGCTTGCAAAGGTTTTAGGGGCAAGAACAAAGGAAGTAGTAATAGCCACCAAGGTAGGCTGGTTTCCCGGTACAGCAGAGCATGCTTATGAACCTAAGCATATACGGCATCAGTGCGAGCAGTCGCTTATTAATCTTAAGCGTGACTACATTGACTTATATTATTTTCATCATGGTGATTTTGGTGAGAATGATAAATATCTGGATGCTGCAGTAGAGGTAATGTACCGTTTAAAAGAAGAAGGTAAAGTGCGGCTTATCGGTCAGTCAGCATATTCAAACAAGGACTTTGAAAAATTAGTACCAAAAGTAAAGCCAGATGTACTGCAGAGTTCAGCAAGTGCAATAGATGACAAATACTTAGCGGACGGTACGCCGGTAAGGAAGCTGCTTGAAGAAAACAATATTTCATTTATTGCCTTCGGGCCAGTAGCGCAGGGGCTGTTATTGGGCAAATACAGTAAAAATAATCCTCCGAAATTTGAAGCCGGTGATCACAGGGCGAATGCGCCAAGATTTTCCGTAGAAAACCTTACGAAACTTGAGCCCAAGATAGAGGCTCTGAAGGAAAAATTCGGATCAAATCCTGAGGCATTATCAAGAGCAGCGCTGCAGTATCTGCTGCATTATAAAGTAGTAGGGTCTGTAATTCCGGGGTTCAGGAATTTAGATCAGGTGAAAATTAATCTTGAAGCGGCAGACAGGCCACTTAGTGATGAGGAATTCAACTTTATTAAAGATTTGTTTAAAGGATTCAATTCTTAATTAAGAATTATGAATTAAGAATTATGCCTGCCGGAAGGCCATGCCTTCGGCAGGCCATGCCTTCGGCAGGCAGGCAGGAATTGAGGAATGAATTATGGGAACAGATGAGTAAGATTTTGGGACGTGAGAGCGGAGTAGGCAGAGACGCTTCAGGAATAAACGCTTCAGGAATAAATGTCTCAGAAAAGCAGAGAGGGTTAAAGGGCAAAGTAAGCTGGCGACAGACATTTTCTGCATTAAGGCACAGGAACTACCGACTATGGTTCTGGGGGCAGATGACAAGTCTGGTCGGTTCGTGGATGCAGACTACAGCACAGGGTTTTTTAGTTTTTCAGCTTACGCACTCCCCTGCTTTTCTGGGTTATGTCGGATTTGCATCAGGCATACCGGCGTGGATATTTATGCTCTATGGCGGAGTGGTAGCCGACCGTGTGCCCAGGCGCACGGTTCTGATTATTACACAGACAGTAATGATGATACTGGCCTCAGTTCTGGCCATTCTTACATTTACAGGTATAGTTCAGGCCTGGCATATAATACTTCTGGCATTTGGTCTGGGAGTTGCAAATGCTTTTGATTCGCCTGCCCGGCAGGCTTTTGTACTAGAGCTGATAGAAGGGCGTGAGGATCTGGTAAATGCAATAGCACTAAATTCCACAATGTTCAATTCAGCTACAGCCGTAGGGCCTGCAGTAGCCGGTATTACATACGCGGCATTTGGGCCTGCGTGGTGTTTTACGATAAATGGGATTTCATTTATTGGTGTTATTGCTGCGCTTCTGATGATGAGGATTAAATATGAGAAAAAGGAAAAAAGGCAGGATAATGCACTTATTGAATTAAAGCAGGGTTTGAATTATGTAATTAAGTCACAGGAAATTATCAGGACAATAATAATTCTTGTAATTTTTATAGCTCTTTTCGGTATTGCTTTTGCGACACTACTGCCTGCCTGGGCTGTAAAAGTCCTGCACGGCAATGCAGCAACAAATGGTTATCTTCAGTCAGCAAGGGGTATCGGTTCGCTTATTGCCGCACTTTTTATAGCGGCAGTGAGTCATCTTAACATTAAAGGCAAGCTACTAACTATCGGGATGTTTTCATATCCGCTGCTGCTGCTTATCTTTTCATTTATACGGATCCTGCCGCTTTCGCTATTTTTACTTGTAGGTATAGGGATTGCGCAGATACTGACGTTCAACATTGCAAATGCCTTAATTCAGACGATTGTTTCAGACGAGTTCAGAGGGAGGGTAATGGGGATCTACAGCATTTCGTTTTTTGGTTTTATGCCTATAGGAGCATTAATAATAGGAACATTTGCAGAGCATATGGGAGAGCCGACGGCGATAATGGTAAATTCAGCAATACTAGTTCTTTTGACAATAGGCTTATTTCTACTGGTACCAGGGCTTAAAAAGCAGCGATAAAAAGCAGGTACGTTGTGTGAAATTTTAATACTTTTCAGGAAGGTTCAGTCCCCCGTTCCATTTTAAGAACATTCCTTGCCGGGCAGATGAGCCGGCTGAAGCAGCAGCAGCAGAGCTGCTTTTAATATGAAGGTAAGTAAAATTATTTTTATTAACATTTCTGTTTTCTTCATTTACAGGCGTCCAGGCCCCGGTATTAAAGAATTCTCTTCCATCCTCACTGAAAATTTCAGAAAAATGAGTATGTCCGAATGTAACAATCTTAAGCTGCGGATTTTCTGAAAACTTACGTTTAGCAAAAGAGTAGAGTCTAGAATGTTCTTCCAGCTGAATATAGGCATTTGAGCGGTTGACAACAAAAGAAATAAAAGAGAAAACCAGATTTTCCAGCAAACTCAGGCCCGGGATCCTGAAAGATCCAGAGAAAAAAGTTTTTGACTGATTTGAAGAATCCAGGCGCATAGTAACCGGTTCTACGATATTCCAGAATTTATCCATCACATAAAGTACCGGAAGGAACATAGTCAGAACTATAAGGAGCACTCTTCCGAAAAGATACCTGTAATATCTCATAGGTATAATCAGAAACAGGACAGGGATATGCTGCAGGAGTGCACGTATTCCGACAAAGAAGCGTTTTTCGATAAGCAGCGGCAGTATATTTTTCTCCTCGCGCACATTTTTAAAAGGCGGGTAAGCCAGTTCTATATGGTTTAACAGGTAACGGTTAAAGAAGGAGCCGAAAGGAATATTAAGCTCCTTTTTATTTTTAAGCAGAGGTCCCCCGATCAAATGGCAGTATTTATCGTACCGGTGACCATGTTCAATATAATATTTATTATCAAAAGTAATGCTTTCATCAACAAAGATAAGATTTGGAAGTATTTTATCCACAAGTACATCCTCAGTGTCCTCACCGGTTCTCCGGCTAATTCTTTCAGCAAGTGAGAGGCGGAGGAGGTTTCTTACAGCCGGCCAGTAAAACTCCAGGTCATGGTTTCCCTTTACAATTACAAGCTTATTTCCCCAACTTAGCCAGTCTGACAAAGAATCAAACAATTCAGAATGCCCGTTAATTACCTCTAAGAGTTTCCAGACAGATTTATAGTCATCAGTATTTAGCCCATAGCGCAGTTCTCTTCTGGAGATTGATTTCTTAAGAAAGGAGAGGTCTTTATGAATGCCGATACTGTTTAAGGCCTGCTGCCATTTTACGAACTCACCGGTTGATCCGGGAATGCTTATTATCCTTAAGAAATCAATAAAGTCCCCGTTAATGACTAAAATGCCGGTATCAGGCTGGATCTGTTTATGGATGTAATTAATAAAGCTTAAGAATGACTGGTCAGTAAATCTCTCAGTATCAGGATCCCCCAGTTTTTCAAATGAATTTCCGGGTGTTAAATGGAGGTCGCTTAGGATGAATATTTCTTTTCCTTCTGAACTTAAGGATAACCTGGAATTCCCGTAGTTACAGGCAGAGCCGTTATCCTCGCAATTCAAAAGCAACTGAGCCGCTTGTATAGGGTAATCCATCAATCCACTTTCCATTCTAGAATATGAGCAAAACCATTACATCTTATCAAAACATATAATCAGCACATCATTGTGGATAATTCAATGTACCCAGAAAACCAGGTATATTGCAATAGGTACTCATTTTTGGAGTTTCCCCATTTAAGTTTTAAGGAAAACTTTGCAATCATAGAAGAAACTCCGAGGATAACAACAGCCTTTGAGATCTCAAAAACAAGTCTTGTTATATATTTATATTAGTAAGAACTAAATTACCTATCTTCTTATTAACCTGTTTATCGGCCTTACATTTCACGACTTATTTTCTATAAAAATTCTGTTTCTTTTTTGATTCTGTATTCGACTTAGTTGAACTTTTCAATGAGATTGAATGTACGAATGCAACAAAACTATCCTAAATCAATAAAATCAGCTAATAATCACTAAATTCATTTATGTTTGTAATAAAAAATCCTTTACATATCTCCCTAGATAAACTATTTATCAGTAAATTCGTTTATATACGATTAACTCGACAATTATTGACTATGCTTGTAAAACATCTTACCTTGGCCTTTAAAATGAGGCTAATGTTGTTATGATCGACCGGCCTTTTAAAACAAATGAAGAGATGAATAAGGTACTACAAATACCTGAGAATATTTTAAAAGGCATGAATACACGAGATCTATTAATAACATGTATGAAATATCCACGATATAAAGACATGTGGGCATATGATGGATATGTAAATGGGTTTGCACAAGTTAGAAAATTTTTAATGGTTTAAATGAATTATTAAACAGAAAGTCATTTTTTACACAATTTTCACCTTCTTGCGTAAGGTGAGTTAATGAATAAATTTTTTATGTGAATACCATTAATTATTTAAACATCGGCAAGGAATAAGATATAATGAAGAGGGTTTCTTTATTCATTATAATAATAATCATTTCAATTATAGCATTTGAGCACAGCAATGCACAGTGGAAACAGACCACTGGTCCTTGTGGCGGGAGAATATGGACGCTCACAAGCGATGGAGCAAATATATTTACCGGAACATACAAAGGAGGGATTTTCCGTTCGAGCGACAATGGCCTGAGCTGGAAAGCAATAAATAAGGATCTAGCTGCAAGTAACGGGCTACCGGCAGATGATATCAGATGCATTACCGTAAGCGGCAATGATATTTTTGCCGGATCATATATGTTTGGGCTATTTAAATCAACTGACAAAGGAAATAGCTGGAAAGCTGTTAATAATGGACTGACTTCCGGTTATTCAACAGAATCAATTTCAGCAATTACCCTGAACGGGTCTGATATATTTGCAGGATGTTACGATCATGGAGTTTTCCGTTCTACTAACAACGGCTTAAACTGGACTCGGGTATGTAACGGTCTAACAAACCGTGACATTATGGCAATGACTTCAAAAGGTAAGATTGTTTTTGCCGGAACAAGCGGGAGTGGCATATTTTTATCTGCTGATAATGGAGAAAGCTGGCAGGAGGCAAATAATGGATTAACAGATAAATTTGTTCTTTCTATGGATGCAAATGAAACAAGCATTTATGTTTCCACCGGTTCAGGATTATTCATCTCGGATGATAATGCTTCAAGCTGGAGATCTGTTCATGGGGACTTTAGCCAAATTGAAGCAATAAAGGTCTATAAAGATAAAATATATGTAGGCGACTTTGGTAAAGGGGTATTTCTTTCGACAGATAACGGAAAAAGCTGGAAAAATATAAACAGCAACTTAAGTAAAACATTTATAACTGCCATAACTGTAAATGATAATGGATTATTTGCAGGAACGTACAAAAATGGAATTTATTCATCTTACGATAACGGTGCAACATGGGAAGTATCAAACAAAGGTATGGTAATATCCGAGGTTTCTGCTCTTCTTGCCGATGGAGATGATCTTTATGCAGGTACTCCGGGCTGCGAGGTTTTCCGCTCAGGAGATAATGGAGAAAACTGGCGAGCTGTCCTTACTAGCGTACCCTCTTCAGGTACATCATTAAATGCACTGACAAAATGCGGAGATTATATTTTTGCCGGTGTAGCCGGTGTTAAAAATGTTGGAGGCATTTATATAACAGCTGATAAGGGTAACAGCTGGAAGACCGTAAATAATAATGAACTTATTAGTTATTCTGTAAATACTTTACTTGTAATTGGTACAGGCATATATGCAGGAACCATGAAAGGTATAAGTTTTTCAAATAATTATGGTGAAAACTGGGATACTTTGAATACTGGATTATCAATCACTAATGTAAAAGCTCTGATTCATAGCGATAAAGAGATATATGCAAGTACTTTTCAGGGTCTCTATAAATCTACAAATTATGGGGCAAGCTGGGTTGCAATAAATAACGGGGTTCCTAAGGTCACAGCACTTGCTCTTGCGGCACTTGGCAGTAATGTATTTGCCAGTTATCCACAGGGTGTATATATATACAAAACTACAGATAAAGGCTCTAGCTGGATAGCTGCTGATAAAGGCATTCCTAATACCACATGCTTTGCTGTAAAAGGGAATTATTTATTCGCAGGAACAGGTGCAGGTGTCTATCTAACAACAGACGAAGGTGAAAACTGGAAGGCTGTAAATGAGGGGCTCACACACCTATCGGTTTCTTCACTAGCAATAAACGACAATTATTTATATGCAGGCACAACTTATGGTGGAGTATTTATAAGGCATCTAAATGAAATTACAACTTCAGTAAATGACAATAAAATATCCGAACCTGAAAATTTCTCACTTAGCCAGAACTATCCCAATCCATTTAATCCCGTAACGACAATAGGCTATTCAATTCCAAGAGGGTCAGCAGTTGAGATAAAAATCTATAACATTATGGGTGATGAAATTAGATCATTTAACATAAATTCTCAGGAAGCCGGTATGCACAATCTTCAATGGGACGGACGAGATTCAAATAGCAGACTGGTTTCAAGCGGAATATATATTTACAAGTTAAAGGCAGTTACAAAAGAAGGTAGAAATGTATTTGAAAAATCAGCTAAGATGTTGTTACTGAAATGATCCAGTGAAGTAGAAAAGACTAATAGACACGGAATAAATGTACTTACTCAATAATCAAAATATAGGATCTCACAGATACTTTAAAACAGAAAAAGCTATTCTAGTATGTTCCATTAGTTTTTGCTCTCTAAAACAGCATGCGGTTTTACTAATTAAAAGTCACTATTGAGAACTTAAAATCATAAAATATATTTTATTTCTTATTATTGCTTATGGGAAAATCTATCCCGGTATTTAGTATTGAAGAGAGGGCTGAATAGGGAACCCTTGCAAACCAATAGTCGTCTTCAATGGGGGCAACTTTTCCAGGCCGAAGCACAAACTCGATAAAATAAGGAGTGAGAGTAAAAGTATTCATATCGTTTTTTTTAATTAAGTTTACCTGATTATTTACAATCCATGAGGCCTTCTGCGGTCTGAGGTCTTTTATGATCTGTTCAGAAAGTATCTTATAGTAATCTGATCCGGGCTGAAACAGTTCAGATAAACTGATAAGTTTTGGTATGTTGTCAGCAATCTGAAAATTAAGGGAGCGGTAGGAAGTTCCGGGTAAACCGGAAACAGAATAATTATCCTCTTTTACAAGCAGGCTTACAAATTTATCTGAATAGCAGCGGATAAGGTAGTCATCCCGGTATTTCCAGCCAAGGAAGATATTTGTTTTATTAATAACAAGGCGGTCTTCAGAGGATGAGACAAATTTATTAAGGTTATCCGAGCCGGCATCATTTAAGAAGAGATTTATCTGCTGCCATGCCGGGTCTGTTGAAATAAACTGTGGAACAAAAGCTTCAGCTTTAATAAAGTCGTCTGTATTTTTCAGAAGAACATATTCAGCAACTTTTTTTATCCTGAAGTTCTGTGTATGGTTTTTGCCAATTGAAAGCCATGTGCCAGAGGAGGTTGAGCTAAGGGGGCTGATCTTAAGGTAGATCTGAGCAAGCGTGCTGTCGTTTTTATCTGAGGCTGATAGTCTGATAGTTCCATTCAGGGGGAATTCGCCCTGAAGGAAAAGCGGATCTGCAGAGGAAGAGTCAAAACTAAGGCTGCCGTTAAGGCTTTCAGTTCCAATTGTAAGGTCCATTTGGAACCTTAGGCCGTCATCCATCTCACCAGTATAATAACTTCTGAAGCTGCCATCCGGCTGTGCATAAAGCCTGGTAAATAGGATTATAAGTATAGAAGCAATTAATCTGACCTTCATCATTTTAGAGTGCTCCTGACTATCTGAACTTCTATTAAAATTCTGTTAAATTCCTAAGCTACTTACAAGTCACAATTTCTTCTAAATTAAGGCCGGTTACTAAATCAGTATGGGATAATTAAGCGGAATTAAGCAGCACTTCTTTTTCAAGCAGGCCATTCCGAAGAATATTAAGTACAGCCAGTTCCTCTGCATCGAGTCCGAAAGGTTGTGTATTATCCCTGTTTTCTGAAGCATTTTTAATTTCCTCAAACAAAGTGCCTTCTGTAAATGAAGTAATAACTTCAGGATGAATATAGTATTTCCTGCAGACCGAGGGAGTGTTATTAAGCGCATGTGAGACAGTCTTAACAGTCTGAATGATCTTTTTCTTACTATCGGTTTCAGATTCTGCAGGTCCAAGTCTGTTAAATTCTTTAGCTGCAAGGACAGTTCCGCCCCAAGTACGGAAGTCTTTTGCAGTAAAGTCCATTCCGATAATTTCCTTCAGGTAATTATTAACATCAGCAGAGCCTACGGACTGAAGATTTCCCTGTTCATCGACATACTGGAAAAGTTTTTGTCCCGGCAGTTCCTGGCATTGTTTAACAAGCCGGGCCAATCTGCGGTTTTCGACATCGACCTCCCACTGTTTTCCACTTTTACCTTTAAACATGAATTTAATTTTCGAGCCGGTTACATTTGTATGCTTATTGCGGAGAGTAGTAAGTCCATAAGATCCGTTCTGTTTAGCATATTCGGGGTTACCAATTCTGATCATAGTTTGTTCAAGAAGGCTGACCAGTATAGCAAGTACTTTTTCGCGGCTGAGGTTATGTTTTTTCAAGTCCTCCTCAACGCGTGCTCTGATAAGAGGGAGAGATTCACCGAACTTTATCATTAAGTTAAATTTGTTGGAGTTACTGATCTCCTCCCAGCGGGTGTGATAGATATATTGTTTTCTTCCCTTCTGATCACGCCCTGTAGCCTGAATATGTCCGTTTGAAGAATTGCAGATCCAAACATTTGTCCATGCAGGAGGAATTATAAGCGATTCAAACCTGGAAAGAAGTTTCTTATCGGTAACGCGTTCCCCTTTTGAAGAAAGATAAATAAAGCCCTTGCCGTGGCGTCTGCGAGTGCAGCCCTCGTCGCTATCGCAGACATATTCAAGTCCAACGACCTCAGCTATCTCCTCGGGCATTGTAACAATAAGGTTGTCAAGTTTTTCATTTATCAGATTTTCAATTTCGTTAATATTCTTAATTTTCTTCTGCATAGACTGCTTTCTCTCTCTCTCTCTGTTAAAACGTTTTCTAATCAGAATAGCTTATAAGCAAATGATCTTCTTATCAGGCCATTATCACACTATTAATTACAACACACATATTCCTCCTCAGGTTTCAGAAGGTCTTTAAAGGGGCAGAATCCCGGTACTCTTTTTACAGCTTCTTGATATTATATAAATATACTATTAGCTTTCTAAAGCTTTTTCGTGCAGTTTTTAGAAGAAAAAATAAACCAGGGAATAATTTTATTTTATGGGCAGCTTTTCAAACTCAAAGTATAACTTTAATGATGCTGATACGGTTTCAGTAATTGATGAACTTCCGTTATGGTCAGCACCTTTCGGACTGAAGCTTCTGGAGAAAATTAAATTAAAACCAAATCTTGCAGTACTTGATATTGGCTTCGGTCTTGGATTTCCGGCAATAGAAGCTGCACACAGGCTTGGAAGGACCTGCAGGGTTTATGGCATTGATCCCTGGGAAGCTGCAATAAAAAGGGCACAGAAGAAGGTCTCTATTTTTGATATGAAGAATATTGAACTGATGAAGGGAGCGGCAGAGAGTATTCCGCTTCCGGATAGATCAATTGACCTGGTCATATCAAATAATGGTATTAATAATGTAAATGATCTAAGCCAGGTATTCAGGGAGATCAGCAGAGTAGCCAGAAGCGGCGCACAGTTTGTGGCTACAGTAAACTCAGAAGGAACGATGATCGAGTTTTATAGAATATTCATGCAGGTCTTATCAGATTCCGGTTTAGAGGAAATAATTCCTAAAATAAAAAAGCATATTTACGAAAAGCGCCGGCCTAAGGAAGAGTTTGAAAGGCTCCTTGAAGAGAATGGATTCAAAATAGAGAATATATATGAAGATTCATTCAGGTACAGATTTACCGATGGAACTGCAATGTTTGACTATCCTTTTATTCAGTATGCATTTTTAGAAAGCTGGCTCTCATTAGTCCCGGAGGAAAGAGCCGATGAAATTTTTAATGAAATAGAAAAAAGGATGAATGAAGTAAGCAGGGTTTCAGGGGAATGGGTGCTTACAATTCCCTTTATGACAATAGATGCAGCAAAGAAATAAAACAGGTATTGTTCAGACTGAAGACTCCGGGAGAGTTTATTTACACTCCGGGGCTTCCGTTTATTGAAAGCCAGATTGAAAGTCTTAAGAGTTTTGAAATAAAAAAGTATCCGGTTCCGGTTACAATAAAAGAGATTGAATCAATTTCATATGCAGTAAAAATTAAAAGGCTGCAATAGAAAGCCATATATATTAATAATGGCTTTCCTTAAGAAATGTATTTCTGAAAGAAGAATATTTCTGAAAATACTATATTTCTGTAAGAACGATTTCTCTTTAATAAAAAATTATCCAGCTGCAGGATAAATTATCTTAATGCAAAATTGCGGAAATGTCTGCATTCGGCTAAAACTTCCTGATAGTATCTGGTATCAGAGTAATCTGATCTTAACTTACCAAAGAGTGTTCTATACTGCAGCGGTACCCTTTGCTGGTCGACACTTTGGGGTTTATTGTAAAAAGAGTTCAGTTCACATTTAGATGCCATAAACAAGCACTTTGCAGCAAATTCCCGGTCTTTTGTAAGGCTCATTGCCTTCAGGTAATAATTCTGTGCCTGTGAACAGTCATAGAAGCTATAGTTAAATCCCTCGTAGTATCCCCATGGGCTGGATGTTCTTCTAAATGCAGAAGCTATCCAGCTATTGCCGTAGTAGGACTTATTATATAATCCGTTAGCAATCAGAAAGTAATATGCTGCAGCGTTTGCAGTATCTGTTTTTGCCAGTTGTTCTAATTCCAGCATTCTTTTTGAGAAGCCCAAAATAGTATACCGGTTTATATTTAATGCATTATAGTCGCAGTCGTGGCAGTCTATTATGTGCACAGCAAAAGGATCAGCAGGCAGTTTTTCGCTCATATCATCGGAATACCTGTCAGAATTATATGTGCCAAGCTTTAAGACTGCCTTATCAAATTCTCCTTTTGCGATAAAGCTTTTTGCCTGAATATATTCAAGTTCATGAACGCTATAAGAATAGTTATCTATCAGAAACCTTTCAAATTCTGAAAATCTTTTCATATAATCCGAATTGTTTTTATACCAGTCATCCTGCTTAAACTTTTCTGATATGGTTTCGTATATTTTATCAACAGGTTCAAGATGGTAGTCTTTTTTTATATCGTAGCCGAAAGCATTATCATGCTCGTTAAAGAAAAATCCATATGTATAATTTTTCTGATCAATACTAATTCCAAGGCAAAGGTTAGCCTTAAGCTGGTCCCCCTGTTTCCAGTATTTTCTGGCAAGGGTATTCATTATATATATAAGAGCTTCTTTAGCATTAAACCTATTGTCGTTGTTTAACTCATAAAGCCATTTGATATCGGCTGCCAGGTTATCTTCTGAATTTCTATCAATATTACTTAGGCTGTTTACCTTATTTACTATTTCAGCGGTCTGTATGCGTCTTAAAAATGAGAAGTCATCTGCAGGGCAGGATTTTTTTGCTGCAAAGTAAAAAGGTTTTGCATCTTCAGTTCTGTTTATAAGAGTTGCGATATATCCTGCTGCAAAGTTCCAGAGGCAGGAGTTTGGGAGTTTATCTGACCCGGCAATTTTCTTTACCACTTCAAAAAGCTCATTGCCTGAAGAAAGCGGAAAGTCAGGATTATCTTCAAGATAAGACTTCTGGCCGGCCCAGTTAGCCTTAGTAGGAAGAATAAGTCTTTCAAGCCTGGTTATTTCTCTGGAAAGTAAAAGCAATGGATATTCAGACTTAGGTGAAAGGCTGAAGACAGGGCTGATAAACTGAATGCTTTTACCGGGGTTCTGATATGCAGCCATTGTATAAATAAGAGCTTTTTCATTATTGTTTCTGCAGAGCCTAAGAGCTTCATTTACAAGCGAGTCTTCCTGAAGTTCAATGCTTAAGATACTTTGTCTTCTGCGGCTCAGGCAGTTATCAAATACACGTGAGAACAAATAATTAGATTCGGCATAGCGCCCAAGGCTTTTCAGAGCTCCTGCCTTATGAGCAAGTGACCAGTACTGAATAAGGCTTAAGTTATTCTTTTTATCAAAGAACCTGTCGTAGAGTTCAACGGTCTTATCGTACTGCTGTAAATAATGTGAAAGTCTGATTACCTGATAGGCATATCTTTCCCTTATAAAACTATTTTTTGCTTTCCTTAAGTTTTCGAGGCCCTTGTCGATCAATTCTTTCATAAGCTGAGTGTTGTGGTGTTTTTCCTCCCAGCTATTATCGTTTGTAACTTCAGGCTCGCACTGTTTTGTAAACCTAAGGTAGTCAATTATTTCGGAAGAGCGTAAGGTTTTCAGATACCTGACAAATGAATTATCTTCAAATCCCACGGGAAGTCTGCTGCCAGTTTTAAGATAGCTGCATATCTGCTCTAGTTCTTCAAAGGTGGTCTTATAAATTACTTTTTCGATGTGATCAGCAGATGGAACATCTTTTAAGAATTTCAGCCAGTCTTTAAGGTTAGCAGTAAGAGACTCCTCTGAACCGTCAAGCTGATCGGCAAATACATTTTCGCTTAAGAAAAAAGGTTTAAGATCAGGGATCTTATAAAGCGAGTTATCAAAAATAGTATAGTAATCATCAGGAGACAGAGATGGACCACAGCTTTCAGCTTTCTTAAAAGTCAGCAGAAGAAATGCCGCACTAATTAAAACAGGAAATAATATTTTCAAACTTTGTTTTTTCATATTTCTTTACTACTTCTTTATTAAGATGATAAAGTGCTAAAGTGAACCTGTTTTCTTTGATATGTTCTGAAATGATCTGAGCAGCCCGTGCAGTAAGATCAGCACTGACGGTTTCAATTTTAATTATATCATTTTCATAGAAGATATTTCCCCGGATAGCTGTCCGGGTTTTACATTTGAACTGGCCGGAAGAAATCTGAGTGAAATTACCTGTTTGTATTAATTCTTCAGAGCTCATTTCATTTAAAAGAGCAATAAGTTTTCCATTTCTGAATAATGATCCCCAGCTAAAAGCAGGAAGCACAACATCGAGCTTTAAGGGATACTTATCAAAATTATAAAGATATTTCTCAGCAGTCTGAGCATCAAAGATTGAATTCCTGGTCCTGATATTTTCAACTGAACCCATATTATAGAACATCAGCATTCCGCGGTCTGCAGGAGGGATACCTGTTTTAGAAAAATACTTTACCTGATGGAGGCGTATTGTAGCAGAAATCATTTTTCCAGAGGAGAGTTTTTTAACAGATCTAAGGAGGCTGAAATATTTATCACGAGTCTTATCAGTCCAGTCGCAGTCAAATTGAATTTCATTAAATCTGATATTATAAGATGACAACTTTGAATTAACTTTATTTATGATCTTTTCAGAAAGAGTATTTATTTCTGAGCAGGAAATATTAATCAGAGTTCTGTTTGTAATAAAGACAGCAGGAATTATTTCTATTCGGCTGATATTTTTTGAGACAATAGTCACATCGCCAACAGGACAGGCATTTTTCAGGTTTTCATTCCAATCGACATCAAAGACCCTGAGGTAGAGCTTTTTCAGGTTGTTAGAGTAAATCCACTGTTTTTCCTCATCTGTGAGGTTAAATGTGCTTTTCCAGTGATAAACGGCTGCGGTGACTGAAACATCACGCCTTTTTGAGCATGAGAAAGCAGAGAAAGTCAAAAGCAGAATAAGAACAGCTTTCAGGCATGCCTTATCAATCATATGTATTCGGCCTAGGCAGCCCTGATTCAGCAGGTGTGAGGGGATCTTCAGCTGAAAAAGGAATTTTAATATCATCAGGGATTTATATTTGGTCAGGTTCATTCAGTAAATTTGATTTGAATGACATTATATAAAAATTAAACCAGACTATTTCAAGTTTTATTTGAATGAAATCACAGGGAGAATGAAATCACAGTACAGGTGAAATCAAAAGCTTATATTTCCTGTTTTCATTAGTATTGAATGTATAATTCGTTCCCCTTATATTGATAGCCGTAAATAGGAATAATTAATAAAAAATCGATTAAAGGTTAAAATAAATGACAAAAACACAAATCTGGGTTGCCGCTTTCTTAGGATTGTTCCTGGTATTATTTGGTATTACATATGTTACAAGAGAAGAAGCACCTGCACCACCTCCCAATATGGGTATGGCCACAGGTCAGACTCAGCAGGCTAATCAGGACATAAGTGCTGCAGATCTGATAAAATCAAATGGCTGTACAGGCTGTCATGGGCCGGAGCTTAAAGGGACCAATCTTGCTCCTGCGCTTACAGGTGTAAAAGAAAACTGGAGCAGGGATGAGTTGATAAGTTATCTGAGGAATCCTTCATCTTTTATGGATAAGGATCGATTCAAGGCATACAGGCAGAAATATAATTCTATGATGCCGCCGTTTAATCATCTGGATATTAAAAATCTGGGTAAGATTGCAGATCATCTTATGACACTATAGGCATACTTTACTACCCTCTCTTTTACTCTGCCTTAGAAAATAAGCCGGGTAAAAAGAGAGGGTAAAAAGAAACTATGTTTTTATAGAAGGTTAATCTTACAAAATATACTTGCTTAAATCGCGGTTAGTAACAATTCTTTCAAGCTTATCTTTAACCATCTTACCATCGACAGTTACAGTAGTCTCAGGGATCACATCGGGCACATTAAATAAGATATCATCAAGAAGGGTGGTCAGTATAGTATGGAGTCTTCTTGCTCCGATATTTTCCACCTGTTCGTTTACAATAGTAGCGATGCGGGCTACTTCCTTAATGCCGTCTTCTCTGAACTCGATATTTACGCCTTCGGTATTAAGCAGAGCAGAATACTGTTTAAGCAGGGCGTTCTGAGGAAGAGTAAGGATCTTAACGAAATCCTCCTCAGTAAGGCTTTTCAGTTCAACCCTGATCGGAAACCGTCCCTGAAGTTCAGGTATAAGGTCCGAAGGTTTTGCGACGTGGAAAGCGCCGGAGGCAATAAAGAGTATGTGGTCAGATTTTACGACGCCGTACTTTGTATTAATGCTTGAGCCTTCAACAATCGGCAGCAGGTCGCGCTGCACTCCTTCGCGAGAAACATCGGGTCCCTGGGCTTTTCCCTGAGCGCCGGCTATTTTATCGATCTCGTCAATAAAGACAATGCCTGAATCCTGTACGCGGGCGATTGCTTCTTTCTGAACTGCGTCCATATCGATAAGCTTCTGAGCTTCCTCCTGGGCAATCAGTCCCCTGGCTTCTTTTATGGGAGTTTTTCTTTTCTTTTTCTTTTTAGGCATAATATTGCTCATTATTTCCTGGATATTTATGCCCATATCATCAAAACCGAAGGGTCCTAAGACCTGCATTCCAACGCCGCCGTTAGCGGTAGAGACATCATACTCGACAAGTTTATCATCGAGTTCGCCTTTACGCAGTTTTTCTCGCATCCATTCGCGGGTTTTCTGATTCTGGTAAGCCTCATCCTCTTCATCGGGGTTTTCCTGAGAAGCAGGTTTTTTTACCGGAGGGATAAGCATATCAAGAATTTTATCTTCAGCAATCTTTTCAGCTTTTTCCTTTACCTCTTCAGTTTTCTCAGCTTTAACCATATTAACTGCAATTTCTGTAAGGTCGCGTATCATTGATTCAACATCGCGGCCTACATAGCCGACCTCGGTATACTTTGAAGCTTCGACCTTTATGAATGGTGCGCCTGAGAGCTTAGCCAGCCGTCTAGCAATTTCAGTTTTACCGACACCAGTAGGTCCAATAAGAATAATATTATTAGGGAGGATTTCCTCTTTAAGTCTTTCCTCGACCTGCTGGCGGCGCCAGCGGTTTCTAAGTGCAATAGCGACTGCCCTTTTGGCTTCATCCTGCCCGATTATAAACTTATCGAGTTCTTTTACAATCTGCGTAGGTGTCAGATTCTTCATTAAATCATTTTTCATTTTTCAATTTCCATTTATTTTTCGATTGTCTCGACATTAATTTTGTCATTAGTATAAATACAGATCTCAGAGGCAGTTTTTAAGGCTTCGCTTACAATTTCCTTTGCTGAGAGGCTGCTGTATTTTTTGAGCATTTTAGCTGCAGCAAGGGCAAACATGCCGCCAGAGCCGATTGCAACTATTTTATCATCCGGTTCAATAACATCGCCTGTACCTGAGACGACAAAGGCCTGATCTTCACTTAAGACGGCAAGCATTGCCTCTAAGCGGCGGAGGTATTTATCTGTGCGCCAGTCCTTAGCCAGTTCGACTGCAGCGCGGCTTACGTTACCTCTGTACTGTTCGAGTTTTTCTTCGAATCTTTCAAGCAGTGTAAAAGCATCGGCTGCAGAGCCTGCAAAGCCGCAGAGTACTTTTCCGTTATAAAGTTTTCTTATTTTCATTGAGTTGTGTTTTACAACCGTATTGCCTAATGTTACCTGTCCATCGCCGCCAATTGCAGCAACGCCGTTATGAATAACACCGACTATTGTAGTTGAACGAATTTTCTGCCCCAAGTTAAATCTCTCCTTTTTCATATGGAATTGTGTTCTCTCTTTCTGTCTCCCCGTTAACTTTTATATCCGTTAACTTTCACGTCCGTTAACTTTTACATCCGTTAACTTTCACGTCCGTTAACTTTTATATCCGTTAACTTTTACACCAGGAATATTATTTTTCTTCACTTCGGGATCATTTTTCCCATCCGGGGATTAATTTTACCTAAGGAGGAATTCCTCGAAGGAGAA
>JBLNEL010000330.1:0-3178 GCA_050262615.1 Bacillota bacterium
ACTGATCCCTTAGCACACGAACATTTGCAGGATGAAGAGGTCTTGAATTTGGTCCGGTCTGACCTCCACATATTACAAGATCCGGTGAATCTGACCATCTGGAACCAACCTTTAATCTCCACTGATCATCGTCATCTTGATAGAGTCCGAAGTACTCTGATAAATCTATCGAACCCAACATTGGCTCAATTGATAAAAAAATCTTCATTTCGGGGAATAAAAGCTTTACCTGCTGCAGAAGTGGAATTCTTTTGTCTGCATCTTCCTGATTGGTGATTGTTACTCCCATAAGAACATGGGGAAATTTTACCCAAAGATTATTTTCTTTCTCTAGGACATCTTTATACCACTTTAAATATTCAATCATTCTGTCAGGTTGCTTGGTTAGAACCATAAAGGAATGCTGAGTATAAACATTTATATTAGCAAAAACACTTCTTATCCATTCAAAAGGAACATTCTTATCGAATAGATCTCCCATGGAATTGACAAAAACTATTTCCCTGTGTCTCCATGATGAAGGCTGAGATAATCTCTTTTCCAGAAATTGGACTTCATGAAAAGGTTTTGCATATTGAGGAATGTTCTGCAGTTTTCCTTCCAGATAGGCTTTATGGCGCATGTTGTGTAATGGTCTTGCATAGCAATAAGGACAGTTATAAGAACATCCAACCATTACATTCCAAACCTTTGTTGCATACGGAATTAAGGTATTTGCCATTAGCTGATCCTCCTGAATGTAATTGCCCAAACCCAAGGATTCTTTTCCCAAGATCCTTTACCATTAAGGGAGTTCCAAAGAGACATATACGATTCAATAGGGCTAGTAATAAGAGTTGCTGATTTTTGGAACTCTGGCTTTTCGGAATAATCCGCCCAATGATGATAGAGACAAGGCTCAACCCCTTCGGCAACCGCGTCCTGCTCTGAAATATCATTTAACCTTTCCACTCTGGCAGCTGTTACTTCTAACCATATTCTGGCATATTTCTTAGGCATAAAGCGTGAAGTTTTCCATTTTACAGGAAACTTTGCACCCGAACAATCTTCAAATGCTATTGCGGTTGGGTTATCCGCTTTATAAACTAAAAAATTACCTGATCCGCCAAGTGAATCATTTTTTACTTTAAAGCCATAAGGTTCTTTAACCCAAAGATGATCACCTTTTCTATAAGGCCAGTTGAAATATTCCGATGAATCATTTTTAGAGTTGACATAAATATTAGGTAAGACCCAATGGCATTTGCCATTTTGCTTACGGTTTGTGCTTTCAATAACCTGTGAAAAGATGTGTTTCTCTGATGGGGGCTGGATCTTCATAATCCTGCGCGTTTGTGACTTTCTATCATCCAGAATGGATTCTACCATTGGAGTAGAAAATAGAATTGGTTTTTCCATCTTGTTTATCCCGATTATATATGCTGCTATCTTTGAATAGCAGTTATTAAAATAAAGTTAATTACCTACTAATGGCTTGTATAAGGTAACTGTTTTGTTAGTATTAGGATCTGTTTTCTTATGATTGCATTCTGCAACCAGTCCTAATTTTATGAGAGATAATACTCTGTCTGGTATTAAATGTCGTGGAATTCTTGTAGCTTCAGCAAGATCAGCATGACTGGCAACTCTTAATCTGCAGAGTGCCTGAAATACTTGTTCTTTCTGTGTACCTCTTTTCAGCTGTGTTGATCTGCTGTGATAGCTCTCGATTTTGTTGGCTAAAGCAATATTTACTTCAACTGGTGGTGGATCAAATAACGATGGTTCACTACTAAGCTGTCGCATGTTTTATTTCCTCCCCATAAATATATTTTGTTCCCCAGAGTCCGCTTTCAGAGTCCAGGTCTGTTCTTATCTGCAATATTATAATACCATCCAAGAGAATATCTGAATTGAGTATGGTGGGTTCACCTGTGATTTTGTCAGCATAGAAACGATGTTCATATCTTTTGTTTATTTCTTCAGGTGATAATTCGTAAGGATTTGTCCCTAGTTTCAAGGATTCTTCCTTTAGGATTTTTTCCGCTTTTTTGTTTATAGATTTTACCAGGTTAGCTATTCTTTTCTTTCTTTTAGTTGCATTCATTTTCTATTTATAGCCTCTATTAGGTAATTATTTCTATTGCAAACTATTAATTAGATTTGATTTTGTCAAGCAATATTTTCTTTTTTTTCAGATTCATCATCTTTTCTTTCTTCAATGATTTCAGTCTCTTTTTTGGTACCATCTTCATTGAAGTACTGACTGTAATTGGAATGTTCTTTAGAAATAAGTCTGGTAATGTGCAGTGGTCCTTTCATTGTTTTTGCACCAGTGGAAACATTGAATTTACCAAACTTTGACTGAGACTTCTTATTAGTCTTTTTTTTAGCTTTTTCATATTGCTTTGTTTTTGGGTTATAATGTCGCATTATTTTTGTCCTGGCTATTTTTAAGATCATCTAAAAAATTTTGTTTTGCTCTTTCATAATCCGGACTTCCCGGAAAATATTTTATGGGTTTTTGCTGCTCAATGGATTCTTGAAACTGCTTTTTATTATCATTCTGGAAAATCTTCGCTAAATCATTAACATTCATCATTTTATCTTCACTTGTAATTTCCAATATCTCAGCCTTTTCTATTTCACTTTCCCCTTTGAATATATATTTCGGCTTCGGCCTTTCAAATGGCAGTTCTTTTCCATCTTTCATCTTCCAGAGCACTTGATTATTAACGATGTAAGATTCCATTTCTTCGTGTTTTACACCTTTACCGATCTGCTCCTGATACCAGCTATATGGAAATAATTTTACTCCATAATCGAATAAATCAGCAATAACCCAATCCTTGAACTTTTTTGTTTTCAAAAAGTGTTTTATTGTCTGATTCAGCCTTTCCTTGCTCCAGTTTTCCTCTTTTATCAGGTCAAATATCATTAAAACTTTAGCATCATTTACCGGTACTCCAAAATTCATTTCGATAAAATCTATAGCCTTATTAAAATCATCTGAATTAGCCGGTTCTCCAATGAGATCAAGCGCATTAACTCCCTCCTTGCTCAATCGTTCTAAGCATTTCACCGCGTTTATTGTGCCTATCTGG
Source organism: Bacillota bacterium (assembly GCA_050262615.1). Taxonomy (GTDB): domain Bacteria; phylum Bacteroidota; class Ignavibacteria; order Ignavibacteriales; family SURF-24; genus JAUZPB01. The sequence continues at coordinate 3,084 of JBLNEL010000330.1, forward strand.
ATCGAACTGGAAGTCAAGCCTCTTTTGATAACCTGATTTTGATTTATTACCTGTTGCTGCATTTTCGCTCCCTGCTTGATAATTGTTTTTAAACC
>JBLNEL010000331.1:0-5110 GCA_050262615.1 Bacillota bacterium
ATATTCGGGAATTCATTCTTAAGTATACCTGAATAATATGGACTGTCATCAATGACCTTTCTGCCATCAATGATTTTTCTGCCATCAGGATTTCGCTTCCCATAGTCAGCAAAATAACTAACAGCAGCTAACGATAATATTAAGGCTAAAAGAAACAAATGTTTCATCTATTCTGCAATAAATGTTTTAATATCTAAAAATATGAAAATAAAGAGACTAAAAATACGCAGGTGCTATTTAAAAACATAGCGGGTTTCTGTGAGGAAATAAAAAAAGTCCTGGCATTTTTACTGCCAGGACTTTTAATGATAGGAGAACTAGTATTAAATTAGCTAAAAAAACATTATTTTATTTCAATATTCTTTGGTTTAACTCTTTCGTGTTTAGGCATGACTATGATAAGTTGCCCATATTCGAATTTAGCTTCAATTTTACTTTCATCTATGCTATCCGAGATCTTGAATTTACGGTAGTAGTTCCCAAGCTCAGTTTCGCTCAGTATATATCTCCTGTTTAGTATCGTATCATAATCGATCTTGCCCATAAGTACCATATCACCATCTTCTATCTTTATTTTTATGTTCTCCTTCGATACTCCTGGCATATTTGCAGTCAGAACATATTCATTTTCAGTTTCATAAATATCAACAAGCGGAGCTATCCAGCATTCATTTTCTAATGCCTCTTCCCAATTTGGAGTCTTTACTTCCTGCGATTCTATGTCCTGAGATTTTATTTCCTGTGTCTGTACCAGACCCTTATTTTCTTCCATGTTGATTCCTCCTTTAATATTTAACAATTTAATAGGACTAACTGTCTTTTTATAATATTTAATTCTTTTGAAAATACCCCTCTGCTCAGAATATTCTTCTGCATAAAATATCCCACACACTCTGCCCTGAACTAAATATGGTTTTTATTAAACTTAGTTTTGATTAAGAGGGGCGAAACCCTATAGTTTCGCCCTTATAAATAAGTAGTGTTAGGATTATTTATTTTTGTTCTTGTTTTTTTCTTCTTCGTCAACAACTTCGTACGAAGCATCCTGCACTTCTTTCTCATCCCCGGACTTGCCGGATTGCTGCTGCTGCTCAGACTGCTGGTTAGCACCGCCCTGTGCGCCTCCAGGAGCCCCTTGCTGCTGTCCTCCGGTCTGCTGATACATCTGAGTAGCAACCTCATTCCAAACCTTGTTTAACGATTCGGTAGCAGCTTTAATACTCTCTGTATTATTGCTTTGGACTGCTTCCTCAACTTTCTTGATCTCAGATTCTAATCTGTTCTTTGCATCAGCAGAAATCTTATCCTTCATCTCTTCCAGTTGCTTTTTAGTCTGGAAAACCAAATTATCTGCCTGATTCTTTATCTCAATTGCCTCTTTTTTCTTCTTGTCTTCAGCGGCATGAGATTTAGCATCATTCTTCATTTTCTCGATTTCATCTTTATTTAAGCCTGAAGATGACGTGATCCTGATGCTCTGTTCTTTACCTGTACCTTTATCCTTTGCACTAACGTGGAGAATACCATTGGCATCAATATCAAAAGTAACTTCGATCTGCGGTATTCCTCTTGGTGCAGGTGGAATTCCATCTAAATGGAATGTACCGAGTGTTCTGTTATCAGCAGCCATCGATCTTTCACCCTGCAATATGTTTATCTCTACTGAAGGCTGATTATCTGAAGCTGTCGAGAATACTTCACTCTTTCTGGTTGGTATTGTTGTGTTTGCCTGTATAAGAGGAGTCATGACTCCGCCAAGTGTTTCAATACCAAGTGAAAGAGGTGTAACATCAAGAAGCAGAACGTCTTTTACATCTCCTGTCAGTACACCACCCTGAATAGCTGCTCCAATTGCAACAACTTCATCAGGATTTACTCCCTTATGTGGTTCTTTATTAAAGAGTCTCTTTACAAGTTCCTGAACTTTTGGAACTCTTGTTGAACCGCCTACAAGAATTACCTCGTTGATCTGTGAAGGTGTAACACCGGCATCTTTCATTGCTTTTTCGCAGGGACCAACTGTCCTTTCGATCAGATCATCAACCAGCTGTTCAAACTTTGCACGACTGATATTAACATTCAGGTGCTTAGGACCTTCCTGTGTTGCTGTTATAAACGGCAGGTTAACATCAGTCTGAAGTGAGTTTGAAAGTTCGATCTTAGCTTTTTCAGCAGCTTCCTTTAACCTCTGAAGCGCCATCGGATCTTTTCTAAGATCTATTCCTTCCTGTCTCTTGAACTCATCAGCAAGATAGTCAATAAGTCGCTGATCGAAATCATCACCGCCTAAGTGACCATCACCGTTAGTTGATTTTACTTCAAATACACCGTCTCCTAACTGAAGTATAGATATATCAAATGTACCACCGCCCAGATCGTAAACTGCAACTATCTGATCCTTGGTCTTCTTATCCAGTCCGTAAGCTAGTGCGGCAGCTGTAGGTTCATTAATTATTCTTCTTACTTTAAGACCTGCAATCTCCCCTGCATCTTTTGTTGCCTGCCTTTGTGCATCGTTAAAATAGGCAGGAACAGTAATAACAGCCTCTGTTATTTCCTGACCTAAATAATCCTCTGCAGTTTTTTTCATCTTCTGCAGGATCATTGCACTTATTTCAGGTGGAGAATATACCCTGTCTTCTATTTTAACACGCGCTGTATTGTTATCTCCGGCAATTACCTGATAAGGAACCTTTGTCATTTCTGAGGTTACCTCATCCATCCTTCTTCCCATAAATCTTTTAATGGAAAAAATTGTGTGCTTTGGATTTGTAACAGCCTGACGTTTTGCAGACTGGCCAACCAGCCTTTCACCATTTTTTGTAAATGCTACGATAGAAGGTGTGGTCCTACCGCCTTCGGAATTCGGAATAACAACCGGGTCATTTCCTTCCATTACAGCAACGCAGGAATTCGTTGTCCCCAGGTCAATTCCAATGATCTTTCCCATACTGTCTCCTTTCATTAAAAACGGCGGCAGAAAAATTCCCCCTGCCGTCAATAATTATTTTCTTATCAATTATTTTTCTTAATACTAGTTTGTTATAAAATTTTCATCCGGCAAAAGCACCTTAATTAAGAATACCTTAATTAAAGAATACTTTCTTTTTTTAATCAGCTTTAATTCTACTTTCTTTAGGAAAGTTTAATCTCTTTTTCATTTACAGGTTTAGGATGAACTTTCTCCATCCTGATTCTCAAAATGCCATCCTCAAATTTTGCATCAACATTATTCGAATCAACCTGAACAGGAAGTGTGAAGCTTCTGGTAAAAATACCATAGATTCTTTCGCTTCTGAAGTAATTCCTGTCTTTCCTTTCTTCCTCTTTCCTCTTCTCACCTTTTAAGGTAAGAATATTATCATGAAGAGTAATCTTAAGATCTTCTTTTTTTGTACCAGGAATTTCAGCCTCAATGAACAGGCTTTTGTCATCCTCGGAAATATCAAATCTTGGATTAAAATTACCTCCTGACTCCAAACCAAATGTCGGGAAATCTTCGAAATATCTCTGGATCTTGTTATTGAGGTTCTCTAATTCCTTCATCGGTTCAAATCTTAATACTGTCATTTCTCATTCCTCCTTTTATATATATTCTGTTATATATACACTATTATAAATACAATGACCGTGCCAAAATAAAAACCTTTCATTTTATCACTTTTTCCCACTTTTTCTAAACTATTTGGTTTACTGGAATAAATTTCCTGCCAATTTGTCATATAAAATTGTCAGTTTGTCAGCGTAATGCCAAATTGACAATTTAGATCAAAATAAATCAGGTCTTCCATAATAGTATAGAATAATGATGCCAACTGGAATTAAATTAAATTCTCTTTTACCTGCTGCAGGATTTTGTTATTTTTCTTTAATGATCATACAATAATTTTCCGGACTTATGAGAGTTAAATTATGAAGAAGATAATGTTTCTTAATACCATTTTATTGCTTCTATTCATTTCAGTAAAAGCACAGGACGAAATGGCTTTTGATTCCAAGTTCGCTGCCGGCGGAGGCTTTACTCCTGTCTGGATTATGCCGGATCTAAGTGCATTAAATGATAAACTCCCTGGCTTTGGCGTAGATAAACTGTCAACTTCAGGATTTTTTGGTACCGGAGGAACTGGATTTATTTCAATCCCTTTTATTAAAAATCTGAGAATCGGCGGTATCGGTTTTGGCGGCTCAAGCAAATCCTCTGCTAACCTAAATGGCTTTAGTAAGGAAGTGGAGTATTCTGCTTCGATGGGGGGCTTTACTGCTGAATATACTCTGCCGTTTGTTAAAAATATTGCTGTTTCTCTTGGAGCAATTATAGGAGGCGGTAGTAATACAATTGAAGTCTATCAGAACAGGACTTCATATAACTGGGAGAATCTATGGCAGGAAGTTTCCAACCAAACAGCACAGACTCAGAACATACATAGGAAAATGACTAACTCTCATTTTATCATTGCTCCTACTCTTAATGTTGATATACCATTTTACAGATTCGCTGCTTTTCGCTTAGGCGCTGGTTATAAGTATGCACTTGGGAATAGCTGGGAATATGATAACCAGCAGCCGCTTGATAATACCCCTTCAAATTTGAACGGCAATTTGTTATTTTTACAAGCCGGAATTTTTATCGGATTCTTTAATTATTAATAGCTGAATGGAATTATATGCTGAATGGAATTCGGGCATGACTACTAACTCATGGCATTACCAATTTATAAGGAAATTAAGATGAAAAATGTCTTAGTTACAGGCGGAGCTGGATTTATTGGAAGTAATTTTATTAATCATATCCTTAAGGAAAGAGATGATTATAATATTATTAATCTGGATAAACTTACCTATGCCGGAAATCTTGAAAACCTCAAAGAATCTGAAAAAAATCCAAGATACACTTTCGTCAGAGGTGATATTACTAACGCCGAGCTTGTTGACTATTTATTTAAGACATATTCTGTTAAGCACGTGATCAACTTTGCTGCAGAATCACATGTGGATAGAAGTATATTGGGATCTGAAGTGTTTTTCAGAACAAATGTTATTGGCACAAATGTGCTGCTTGAGGCAAGCAGAAGATTTGAAATCGAAAAATTTCTTCAGGTCTCTACTGATG
>JBLNEL010000332.1:0-10839 GCA_050262615.1 Bacillota bacterium
GTACTTAGAAATTTTGTAAATACGGTATGTACCGCAGTATAATAAGACTGCTCAAAAGTTTGTCTTAGTTACATTTTTAATTCCATTTTATATTTTTTGATTTTGTATTATTTAATGGGATTTACTCCGGTATTACAGGCCAGAAAGGCTTAGCTTTTGCTTTATATATAAAAGCAAAATGAAGTAAGTGTTTTATCCAGTGGCCTGCCAGGCCCAATTCACCAAAAGTATAACGAATTTCACGACCTGTATCGGGATACTTTTGAAAATCAGGGACAATAGGATAAACAGTCATAGAAACTGCAGTCCCTTTCAGAAAATTTGCCCCTGCTGAAGCGATACAGGCTGCCCCCATTTTAGCCAGTGATGCCTTTCTGAGAGGGTGATCAGTCTTACCATTAATCATATCTGCGATATTAAATGCAACCTGTCTGGCCATTACTCCAGAAGGCATACCAGTTCTGGGAGGAGTAGGGAAAATAGGCGTGTTGTTACAGCTGAACATTGGTTTAGAAATAGAATGCGGCGGAGCGAATGCAATTCCGACTGCAAAAATATTTTTATACTTTGGATGCTGGTAGGTCTCAGGCCAGTCCGATGGCTTCCACTGTTCGTAAGGCTTCTTTGAATAATCGCCATCTACGATCATAAAACCGTTTGGTGCGAAAACTAATGGAGTAATATCGTTATTGTTCTTATCGAATGCTGTAAGTCCAACTCCGCTAAAAGGCGGCAGAAGCATAGCGAAGTCCTTTTCAACAGATCTTTCCTGTCCATCCAGATTTTCATAAATAACCTCTGCGGGTAAGACTTCCTTAACATGGGATCTGGTTATCCATTCAATTCCACGTTCAGTAAAAAGCGATTCGGTGAATATTTTTGTATGAGTAACATAGCCGCCGTATCTGATAAACATCCCGCCCATACCGAAGTCGCCTAACTCGTGCTCATTGGATATCCAGATTATTTTAGCTTTGTCGCGGACTTTTTGCCTGCGCAATTCAAACTCTATATTAAAAAGGTATTCAAATGCTGCTCCCTGGCATGTACAATTGCCATGACCTGTTCCAATAAGAAAGGTCTTATTTTCTCCCTTTTTCATTCTGGAAATTAATTCTTTGAGTTTATCTGCGGTTTCTGCAGCATGAAGGTAAGTGCAGACCGAGAGGCTGTTTTTACCTGGGCCCAGGCCTTTTGTTGCCTCGAAATTAAGTTTTGGGCCAGTTGCATTGATAAGAAAGTCGTAAGTAATATTTTCTTTTTGGCCAGCTCTTTCAGGCTCAGTGTATTCGATTCTAACGAAAGGCTTTTTATTTATTTCATTTCCTTCCGGGTATATGCTTAAGGCTTTAGCCTGATAAAAGGTGATTCCTGTTTTTTTATAAACAGGAGCTAAGGGGAAAGTTACCTGTTCGGGTTTCATATAACCTGTTCCGACCCAGATATTAGAAGGGATCCAGTTCCATTTACTGTTTGGAGAAACCACAAGGACTTCATGATGGGAACCTAGTTTTCTTCTGGCGTGAAGGGCTGCTGTTTGTCCTGCAATTCCTGCTCCTAAGATAAGCAAACGTGCCATGGGAATACCTTTGGGATATTTACTATTAGTATAAATAATTTTCAGGTAATTGACAGCAGTTCAATAAATATTCTTATAATACACTCTTTCAAGTTTGCTGCCTGTAAAGTTATCTGCATAAAATGATTGTTGCAGAAAATTAGAGAGTTAAAAGGAATTAAGTCGAAAAAGGGGTATTTGAAAGATAGAAAGAATTAAAAAGAAGAAGATTTTCCGCATTAGCGGATAAATCGGATATGTAATTTAATATGACTAACGAAATTGTTGCTCAACCGGTATCGGTCAATTAGTTTTATACTCAATTAATCGGAAACAAAATCAAAAAACTGAGAACAAAATCAAAAAACTGAAAACAAATGAAACAGATCATAAGAAAGCTTATTCCTTTGCAAGTCAGATTAAATCTAAAGTCTTCATTATTATACCGAAATTTTTATGCAAAGAAACTGGCGATAACTTCCAAGCGAATGGATATATGTGCTGGTCAGATCGCCCATATAATGAGTTTATCAAAAATTAGCAGTCTTTCAGGAAAGACAGTACTTGAAGTTGGCAGCGGCTGGACACTATCGCATTCAATTGTATTTTACCTGCTGGGAGCAGATAAAGTATTTTCAACTGATATAAAGCCTATTGCTGTTCCTGCAACGTTGTACCAGGCGGTCAATAATTCAGTAATATCATTTGTACGGGATATTTTAACTCCATATGAAGAGCACCACATTCTAAGGAAAAGGTTAGATAAGCTGCAATCGATCAAAAAATTTGACAGATCAGCACTGAATGACCTTGGAATAGAATATATTGCCCCAATAGATTTTTCAAAAAGAAGACTTAATGTTCCTGTTGATCTTATATATTCTAATTCTGTGCTGGAATTAATACCAGCGGAGGAAATACCATTCGTATTAAATAATCTGACTGCTGATTTGAAAGAAAATGGAATAATGATTAACTGTATTCATTTGGAAGACCATAAAGATATTAAATCAAATCCCTTTGAATTTTATTCAATAGCCACTGATAAATACCCCAAAATACTTCATTCGCTCAGGGGAAACAGGTTAAGGAAGAGTACATGGGAAGAACTCTTCAATAGTATTGATGGTACAAGAAGTGCATTTATTTATAAATGGAAAAGAGAAGACAAAAATCTGCCAGCAGATATTGATCCCTCAATAATCTTTAAAGATGAAGATGATCTTAGGACCAGCCATATTGGTATATTAACCAGAAAATGTTAAAAGCTAATCCGGGAAAAATTTGTCCACACTGAAAACAGTTGAATCTTAATTAATCATAGTTTGAGTTATCTCCATTTTGGGATATCAATTTCAGAATTTTCCGCCTGAGAGAATTACTCGGATATATGATTATATAAGGAAAGGATTTAATTAATTACCCTCCGCTTAAACAATACAAGTAAATTGAGGTTAATATGAGGACATCAATATTGATGATACTGATATTGCCAGTTATTTTATTATCTCAGACAATTCCAACTGGTAATCTTATCGAGGGGTTCGAAAACATTAGAGACTGGACTCTTGGTGACAGTCAGAGTTACGACCTGATAGACAAAGCACATTTTACAGAAGGGGCATCTTCTATCCTGCTTGGAACTAATTCAACTCTGGTTACTCCAACTATTGCAAAGAAGATCTCCATTAATTTCAAGAATTATAAGACGTTTTCAATTGATTTATATCAGTCTGATATTCCCGGGAAGACAAATAATATAGGGGTGGAGCTTTCGTCTAAAAGCTTTGAAAATTTCTGCCTGCGGGCAAATATTACTGTTGGCACAAGAATTTATAAAGGTTGGAATCGTCTGCTTTTCGATAAAGCGGATTTTGCTTTGCGGTTTGGTACTGAGAATTGGAATAATACAATGAAGAAGATGAGATTTTCAGAGTGGATAGACAATGATATTAGTAAAATAACCTTTGATAACTTCAGGGCATATGAGCAAAAAGCCGCTCCTGTTGCAATAATAACTTTTGATGATGGTTTATCTACACAAAAAACCATTGCGAAACCGATTCTGGATTCATTGGATCTAAAAGCCACAATATTTGTCTTTGGCAAAGCCGTCAATTCAGTGAACAGTAGCTATTTAAGGTGGGCAGATCTAGAATCAATTTATGAGGATGGCTGGGATATATCTAACCATACATATAGTCATATATCATTGTTAAACCTTAGCAGCAGTGTTCTTGAATCAGAGGTCAATGGAATGAGGGATACATTAATTAAACATGGATTTCTTAGCTCCAGCGACTTTTTTTCCTATCCAATGGGTAATTTTGATGTTAATGTAATTGCAAAAGTTAAAGAGAAGCACAAACTAGCGCGTAATACATATAACTGGCAATATCTTCCTCATCCAACCGGTATTGGAGATGATTATTATCTGCTAAGAGAACATAACGAAACTGCTGCATTTGCAGAACAATGCAGAGATATTGACAGGGCTATCAGCAGGGGGCAATTGCTGGTTTATTTATTTCATGATATTTCTTCATATTCAGGAAAATTCAGCGCAATTATGCATTATTTAAAATCAAAACAGGATGCAGGGTTAATAAAAATAATGACAATGAGCCAATACTGGCAGTTTCTGCAGTCAGGAAAAGAAGGTCTGCCAAAGGTCAATCAGATAGTCGAAGCAGCAGATCTTAAGTTTAATCTTGGTCAGAATTATCCAAATCCTTTTAATTCAACAACAATCATAAATTACAACTTAAAGCAGGATGGTTTTATAACACTGAAAATCTACAATATGCTAGGACAGGAAGTACAAAGTCTCGTAAGTGACTTTCAAAGTGCAGGCAGCCACCATTACGAATTTAATGCCTCTGGTTTGGCTACCGGAATATATTTTTACAAATTAGAGTCTCAGGGTAATGTAATAAGCAGAAAAATGATTCTATTGAAATAATTTGACCAAAAGCCAAGGTTTTACGATATAAATGGTAGCCAACTGAAGGCCGTTCCAGACTTTTAATTCGCTGAGTGAAAGAAACGAGTTAACAGTTGTATTGATTGGGAAAAGATCTGAAGAGTTCAATTTAATTTTGTAAAACCTGTGGCATATGAATTTTAACCGGTGGCAGCTTTTCTCCGTGTCCTGCATGTATCGGTGGAGAGATAAATTTCCTTAGAGGTTGCTATCAAAAAGTTCTTATACTTAGATCAAATGCGCTCTGAACAGGTAATAGAGCTTTAGGCAGCATGAATATTTTACTGACACAAGAAACAATAAGCCAAACGGATTATATTCTGCGGTGAAGTAAAAAGCAGTAATTGCGCATTTTTAGGACCAGTAGAAAAAATAAGTTAATAATGAGTAAAATAAAAAGATAATGAAACAACAAATTTCCTAAACAGCAGGGGTAAGATAAATATATAGTTATTTAATCTTCACTTTAATGTCTTCTTTTGAAAAGAACTTTTCAATCAAATAGAAACAATTATGAATTCTCGGCAATTAGGATTATTTTATTGTAAATAGCTGTTAATAAACCTACCAAGCAGCCGAGACCAAAGTGGCAGATGAAGTAGTCTTAGAAACCCGCAAAATCAGTAAACACTTTCCAGGGGTACTGGCTTTGCAGGATGTGGATTTTTCTCTTAAGAAAGGTGAGGTTCATATTCTGCTTGGTGAGAATGGTGCCGGCAAATCAACATTTGTAAAGCTATTAGGCGGTGTATATCAGCCCACAGGCGGTGAGATATTATTCTCAGGGAAGCCCATTGTCTTTAGGACTCCAAGGCATTCACAGCAATCAGGCATTTCGATAATTTATCAGGAACTGATCTTAATACCTGAGCTTTCGGCAGCAGAAAATATTTTTTTAGGGCGTGAGGCGGCAAATAAATTAGGGATTATCAGAAAAAAAGAAGTCATTTCTTCTGCGCAGAAGATTCTAGGTGAACTTGGAATAGAGATAGACTGTAGTGTCCCGGTTAAGTCATTCGGAATTGCACAACAGCAGATGATTGAAATTGCAAAAGCTCTGTCGTTAAACGCAAGAATAATAATAATGGATGAGCCGACCTCGGCTTTGTCTTTAACAGAAACCATTCAGCTTTTCAAAATTATCAGGAAACTTCAGGAAAAAGGTGTATCTGTAATTTATATATCTCATAAAATTGAAGAGCTATTTGAAATTGGTGACAGGGTGACAGTGCTCAGAGACGGAAGACTCACAGGCACAAAAAGTATCCATGAGACTTCAAGAACAGAACTAATAAGGCTGATGGTCAACCGTACATTAAGCGAACATTATCCGAAGCAAAAGGCAAAAAGAGGAGAAGAGGTTCTCAGAGTTGAGCATCTTAGTCAGAAAGGTTTTCTTAAGGATATCAGTTTCAGTCTTTACAGAGGAGAAGTACTTGGCATTTCAGGTTTAATGCGTTCAGGTAGAACGGAGCTAGCAAGGGCAATATTCGGATTTGATAAGATTGATTCCGGGAATATTTACATTAAAGGAAAGCTCAGGAAAATAAAATCACCCCGTAAAGCAATTAATCTTGGAATAGGCTTTCTGACTGAAGACAGAAAATCCCAGGGACTTGTCTTAGATCTTTCAGTCAAGGAAAATATAAGTCTGGCCAGTTTAAGATCCTTCTCAAGTTTTGGCATAATTAACTTTACATCAGAAGAAAATGCAGCCAGGAGTTTTATTAATAACTTAAAAATCAGAACTCCGGGAGTAAATCAGAAGGTGATAAATTTAAGCGGCGGCAATCAGCAGAAAGTAGTTCTTGCAAAGTGGCTCTGCAGCAAGACCGATATATTTATCTTTGATGAACCAACGAAAGGAATTGATGTAGGAGCAAAGGAGGAAATTTATCAATGGATGAACCGACTTACAGCCGAAGGGATAGCCATAATAATGATCTCGTCCGAATTGACGGAAATTCTGGGGATGAGCGACAGAATATTAGTTATGCATCAATTTCGAATAGCAGGAGAACTTTTTTCAGAAGAAGCAACACAGGAAAAAATAATGCAACTGGCACTGGGAGCCGTATGATTATAAAAGAATCATTACTGCTTAACAGCAGGCGATTCGGGACCCTGCTTGGCCTGTTTATTTTAATAGTTATTTTCTGGAGTTTAAGTGCATATTTTCTAACAGTTTCCAATCTGTTAAATATTGCGCAGCAGACAGCAATAAATGCAATTATAGCAGTTGGAATGACATTCGTTATAATCAGTGCGGGGATCGATCTGTCGGTTGGATCAATAGTTGCTCTTTCGGGTGTTGTTTTAGCCAGCGCACTTCATTCCGGAATTCCTCTTGCAGCGGCACTATTCATTGGATTATCAGCCGGGCTTATATGCGGTTTAATAAATGGAATACTAATAAGCTACGGGCAGCTGCCGCCATTTATTGCTACGCTAGGCACAATGAGTGCAGTGCGCGGGCTTACACTTCTTTACACCGATGGCAGGCCAATTTCAGGATTTCCTTCAGAATTCAGATTCATGGCAACAGGCGAGATATTAAGTATTCCGGTTTCAATTCTTATAATGGCAGTTATATACATATGTGCACAGTTTATCTTAAACAGGACAAAACTAGGAAGATACACATATGCTATTGGCGGCAACGAAACGGCAGCCAATTTATCGGGAATAAACACAAAACTGGTAAAAACAATAATTTACGGAATAAGCGGACTTCTGAGCGCACTTGCCGCAGTGATATTAACATCAAGATTAAATTCAGCACAGCCAATTGCAGGCATGATGTATGAGCTCGATGCAATTGCGGCTGTTGTAATTGGCGGAACCAGTCTCATGGGTGGTGTAGGGACAATTTCAGGGACACTTATTGGGGCGCTAATTATGGGAGTATTAAGAAACGGGCTGAATATTCTGGGAGTTTCATCATTTATCCAGCAGATTGTAATTGGAATTGTAATAATAGCTGCTGTTCTGATAGATATGGTAATAAAAAGAAAGAGCAAACAATAATTATTGAAAGGGGGGTATGATGAATAAACAATTACTTTTTCTCATTTTAGTATTTTCATTTACTATGTTTTATTCCTGCAGGAAGACTGAAGAAGCTGATCCAAACAGGTCCACAATTGCCATAGTAGTTCCGACATTGAACAATCCATTTTTTATTGACATGCAGAAAGGAGCTGACTCAGCAGCAAAAAGACTGAATGTTAATCTGACTGTTCAGGCTGTAGAAAGAGAAGCAGATGTTGAGAAACAAATGCAGATAATAGAAAATCTTATTGAGCGGAAGGTTTCAGCCATATGTGCTGCCCCGTATGGAACAACAGAGATAATTCCGGCAATTGTAAAGGCTAATAAGGCAAAGATTCCAGTGCTTATTCTGGACTCAAGAGTCGACGAAAAGACTCTGGCTGAGTCAGGCGGAAGCTATCTTGCATTTATAGGATCGGATAATAAAGAAGGAGGCAAGATAGCAGGAGAATATATTGCAAAAAAACTTAATTATAAGGGCAAAGTTGCAGTCTTAGAGGGTACCTCAGGAGTAGAAACAGGTGACAACAGGTTAAAAGGCTTTCGAGAAGCTGTAGAGAAATACAAGGGGTTGAGGATAGTTGCTTCACAGACAGCCACATTTCAAAGAGATCAGGGATATAATGTATTTCAGAATATGCTTCAGGCACACCCAGAAATTCAGGCTGTTTTTGCCTGTAATGACCTCATGGCACTTGGAGCTATTGAGGCAATTTCAGCATCACAGAAAAAAGGTATAATTGTGGTAGGATTCGATGCAATTGAAGATACAAGGTCTGCAATAAGAAGCGGGGATATGCAGGGTTCAGTTGCACAGTATCCCTCTGAGATGGGAAGGCTTGCTGTAGAGTATGCTTACAAGGCAATCAGGGGAGAAAAAATTGAAAAAGAGATACCTGTAAAAATTGAACTGATTACAAAAGAAAATTTAAGTAAATGAGAGAGTATTTATTTTAATAGTTTATGAAAGTCCCGGCTTTTTACCTTTATTTTTGTTACCACAAAATTATTTTAACAATAAATTAAATCAGAAAATCATATCAGCAGGTCCGGTTTTATTTATGAACACCAGAAATTGGGAAAGGACAGGTAAAAATAAAAGATAATACAAGTTAATACACGCAAGCCGGCCTAGATATCCGGAGAATTACCCTCTTTGTGGTGCAACTGAGCATATGTTTTGATAATATTTCCAAATGCGAGGTCAGGATGATTAATGCAGCTCAGATAATGATTGTGGAAGACGAAGGAAGTTTAGCAGACAAATTAAGGGTAATGCTGGAGAATATAGGACATCATGTCGTAGGTATAACTGATTCAAAACAAAATCCGATCGAAAAAGCAATAATACTCAAAGCTGATCTGATTTTAATGGACCTTATGGCTGCATATAATGCCAGTTTTGATACAGCCATCAATCTGAGAGTTAAGCCCAGTCTAGAAAACAATAAAACGAATAATAGAATTGAAACATTAACAATTCAAAATATTCCTCCATTCATATTTCTTACTAGTTTTACAAATGATAATATAAGTTATAATGATTTAATTAAGACAGGTATACCGAGCAGTTATCTGTTAAAGAAACCATTTACAAAAAGTCAACTTAAAAGAGCAATAGAATCAGCTTTATGTAAATATCCAAACAAAAGATACATTAACGCTAATGGGTATTTCGACAGATCAGGTGCAAATAAACTGCTCATAGGTGATGACCGGATTATTAAGCCACAGACTGTTAAAGAGAAACCCCACAGTTTATTTTCAAATATTTTAGGCAAGTATTCAAAAGAACTGATCTGTTTAATAAGTGAGCTAAAAATGGGGGACATAGCCGAACTCAGTCTCAATCTTCTTATAAAAGTATGCTATGAATTAGCATTGGTTAATGTAAGGAAAAAGATTAGCAGAATAGCTAATATAAATAAAAGGTGGGAGCTTTCAGTTGAGGACATTGCTGTTGAAAGTATTTGTAATCTGTTTATAAAAAATTCAAAACGCAAGAGGTTGAATCTGGAGTGTTTTGCACTTAACTGGTCGGACAAAATATCGGATAATACTGATGCATTATTCTTTTTAAATAAAATTGTAAGCATCAGTATTGACCAATATATGAATAAGCTATTCAGGAACAGTGATCCGTTTTTTGCAAAGATTCTCGACGCATTTTCACTTGCAATAAAGAATCTAAATTACAGTAAAATAGATCATTTCGGAAAAGTATATATAGTAAAAGACGGAGATGGATACATTTCTTCTGATAAAATTATTCCATCAGAAGAATTTATGAGTATACCACTAGATCACTATACAGGAAAAAAAGAAATTCTGAAATATCTAATGAATTACATTGAATTAAACACTGGATATTTTCCGGCAATACCTTTGAATCTGCTGGTAGAAAGATACATGGAATATAACAGTATCCAATATACAGCAGAACCCCTTTCGGATTTTGAGAGAATCAGTATTGATGATATTATTTTTAGTTCTTTGGAGAAGACAATTGGAAAGATGAAAAGAACCTATCTGATGAAAAAGAAGATAAACAGTAATGAAGCGGACCAGATAGCCTCAGCGCTGACTGATATTGCTTTTGATTTCAGAGAGGGTAATACGATTGAAAATTTGGCAGACTATTTAGAGGTATATATAAAGGGGCTATCGATTGAAGAATATAAGAGACGATATCGGAATATTTTCGAATACCTGGTAAAAGTATTTAAGAAGTCAATTGCCGGTAAACTTAAACGGTAAACTTAAACGGTAAGAATAATCAAAACAGACAGCAAACACGCTCCGAAGGGCATTAATTTATGTCAAGACACCTCGAAGATATTTTTACCCTTTAAATAATATTTTCGCAAAACATCTCTTTAAATGAATAAAGAAATGCTTAAATTTAAAAAAGGTGCAGTTTATAGTACTATTTTCTTCTACAATATATGGCAAAAAAATTAACTGAGCGGGAAATATTTGATCATGTCTTTAACAAGACAAAATTAGATGAAAAAAAATTAAAATTACTTGAAGAGGACCTTGAATATAAAGAACTAAGAGAGTATTATGAGACTTTAAAAAAACAGATTGAGGGGAAGACTGAGGATGACATTCTTGAAATAGCAAAAAAAATAAGGAAAAGAATTGGTCCTAAAGAATAGACGCAGCCGGCTAATTTATAATGCAAGGATTCAATATACTCTTAGGCGATAATTAATTAAAATAGCTGTCATGCTCTGCGGGGGTA
>JBLNEL010000333.1:0-3764 GCA_050262615.1 Bacillota bacterium
GCCTGTTCTCCGAGAGAAAGCGTAATACCCAGCTTACCCTGGCTTTCTTCTTTAATTCTCCTTACTATTCTTTCAATCAGATCAACATATTTCCTGTCGGTTCTTTCTCCTGCCTGAATAACAACTGATCCGAATTTATTCTCAAATGACCACATTGCAGCTTTCAGTGCCTGATCTTCGGTCATCTGATATCTTTTCACATTTCTGTTACCCCGGCGTACGCCGCAATAATAGCAATTCTTCTCACATATATTGCTGAATTCAATAATTCCGCGAAAGTAGACCTTTTTACCTACATTTTGAACTTTTATTTCATATGCTTCTGAAAAAAGCCTTTCCTGGTCAGCCTTATTATCAAGCTCAAGAAGGAACTTAATGCTTTCTTTATCAGGAGTACCTTCTTTAATTGTATTTATTGCGCTATCGATCGTCATATTAATTATCTTCTCTTAGTAAACTAATTTATTTTTGTAAAACAAAGATAAATAAAAACCGGAAAATAAAGATAAGGATTAATTAAGAGGAAAAAGATCAGCAGGATTTTTAAAAGACCTTAGTTAATCCGCTCAGAGTATCTTCTCAAGTATTTCATCGCAGAGTGCATACCCCTTGCCGGTAAGCTGTATTAAAGGATCTTCGATATATAGCAATCCCCTTTTCTGCAGAGATCTCAGATAGTCATATTTTTCATTTATCCATTTATCACCGAACCGCTCCTTCAGTGACTTTACATTAAGACCATTGCTTCTTAAGGCCAGCATTACATACTCGCAGAGCATCTGCTGGTTATTTAATACTTCCATATTTGCAACAGCTGAACCACGAAGGTTTATTTCAGAGATATATTTCTTCAGGCTGGAAAAATTCCACCAGCGTTTCCCATTTACGAACGAATGAGCCGAAGGACCAAAAGAAAGATAATCCTTATAGTGCCAGTAAGCTTTATTATGTCTGCATTCATATCCGGGTTTTGCAAAATTTGATACCTCGTACTGCTTAAACCCATGATCTTTTAAATATGACATGGTTATTTCATAAATTTCGGCGTCATAATCAGCATCCCTGATCTTTACTTTACCATCCAGGACGAGTTTATTTAATATAGTACCTTTCTCCAAAATCAGACTATAGGCAGAGATATGATTAACCGGCAGACTTGATGCTATCTCCAGATTCCGCCTCCATTTCTTTATACTCTGAGAAGGGAGGTTAAAGATCAGATCGATGTTAATATTCTCAAAACCTGCACTTTTAGCATCAATTACTGTCTGAATAGCTGTTTCTTTATCGTGAATCCTTGTAAGAAATTTAAGCTCTTCATCATCAAAAGTCTGAATTCCAATACTCAGACGGTTTATTCCATAATTCAGGAACTCTGAGAGCTTAGCTTTATTCACAGTACCAGGATTTGTCTCAAGAGTAATTTCAGCATCATCTGAAATTATATAGTAATCCCTGAGTGCAGAAATAATGTTGTTTATATATTCAGGTTCCATTAAAGAAGGAGTGCCGCCGCCGAAGAATATTGAAGAATAAATCCTGCCTTCTGAATGAAACTGTGAATAAAATGCAATTTCTTTTGTGACCGAGTCAAGAAATTCATCAATATTTTCTTTAGTGATAATTGAATAAAAATCACAGTAAATGCATTTATGGTCGCAAAATGGAATGTGGACATAAAGCGCCGATTCTTTCAGGGAATCATTTCCCTGAAGATTTGAATGACCTGATGTCTCAGTCGGTTCCTGCTGTTTTAGTTTAAGCTGATCGATTTTCAAGTTTAGATATGGGCTTTCTTTTATTTTATAAATCTCCAGGGCGTGTATTTACGGGTAATTTTGTAAAATTCTTGAAAATAAGCAAGCAGAACATAATTATTATTAAAAGAGAACTAACTCCGGAGCTAAAGACAATTGCTCTGACTTTCTTTAATATTTCTGGAATTTACGTATTTCTGGAATTTACGTATTTCTGGAATTTTAGTTTTCTTTTAAGAATTCAACAAGTTTATCAATAAACTCAGCCTGTGCCGGTTTTATTTTTTCTTTTGCCTCCTTAAGAAAGAAAAATTCTGCTTTGTCAACTTCAGGAAACTTTTGAGATTTACCTGATTTAGGCGGCCATTCTATAGTAAAGAGGCTCTTTGAGTTATCAAAGTTCACCTCACCTGTAAATTCAATTGCCCATGCATGAACAATCTTTCCCCCTTTCTGCTGAACCGATCCAAGCGGGAAGAAGTTTCCATTTTCAGAAACAGTTAAGCCTGTTTCTTCTTTAAGTTCACGTATAGCACATTTAAGGTGCTGCTCACCTTCGTCGATCTCTCCTTTTGGAATACTCCAATGTCCAAGGTCCTTATTCTGAAAATATGGTCCGCCCGGATGGACAAGAAATACTTCAAGTTCTTCCTGGTTTTTTCTATATAACAGTAGTCCGGCACTAACCCTTTGAGGCATAATCAACTTTCCTTTGTAAGCTGCATTAGTTCTCTTGCTCCCTTAAGGCTGGCTTCTGTAACTTCTTCACCGCTCATCAATTTGGCAACTTCACGGATCCTTTCATCTTCTCTTAATTTCTTAATAGAACTTACCACACGCTCACCGTTTACGGCTTTTGTCACAACAAAATGCTGATCTGCCAGACCTGCAATCTGCGGCAAGTGTGTAATTGAAATTATCTGATGAAATGATGCCAGATTCTTTAATGTCTGACCTACTTTCTGAGCAATTCTTCCGCTGACGCCTGTATCAATCTCATCAAAGATAAGCAGAGGCAAACGATCATTTTTAGCTAAAATTGTTTTAAGCGCAAGCATTATTCTTGAAATCTCACCTCCGGAGGCAACTTTAACCAAGGCCTTGGGGTCTTCGCCGATGTTGGTTGAAATAAAGAACTCAACACAATCAAAGCCGTTGCTGTCATATTTATAGTGTTTATTTTCAACAATAATGTATGATTCACTTTTATCAGCCAGGTTATGAGTTATTCTTACCTCAAAAACCGCATCAGAAATGCCCAGATAACTTAAGGCATTTGAAACATCCTTCTGCACCGCTTTGGCAACTTCACTTCTTTTTTTTGAGATCTTAAGAGCAATTTCGCCCGTTTTAATCCTTGCCAGTTCAATTTCTTTTTCAAGATTCTGTATACTTTCTTCAAAGTTTTCTGCAAGTTCGAATTCTTCGCCTATCTTTACCCTGTAATGAATTACACTTTCAAGTGAGCCGCCGTACTTTTTCTTAAGCATAATAAGCGCACCAATTCTGCCGCGAACCTCCTCAAGTCTTTCCGGCTCAACATCTATTTTATTCGAATAGCTCCTGATAAATTCAGCTATATCGTTTATAAGTGTCAGAGCACTCTGGCATTCACCCTCAATATCAAAAAATGACTTATCAATTTTTGAGAGGTCATGCAGCTCATTTCTGATAGAAACCAAGGCATCATAAACCGCGTTTTCAGATTCATAGAGGTTCTGGTATATTCCATTGGTGGACTCTAACAGCCTTTCTGCGTTCTCTAAGATCTTCAGTTCTTCACTTAGTTTTTCGTCCTCATTCTCTTCAGGCGAAACGCTGTCTATCTCTTTTATCTGGAATGAATAGAGCTCTTTTTTTTCCTTTAACACCTGCTCTTTTTCCTTTAAGGACTTCAGCTGGTGAATAAGTGAATTTAAGTTATGGTACTGGTACTTATATTCATCAAGAAGCTTTTCCAGACGTCCAAAATCATCCAGCATCTCAATATGAGTCTCAGTTCTTAAG
>JBLNEL010000334.1:0-10528 GCA_050262615.1 Bacillota bacterium
ACCAAAGAAAACAATCACCAAAGAGATCAAACCTAAAGAAACCGAAAGCCAAAGAAACTAAATGATAAAAAACAAAGATCTTATAACGTTAATTATATTAGGAAAAATTGAATGGAAGTCAATGCAGACGAATATACACTTATACGGACTTTATATCTTTTTATAAAATAAAATATTCTATCTGGAACCTGAAAGGAAATGGGAAGTATAACAATGTAGATTTAATGATATTGCTAATTCCATTCTGTAATCAGTTTACTTGAAAAATTTTCTTAATGCGGATTTTCAATAACTAAGCAGGTGTTTCAATTACCAGAAACAGTATATCATATTCAATGAAATCTTCCAAACTATACTACTATTTACTTTTTTTATCAGCAATTATTTTATGCAGCTGCAGTAGGCCCGAACCATTTAAGAGTAAAGCCGATCTTAACGGCATATGGAAAGGGAAAACATTCCTTATTATTACTCCTTCTCGCATGCAGGCAGATGTTGTCATGCGCAAATATGGGAGTGCATATCTTAGAATAGAAAACGATAGCAGCTTTGATTATAAACTTGATATAGGCCATGATGTTATTTTAGAAAAAAACGTCTTAGGTAATACTGCATCGAAAGTTTTGTTAAAAGCAGGATACACAGCTTTCCGAAGTGGAAAATATATTGCAGGAGATTCTTCAATTGTACTGTACGATCACAATAAGAAAATATTATCTGAGGAGATGTTTCATTTTGAAGGAAGGAATTTAGTTACCCGTCACTTGGATAATGATAAAAACATTTGGCTGATAACCTGGGAAAAAGAAATCTAATTTACATTATATTCACAAGAGGCAAAATAATGAAAAAAACTCTGGCTGCCTGTTCACTTCTATTTATCCTTTCATTAACTATTGGATGCAAGAAAGATGATAATTCAAATAATCCTCAAGACAAAGTAACTGTTAAAGGAGAAAATTACTTCCCACTCTCAGCAGGAATGACTATTAAGGCCAAAGTTACAGGCACAATGTCCGCATATGATTCAACAGGAAAGCTAGTTTACTCAGAAGGTTTCAATGATCAGGTGTTCAGCGCATTGATAGGAAACCAAACACAATTTGAACAAAAAAATGTTTTTCCATTGCTGGGTTATGACAATAAAAAGCAGGAATATGTTTTAGCTGGTTACTTTTTTAATAATGGGGGAGAAATAATCGGATTAAACCAATTGTTAAGTGATCCGGATGCAGTTCTTCTGCCTAAGGAAATATCTGTTGGGCAGGAATGGAAGATCAGTAACTTAAGATTAAATTCACCTGCTTTACATATAAAGCTAATAGAAATACTTGATAACTATACAGATTCACAAAGCAGAAAGTATACCGATGTTATTAATCTTTCGATTTCCTCCTCAGATTCCAGCAGTACTTATAGCCAGGGCAGTTACAGATTATCGCAGGAAAACCTTACTGCAAATCTTTACTTAGCCAAAGGGAAAGGAATTATAGAACTAAAGCTGAATGATACAGCAGTATCAAAATATTCATACAATTACTCGGGAGTTAACCAGACCAGTTATACAAAGATAGTTTCAACAGGTGTTGGAACAGTAGTAGATTAAACTGATCTTTTGTATATTAAAATCAAAATCCAGATTATATGAAAATTCTGTTTAGATTACTTATTCTATCTTTATCGTTTCTGTTTATAGTATGTAAAACAGATAATAGTAAAAATCCTGTATCTGCAGATACGAGTAAAACCAAAGGAATAGTCCCGGATGAGATAATTACTGACGGAAATATTACCGTCAGTAATTACCTGAAAGACTATCGATTAAAGATCATCTCAATTCCTGATACAGTTTATTACCTCTATGTACCCTTAAATGCCAATACAGTTAAGGTAACTGGTGAGGAAGGCAATTGGCGGTATTTAATTAACTCATCTTTTTTTTCGGGTCCCCGGAACAATGCAAAACATGCCGGGTGGCTTAGGATTAATGGTAAGACCTATGAGCAAATCTTAGTAGATAGACAATTAACCCACGTAGTAAGCATTAACAAATCATTTGACCGTATAAATTTTTGTGATTATAAGGAATTTGTTTCGGATATTGATAACAATTACCTGGAGTTTCAGACAGGTCCTCTTGTTATTGAAAACAATAAACTGGCTGAAGATTATATAAACTCATCCATTAACGGCTTAAGAACTGCACCAAGGACATTACTTGCTAGTTTGGATAACAGGCAAATGTTCTTTGTCATATGTGAAAGTTACACTGATCTTATCAGGTTAGGTAATTATCTTTTGAAATTATCTGTCTTTATGGGAAAAAAGCTGGATGTAGTTAACCTTGATGGAGGACCATCGACAGCACTTTACTGCAGGCATTACAGCCGGATAAACTATAATACAGATGCTGCGCTTCCATTTTTATTGGGGGTTCATTGAGTTTAGTCTTTAAGAATAAGGATTGCTCCAATTACAATAATAGTAACGGCGATACCTTTTCTTAAAAGATTTGTATCCTTAAATAATCTGCCGCCAATTAGACTTGCCCAGAAGACTGAAGTGCGTTTAATTGCCAGTACAAGAGCCACAGGCGCCATGCTGACTGCAAGGACCTGAGTGTATCTATAGCCTATTGTTAAAACAGATGTTAATAATATAAGGCCCAGATCTTTATAAGGAATCTTTCTGAGATCTGTTAAACTGCTTTTTTTATTGAAAATATAAATTACATAAAAGATCACAGCGAAAAATAAATGCTGGAAAGCAATTAGTGCAACCGGCGGGAGGCTGTACTTTTTCAGCAGTAGTTTATCTAAAATGGATGATGCTGTAAAGAGCATTAATGCCATCAGAATATAATGATGGGATTTTGATTTAATAAATACCTGGAAAGTTGAAAGCAGATCCTTATTGTTTTTGCTTTCAATAATATATGTCCCTGCTATAAAAAGAGCAAGTCCTGCAGCTTCAACAAGTGTTATCTTGTCTCCAATAAAAATAAAAGCAAATACTGCCACAAATCCAGGCGTCAGTGCTAAAAGTGGAAGGGCATTGCTTATCTGAAGATTTTTTAGTGTAAGCATTACACACAGAAAAGCCAGAACACCGATTATAGACTTCACAAATAATATCTCAAGGCTTAGAGACGACACTGTATTATAGTCTATAAAGAAAAACATTGGAATTGATAACAACAGGTTTACAACAGACAAAACAAATGAAAATTCCAATGCACTAATATTAAATAACACCTTCTTTTGTGTTATTGCTGAAAATGCTGAAAGAAAAGCTGATACCAAGGCAATTAAAAACCAGACAATCATAATATCCTTTTATTTTGCAGGGCTTATTTTACATTTATTAGTTCAATATTTACCAGGAAATGTTAGTTTTTATAAATAAATTTCTTCCCGGTTCGCTTGTTATAAATCCTCTGTTTGTTGAGAGGTGATTTCTGTATTCTTTATTAAAAATATTTTCCACACCGCCTGTAACTCTGAGGTTGACTGCGCCAATTCTAACTGGACTGGAGGAAAAGTTCATATTGAAATTGATATATCCCGGAGTTTGTAATTCTCCAGGGGCTATCTTATCTTGTCTTAAAAAGAAAGCAGCAGAAAAATCTGCCTCCAGAATATTCCACAAGTCAAGTTTTAATCCGGAAACTCCATTTAACGGCGGTATCTGCGGCAGGTCATAATTATCTTTAAGGTTTCTTCCCCTTACAAAAGATACCGAGCCATATAGGTTTAGTGATGGAGAAAAACTATAATCGGATTCCAGTTCAAAACCATAAAGGCTTGCCTTTCCGATATTTGTTTTTATAAATGCATTTCTTCCCTCATAAATGCCAGGAATTTCAGTAACCAGATCATTGAGATAATTATAAAATATACTTGTTCTGGTTTTTAAGGTGCTGTTATTTGTTCTAAGGCCAAGATCAAAGAAATATCCTTTTTCCGGCTTAAGCTGAGGATCACCTATTCTTAAAACGCTGCCCTGATCAATATACTGGTATCTTTCTTCAAGTGAAGGTGAACGGAATGAGCGCGCAGCGTTAAAAGAAATGCTGCTATTTGCAGTTAATGAATAAAGCATACCGATGTTATAATTATAGGATGTATTCTGAGCTTTTCCTGCACGCCAGATGACTATTTGATTTGAGGGGGTGTTGTTTACTACTCCATCGTTAATTTCTGAGACTGGATTTTTTGTTTCGGAATTATTTATACTTATCAGGTCGAATCTTCCTCCAAGAATCAGTTTCAGTCTCTTCTCTATCAGGCTCAGCTCATCATTTAGAAAAACACCAATACTTCCGTAGTCCGCATCAGGTAAAGGTTTTTCCACAATAGTTTTATATACAGTTTTAACAGTTGTTTTTGCATCAGGACCAAGGACTTCGATTTTTTGTGAATTAGTACGTCTGCCGTTATAAGATCTTTTCCAGTAGTCGAGTCCGGAGATCAGATAATGCGTTTCACCGAAAATGAAATCCGATTGTACCTGAAATCCGTAGCTGTCGTGCTTAGCTGTTGGATTTATTTCGAGCACACTGACTTTTCTAGCAGGTTGTCCATTGCCTGCAGGTATCATCTTTACCTGGTTTGGTATATTTTCAACGTCTCTTAGCATACTTTGATTAAAATACCTGGCAGAAAGTTTTCTTAATGAACTAGAGATATCCCGTATAACATATTCAGAGCTGAACATCTTTCTATTTTCTTCAGGGTAGCGGACTTTTGCTTCACCTGGAAAAACGGAATAGCCGCCAGGGATACCCACGTCAAAGGCATTAAACTGCTGATAAACCAGCCGCAGTTCCTGGGAGTCAAATGGCATTATATTAAACATTCCGCTGAAGCTATTATCTTTGTACTGGCTGTTATTAAGAGTTCCGCCGGGAGTTTTTGCATTTCCGGCTTTTCTATAAGAACCGGTAAGCTTAGCTGTCCACCATTGCTCACCGGCTGATAAATTAATTCCGCCAAGATAATTATTATTTACAGAATTGTATCCGTTACTCAGACTTCCCTTCATGAAAAATTTATTAGAATAACTCTCCTTTTTTGAAATGATATTAACCACACCTCCGGTTGCACCGGTGCCGTAGAGAGTTGAAGCTGCACCTTTTATTACTTCAATTCTCTCTATATCGTTGATATCGAACATGGACAATCTTGCGCTTATATCTGTTGCTGTTTCAATTCTGTTGCCGTCGATAAGAGTAACGATATTTGAACGGCTTAAGCCCCTGATATTAACCTCAGTTCCCCAGATACCATCACGAAGTAAAGATATTCCGGGTTCGGTTCTTAGTAATTCTGACACTGACTGAGACGTACTCGGGTCAATCTTCTCAAGGCTTAAAATTGCAGCAGAATAGGGGAGTTCGTTAATATTTCTTTGATACCTGCTGGTTGTGACAATAACACTATCGAGTACAACGGTTGGTAATTCAACATCCTGAGAGTAAGCATAGTGTGAAAGGAGAAAAAACAAGAAAAATAAGGATTTTTTCATTTTGTATCTGTCAAATAGTTTACAATGCTATATTCATGCAGAATTCCGCAAAGCAGAAAGTAATTCAATCAATTGCAAATGCTGATTCAGGAAATCTGCAGTACAAAATTACTTAAATTCCATAAGAGATGGTAATTATTGTCTTTGTATCTATTTCTTATCCAGGGAAGTGTCATTAAGAATATATTTACCCACTAAAAGAAATAGCAGCAATTTATTACTGACTGGTATGAGTTACAATTGCACTAATGATTTTATCCCATTCAGGCAATGGAATTTCATGTCCGATGCCTTCTAAAGTAAGTAATTTCGCACCGGGAATAGATTTTATCAACGCTTCTGCATGTTTAAATGGAAGAACAGGATCTTCAGTTCCATGGATTACAAGTGTGGGAACTGTTATTTCCTTTTCCTTACCATAAAAAGATTCGCCGCCCTTTAAGAGTGAGTGGTTAAACATGCTTAAAAGGTTCCTTGCTCTGTTTGCTTCATTTTCAGCAAGTTTATATGCGCGATTTTTATCAAACGGATGTTTGGATCCTTTAAGTAGCTGCCAGCCGTTAACCATATATTCTATAACAGAGTGTTTATCAGACCAGTTTACAGTTGCACCTGAAGAATGATAGTCCAGAATTTTCTTATCTATCGGCGGCAGATCAGGTCTGTCGTCCCAAACACTCGATGAAATCAGAGTAATTGTCAGTGCTCTTTCCGGGTTTCTTAAAGCCACAAGCTGAGCAATCATACCACCTAAAGACATCCCGGCCAGATTAGCTTGTTTTATATTATAATAATCAAGAACTCTGAGTGCATCATCAGCCATATCCAAAACGTCATAAACTGGTTGGCCAGGCGCATATGCAGTTGAACGGCCGACATCGCGGTTATCGAATCTGATAACAAATCGGCCGCTGTCAGCCAGTCTTTGACAAAATTCTTCATCCCACCAAACCATTGAAGCCGTAGCTCCCATTATTAATAGAATGGCAGGATCTTTTGGATTGCCGAAGCTTTCAGCGCAGATCTCAACACTGTCGGTCTTTATAATTATTTCTTTACTTTCCATCTTTCCCTTTTTGTTACTTTGTGCAAAACACTGAGACCCAAAAATAAATGATACAATTATTATAAATATTAAAATTAAAGGTTTCATGGAATCTCAATATAACTGACTTCAATATTGAACATTTGCAGAAAAAATAATTAAAACCTACCGAAAAGTAAAGATAAGTATAAGCTGTAAAGATAAGTATAAGCTGTAAAGATAAGTAAATTCAATAAAAACAAATAAATTCAGTAAAAGTAAGCAAAACCAGAGATGCGGTTAGCTATTATCTTCCCGAATTAATATTCCATTTTTCATTCTTTTCCAGTTTTGCTGTGGGGTGCATCTACAGGCTTTGACTCAGGTGAACCTTTCTGACGTAAAAAAATGGTGAATACTACCATTAAACCCACCGACAGGAATTCACTTTGCCAGTTCTGAAAGGATTCGAACCAGAATCTTGAAGAGGCTAAATACCCAACAGTAGTGACCTGTTTATTAATATGGTGAGTTAACAATTCCTGATTATATTCCTGTGCGCCGGAAGCGGCATGCAGAAAAAAACAGATAAGAAAAAGCAGGAATAATGCAATGCTAAGTGAATATTCATACAGGACTAATATAAAGCCGCCTTTTCTTACAGGCCATGGGGCATCTTTCTTATTTTTAGAATATCTGGGATCTCTGTCGACATCTTCTTTTCCATTCAATTTTTTAGATTCAGCTGAGCCTTTCTGATAAAGAAATGCAGTTAAAACAACGAAAAGGAACATTTGCAAAAATTCGGATTCCCAGTTTTCCATGGTTGCTTCTGCAAAATGAGATGTACTAATATATTCAAAATACCCGACTTCAGATTCTCCATGTTCAAGTTGATCATTATTATATTCCTTTAGGCCAGAGAGACTTTGTCCAAGAATAAAAACAGTAAAGAAAAGTCCAAGCCAAACAATAGAAAGGCCATTTTCGCGAAATATACGTTTCATTGGGTACCTTTATCAATGGATTATGTAAAGCTGTTATAAAGTAATATAATCTCTCTGGGTGAAAAATAAAGTATTCTAAAGCAAAGAATAATATTTCCGGGCATAAGAATTATTAAAGCAATTTGATCAAATAAAGATCAAAGGATCTGCAACAGATTGCTTTAGCAATATTTTCATTTGTTCCAAGGTTTTATTTAATTAAATATATAAACCATTTGGAGCGTTTAATGAACAGTAGAATACTTTTTATCTCAGTATTCATTTCTATATTACCTTTACAGTTTTTATACTCTAAGACGTTACAGGAAAATTCATTAAAGAAAAGTGAATTGCAGGATTCAAGTTCTGAAAGCAAATTTTCTGAAGCGATAGAAGACAACTCATTTCTGATTGAGGAGGCATATAATCAGGAAGACAGGGTTATTCAGCATATTTCAACTCTTATATATTCGATGAAGCCTTTTAACAGCTATTCTTATTCATTTACGCAGGAATGGCCGTTTTTCAGCCAGAAGCATCAGTTAAGTTTTACAATTCCTTATACATATTTTACAGAAAACTCTGTATCAGGAATAGGTGATATATATTTAAATTACCGTTACCAGTTAACTGGGCATGATGATTTTATTACGGCTGCCCCAAGAATTTCAGTCATACTGCCTACAGGCAACAATGAAAAAGGTCTGGGTACAGGATCAACCGGTTTTCAGCTTAACATACCGCTGAGTAAAAGATTAACTGAAGGTTTCGCAGCACATGCAAATCTTGGAATGACATTATTTCCAAATGCGAAGGCTAATGATATTTCTGGCAGGGAAATCAAGAAAACACTTGCATCATATAACTATGGGGCAAGTATAATCTGGCTTCTGAGCTACAATTTTAATCTAATGCTCGAATATGTTGGATATTATAACGGTGCATTTGATGAAAAAGCAGAAGTTGGACATAGACTGACGCATATTCTCTCTCCAGGCCTGCGATATGCAATAGATGTAAATAAGCTTCAGATCGTGCCGGGACTTGCCCTTCCGGTTAGTTTTGAAGAGGGTAGTTCGAGAACAGATCTGTTTTTCTATTTATCGTTTGAACATCCAATCTGATAAATAATTTAACTACGGAAAGTAAACTCAATATCTATGCTAAAGTGGAAAGCAGGTACTGTATTTCTAAAAGTCATCATCATATTCCTCCTGATTACTAAGGTCCCTCAGTTCTTCATCTGCCTGTGTCTGGAAGAAATATGAAATATCCAGGGAAATTATTCTAGTAGTTTGTCTTATGTTGTTAATGGTACGGAAGCCTGTTCCGTATCTGTCAGAATTAAGGTTTTTCGTGTTGAAAATGTCATCTGCCTTAAGTGTCAGCGAAAGTGCTTTATTAAAGAATAATGCTTTTATAGCTGCATTAACATAATATACTGATCTTGACTTTTCCTGCATAGAAACTGAAGGTGAGGAGTATTGAAAATTCAGCATTAATCTGAAATCATTAATAGAAAGGTTAGAGCGAATGCCAGCATCCCAGCTGAGTGAATTATTATATAACGTAGGGCTGTCGTATTTAGTCTTGGATAATGAAAAATCAGGGTCCAGTCTTAAGCAGTTAAAGAAGGTGCTTTCTGTCGAAACACCTATTCCAAATGATTCTCTGGAGGAAATATTTTTATAAGTTGTCTGTGAGACCTTAGAATTAAGCTGTGTTGTAATTCGTTCAATTAAATTACTGTTTTTTGTATAAAAAGCTCCCAGATGAAATTCCTGGTTACAAACAGGAACAGAGCATCTGAGTGTAAAGATGTCATCATAGCTAGGTTCCAGATCAGGGTTACCCATAACGAGATTTGTTGAATCAGTGTAATCAGTATGAGGATTCAGCTGGCGGTTCTGGGGGTAGAAACATTGTCTGAAAAATCCCAGAGTTAAATCATATTTATCTAAAAATTTTCTGCTTAATGAGAAAGAAGGCACAATATTAAAAAACGTATAGCTGTATTTTTCGTTTGATGCCATTTGTTCGCTCAGCTGGAATTTTTTTTCAAATGACAAGCCAAAGCCGTATCTGAAATCCCAGAGTTTTCCGTCAACTGAGCCATAAGCTGAATGTCTTGTATCTTCATTCCGCTGAAGGAGTCTTTTCCCCATATCCTCGATATAGATACGGCAGACCTGATCGAGGTTAGTGTATCTGTTATCCATTGATAATCTGATAAAACTTCCCCTGTAGCCGGTTCTGAATTTTATATTTTCAAAAAAAACATCAGCATAATTCAAACCCCAGGAGAGTGTTTTGTTAGTATTAACTGAGGTATTACTTTGGTATCCTGTTCCTAAAGACGCATTGGTATCTATAAGTAAATTTTTCTGCATAAGCTCATTGTTCATATTCATCGAGTTATTAACGTAGCCGAGAACAAGTCCGAGTGTTCTTCCAGGCTTCTCAAATTTTTTATTATACAATGCAGTAGAATTGAAAAATCTCTGCTGATTATGAGTGTTATTATTACTTCTGTATGTCTCGGCGTAAGACAAATTGCTTCCGGACAGATAGTTCATAATAGTTCTTCTGTTATCGGTAAAAGATCTTCTGAAACCAGTCTGTACAAACAGAGAGCTGTTTATTCCAGGATTCAGGTTTAGCGATAAGCCGAAGTAATTCGAATTGGAATTGTTGTCTGTATTCCCTGATTGTCTTAGATAAGTATTGGAATTATTTAAGGATATAGATTTTTCTGAATTTGTTTCAGTATTAAGCTTGGTATAGCCATTAAAATATTTTCCCCTTAGATAAACGTCTTTATATGAATAACCCAAAGATGCGCTGGAGTTAAGATTATTTTTAGTATTTGCACTTACCCCCAGTGTTCCACTATATTTAGTCAGGGATATTTTTCTTGTAATGATATTTATTATTCCGCCTTCAGGTCTTTCATCAAATTCAAAGGAAGGATCGGAGATAAGTTCAATTTTAT
>JBLNEL010000335.1:0-4928 GCA_050262615.1 Bacillota bacterium
TTGACAATTGCAGAGAGGATTGTTAGTTTATAGCAGAATGTAAACGTTTACAATTTTTTACATTTTCAGTTCTCTCAAAAAAAGCTCTTTTAAGACCATAGATCGCATTTCTCTTAAAAAAATAAAACTTGTACAAGGTTTTTCAGAAAAAGCAGGCTTCTTCTAAAATATACGGAGAAAAATGAGATAAGACCTTACATAAAATAAAGTGCCTCTCAGTAAATAAACCATATTCATTATTAAAGGAGCATCTATGAAAAAATATCTATGGTTCTGTTTGATAATGTTAGCATAAACAAGTTCAATGATGGCTCAATGGGCAAAAAATAAAAATGCCCGTGAGGATGCTAAATATGTCCGGGTACTTCAGGGCTCTGAAGATGTTACTGTCGATGGTGTAGAAGATGCCATTTGGGCAAAAGCCGATTCTATTGTGGTCGGTTACGGGCAAACCAAATATTTGCCAAGCAGCGGTTACAATCTGCAGGTAGGTCAATCTGTTGCTGGTGATTCGGCAAATGCGGTATGTAAGTTTTTGTACAAGGCTCCTTATATCTATTTATTATTTAAGACGGTTGACAAAAGTGTAGGCGGAAAGGACTGGGAGCAGTCTGATGCTATAATCATGTCATTTAAAAAATATCCAGCCAAGCACTATTGGACACAAGCCTGGGATAACAGGGTTGAGCATTTCTACACCTACGCCTGGCTGTGGGCCGGAGATACTACTATTCCAATAGTTGATGCTCAGCCATTATTTAAGGGAAGCGATGAAGTTGCCGGCGGCAGGGATTCGAAGAGAACTGCTAATCAGAAAGCCAGGTGGACGGCTGTCAGTAAAGTCTTAGGCGGAAAATCAAACGATTCATTGCCTGATCTGGGCTGGGTCTCAGAACACCGCATAAGAGTTGATTCATTAATGTACCCTTCAAATAATGGCGTTATGGTACTGCCTTTTAGTTTCAGTATTTTTGATGGTGACGGCTTCCTAGATTCAACTAAAGCAAATAATGCTCATACAAAGACCTGGTGGGGTTGTGAATGGAATGAGAACTGGTATTACTCAGCACTTTTCATTGATCAGAAAGTAACAACCGCTACAACCGGTTCTCCGATCCCGCCAATTGACTACACAATCCCTCACGTTCAGACAGGTACTGTCTTAACTGTCGATGGTGACCTTAAGGACTGGAAGCTTGATAACACGCTTCACTTCAGGGCCAAGTATGGCGACGATGCTTACTTTGATAAGATCAATGGTACCGGAGCCTGGGCAAGCGGCTATAATGAAGCTGACTGGAATAGTTACCCGACAGTACTCGATGGACCGGAAGCTGATTTCTATGTAACATATGATGATGCAAATCTCTACGTTGGAGCAAAAGTAGCTGATCAGATCGTTACAGTTCCGGGTGAGGGTAACAGAAAAGATGGTATCACATTCTTTATGGTCCCACGTGTCTACACACCAGGAAATGGAATATTCCCGGCCAAAGCTCTGACAATAAATATTGATTCAACAGGTAAGGCTCAGGCAGGCGATGACCTGATAAGAATGGCTGATACAGCTGGTGTAACATATAAACTGGTGCTTGGAAAGGGAACAAATGTTACTAATATAACAGATGTAGACTCTGGCTACACAGCTGAAATAAAAATACCTTTCAATGCATTCGGTTATCCAACTAATCTTGGTGACAGTGTAATGTATATCGGTGCTCTGGTAAATGATATAGATATATTTGATGATGCAAAATCAAACTATTATGCAAAAGCATGGTGGTTCAAGCAGGACGTTGGACAAAAGTCACCAGCCTGGGCAGTACTCGGACCTGCAGGTGCACCGGTTAGTGTTAATGAAAAAGTTCATGTTCCGTTATCGCTTGAACTTTTTGCCAACTATCCAAACCCATTTAACCCATCTACAACCATTAAGTATTCAATTAACACAAGCGCAGATATAACTCTTTATGTATATAATCCATTAGGGCAGGTTGTCTCAGAAATGAGGAAAGCAAATGCACCTGCAGGGTTTGGTGAGTTTAAGTTTAATGCAGGAAGATTATCTTCAGGAGTTTACTTCTATCAGATCAAGGTCAAGGATCTTTCGGACAGTAAGATGCTTGAAAGCAGGGTAAATAAAATGATAATCCTGAAGTAATTTTTAGTAAAATCTTTGTAGAATAACGGCAGAAAATCCAGAGTATAAGAATCTTAGGTTATTTCTTATACTCTGGAAGCCCTTATTAATTCAGGTTAAGGCAGCTGCAAAACTTAAACAATATGTGGTGTGCATATGAAAAAGATAATACCTCTGCATAAGCTACGGGTTTTATGGAGAATAAAGAATATTCTTATAATACCTGTTTTATTGATTTGGGCTGATTCCATATATGCTCAGACCGGAAAATTGTCAGGGCAGATAAAAGATGCTGGCACCGGCGAGCCATTAATAGGGGCAAGCATAATTATAGAAGGCACTAATCAGGGGGCAGTCAGCGATAATGACGGAAATTATTCAGTCTTAAATTTAAGGCCCGGGACATACACTGTCCGATGCCAGTATATTGGCTACAATCCCCAGGTTATTTCCAACGTAAGAATTAATGTTGATAAAACAACCAGGCAGGATGTTCAGCTTTCAACAGTAGTTGTTGAATCCAGGACAGTTGAGATTGTTGCACAAAGGCCGGTTGTTGAATTCAATCAGACCAGTTCTGTAAGGATAGTGACCGCTGATGAAATGAGAAGTCTTCCAATTCAAAACTTAAACGATATCATCAACCTTCAGGCTGGAGTTGTTGACGGACACTTCAAAGGGGGAAGGCTTGGAGAAGTGCAGTACCAGGTTGAAGGTGTAAGCATAAATAACCCATTTAACAACCAGGCCAGCCTTTCATTAGACAGATCAATTCTTGAGGAAGTATCGGTTGTAAGCGGTACATTTGATGCAAAGTATGGACAGGCAATGTCAGGTGTTATAAATGCAACACTAAAAAGCGGCAGTGACAGATTTGCTTTTTCAGGTGAGGTCTACGGCGGAGATTACTTCCCAACAGACAATGCACGCTACCCGAATAACAAAGATTTTCTTCCATACACCATACAAAACTATCAGCTGACATTAAGCGGACCTACTTATATTCCAAATACAACGTTTTTAATTAGCGGGAGAAGGTTTTATAACGAAGGTTATCTTTACGGCTACAGAAGGTTTCTTCCGACTGATACAAACAACATAGCTTCAGGAACCGTATATCCGACCGGAGATAGTAAAAAAGTTTCCATGGACCCATACAATGAATGGAGCGGGCAATTTAAACTTACGAACACATCAATCAGTAAAGTAAATATCAGCTATGTGGGTATTGTAAACTACATTTGGGGAAAAGTTTATAATTTCAATTTCAGGATAAATCCTGATGGCGAGAGTGAGTGGAAAACATTTTCAATAAATCATGGAATTGATTTTACGCATACTATTTCAAACTCCATGTTTTATAAGATCAGTGCAAGGCACAATTATTATGATACAAGGTCTTATAAGTATGAATCAATTTATGATCCACGGTACTTTCAGGCTGATTACGTTAAAAGTATAACAGGTTATGAATACGGTGCGGCAATTCAGGGGGTTGATCTGGGAAGAAATGAACAGATCACAAATTTCGGAGTATTGAAAATAGATTATACCTGGCAGATAAATAATTCAAATCTTTTGGAAGCAGGAATTGAAGGACAGGTAAATAAATTAAAGTTCGGACCTCCGGGACAGCTGGTAATTGAGTCAGATCCGGTAACGCAGATTGTAAGGCTAAGACCCAAGGAGATTGATCCTGTCAATCCAGCTTTTAAAAAAGTTGAAACATACTCTCCGCGTCAGGGAGCTGCATATATTCAGGAAAGGTTGGAATTAGGTGACCTTGTAGTCCGTGCAGGCTTAAGATACGAATATTTCGATCCGAGGGCTTTAATACCAAGCAATCTTCAAAACCCTGCAAACACTATAAAAGGTGTCCCGGGG
This sequence comes from Bacillota bacterium, assembly GCA_050262615.1. GTDB lineage: Bacteria > Bacteroidota > Ignavibacteria > Ignavibacteriales > SURF-24 > JAUZPB01. The sequence goes on from JBLNEL010000335.1 coordinate 4,025, forward strand.
TCAAGTCTGATAAAATCAAAAGTAAAACATACGATTGCTCCGCGTTTAGGATTTGGCTTTCCTTTGACAGACAGATCAGCGCTTCATTTCTCATACGGTCATTTTTACCAGATGCCGCAGTACAGTGCATTATATGAAAATGCTAATTACCAGGTCTTAGAGTTTCTTACAGGAGGGGCCACATATACTCAGGACTATTTAGGGAATCCGGATCTTGGTCCTGAAAAAACTGTACAATATGAAGTGGGTCTTAAGCAGGCTTTTACAGATAATCTAGGCATAGATCTTACATTCTTCTATAAAGATATCAGGGATTTGCTCGGTACAGAAGTAGTTGAAACCTATAACTTTGGATTATATGCAAGAAACACCAATGTGGATTATGGAAGTGTAACAGGACTTACATTATCTATTAATCAGCGCCCGGCTGAGAATTTCGGATTTAATATTGATTATAGTCTGCTCTTTGCAAATGGTAATTCCAGTGACCCAAATGAAACTGCAAACAGGGCTCTTGGTGGACAAGATCCAAGACCGAGGGATATACCATTTTCGTGGGATCAGAGACATACATTAAATGTGACTGCCTCATATCAGGTGCCTGATAATTTTTCAATTAGCACTATTATCCGGTATGCAACAGGTCAGCCATATACTCCGCAGCTTGGTTTAGGGTTTATGACAGAGCAGGAACAGAACTCGGCCAGAAAACCCGACTATGCAACTGTTGACCTCAGGCTTGAAAAGTACTTTACTTTCGGCATATCTGATTTCAGTATTTTCTTAAGAGTATTTAATCTGTTTAATCAGTACTATTCAAACGGGTTTGTTTATTCTGACACTGGTGATCCGGACAGGTCACTTACAATCAGGCCCGGAGAGCCATTAGATCCCAAACGATATA
>JBLNEL010000336.1:0-3086 GCA_050262615.1 Bacillota bacterium
CTCCTCTTCCCTCCCCTCTGGTGTTTATATCTACACAATTCAGGCCGGTGGTTACAGAGAGTCAAGGAAACTGATGCTTTTGAAGTAACTTCTTTAGGGCAGAGATATCATCTCTGCCCTGTCCTTTCTCCCCCAAAAAAATGCTTCAGGATTTTCAGACAAGCCGGATTTTTGAGCTAAAAATATTCCCTCTCACCAGGGGAATAGTCTTATTTTTACTGTTATTGTTTCCTGCACTCCCCTGCTCTTCTCTTAGTACAGATTTTCTTTTATTGCTTTCCTTATCAGCTCGTCGGCCCTTGCAAGGCGGCTTTTGACCGTGCCTTCAGGAACTGAAAGCATGACTGATATTTCTTTCAGCGAACGTCCTTCAAGCCTCGCATGCTTAAAAACGGTCTTTAATTTTTCAGGAATCTTATCGGCCTCACGGCTGACATAACTATAAACGTCCGCGGGATACATATAATAAATTGTCTCAAAAGTCATATTGCCTAACATCTCTTCTCTTCTCTTACGGGTACAGTAATCTTTATAATAACGCCTGCGCATTATAGCTTTCATCCATTTCATAAAACTGCCTTCCTGAAAATCCGATAAGTTTTTTATTCCGGTCATCAATGTGTCTTCCACAAGATCTTCTGCAAGATATGCATCCTTAAGGAGACTGAAGGCAACTTCGAGTAGCTTCGGCCTGAATTGGGTGAAACAGCAGTAATAATCATCTAACTCCATTTTCTTCTGCGCCCCCTTCTAATGGTATTAATATTATTATAAAAATGTTCTTAGAAATGTCAAGAAATGAGAAGAAATGAGGTATAATTCTGACTTTTCTCTTACTTTTTCACCACTATTTCTTCTTCTTACGGAACTTTCGGCCGAGCAAAGGTATATTTATATAGAGGGGTGTTGTTAAATTAGCATAAAAGGCTCTCCATTGAATTAATAATTATCAGAACTTCCGCCCGGCATCTAAGAATTCTCTATATAAAAGAATGATAAATGTGAAGTGCACCTAAGTTCTCTGTTTCAATAACAATTAATATGCAGCCGGAATAATATTCCGCTAAGCATGGAGGAGAAAAATATGTCCAGAAGCAGAAGGGTAAAAAAAATACTGGCAAAAGATCTGCTGGCTCTTTTACAGCCGGAACTGGAGAAGTTTATTAAAGCTGAGTTTGACAAAAGAGAAAACAGGCAGACAGGTCACTCATTATCTCAAAATACAGCTGCCCTGTCAAAATCCCATAGGATCTATGCAACAAAGTATAAGCACATATTTTGCGAAATGATCCTTAAAAACGCAGAAGAAGGTAGAAACCTCAGGGAATTTGCCGCTAAAATTGAAGTCAGCACGCGTACTATTCTTGACTGGGCGAAAAAATATCCGGAATTCAATTACGCCCTGGAGGTCGCTAAGACAAAGCAGGAGGCTTACTGGTGGGACCTCGCCAGAAAGCATATGAACGAGAAATTTTGCTATAACCTGTTCTTATTTGTTATGGTTAACCTCTGCGGCTATCGAAACCCGGATATGCATATTAATTTTATTGAAAAACAGGAGCCCGATAATGGTGTGGTAATATTGCCGGAAGTTAAAACAATCGACGAAATATTAGAAGAAGAAGAGGATGAAAGGACGGCAGAAAATGAGATCGAACAGAGCAGCATCAGCAGAAGCAGAACAGGCGTGGAACCAGCAGAAAATGGAAGAGAACACGGATGTTATCTGGAGACCGCAGAAAATTCAGAAGAAACTGCTTGAGTCACCCCACGACGAGATACTTTTCGGCGGCGCAAAAGGCGGCGGCAAAACCGATGTCATCCTGTTCGATGCAGTAAAATATATTAATCAGCCTTCTTATAAGGCTCTTATTGTTCGACGCACCTTCCCCCGCCTCAGGGAAATTATTAACAGATCCATGGTCTTCAGACAATTAGGCGCCGTTTATAACCGCTCCGAAAAAGTATGGCGCTTCCCTAAAGGTAGCCAGCTGTTCTTCGGTCATTGCCAGAACGATGGCGATGAGCTTAATTACCAGGGCCATCAGTATCATTACATCGGATTTGACCAGGTTGAGGAGTTCACCGAATCAATGTTCAACGTAATTGCCGCCTGCGGTAGAAAAGTTGACGATATTCCTGTAAGAATACGCTGCACTGCAAATCCCGGCGGCATCGGCCAGTATTGGGTTAAAAGAAGATGGATTGATGGAAAGGAACCCGGCAGAACCTATTTTGTCGCACAGGAAGTCCATGGGAAAATTATTAAAAGAAGCATGAAATTCATTCCGTCGAATATTTATGATAACCTGATCCTTATGAGAAAAAACCCGGAATATGTGGCCTTCCTCCTTGGACTGCCGGATAAGTTCAGAAGGATGTACCTCGAGGGGGATTTTAATGTTGATGAGCAGCCCGATCAGCTTATTCAATATCAGATGCTTCAGAAAGCAAAGGCTAATTGTGTAACCCAACCCGCTATATCCGGTCAAGGGCAGGAGAATGACAAAATTTTTCTTGGAGTCGATGTGGCTAGGTTCGGTGATGATTCTACCGTAATTGCTGCCGTTAAAGGAAATACTCTCATAAAACTCGAAAGTTATCTCAAACTCGATGTTAATCAGATTGCTCAGATACTCCTTCGAAAAATTAGAGAAGAGAATATTAAACCTGAGAATATCGGCATCGATACCGTAGGCTTCGGCGCTGGTGTCTATGACATAATAAAATCAAATGGCTTCAGGGCAAAAGGAATTATTTCAGGAGCAAAAGCTTTTTTAGTCAGTGGCGAAAATTATAGCTTCAGAAACCTGCGCTGCCAGATGCACTGGTACTTCAGAGAACAGCTCAGACAGGGGAAATTTTCTATAGGTGTCAATGACAGGGAATTTGAAGAGGAGGCGCTTGCCGTTAAATATGAAATCTCTTCTGACAGATTGATCACTATTGAATCCAAAGATGATATAAAGAAAAGAATTGGCCGTAGCACCAATAAGTTGGATGCAGTTATCTATGCAGCCTTCATTCCGGTGATGAAGCATCGCACCATCCCGCATATATATTAAAATAGTCCATAGTCCAAGGTC
>JBLNEL010000337.1:0-2970 GCA_050262615.1 Bacillota bacterium
AATCAATTAAAGGCTTATATTGCAAGAGATATTTGGAAAAATGAGGGGTGGTATAGAATCATTTTAGGTGTCGATAATCAGTTCATGAAAGCTGTAAAGGAATTCAACGAAGCTGAAAAATTAGCACATTTATAAAGAATATGATGGAAACACTGAAAAAGATACTTCTAATAACAATCATTCTTTACTTTTCAGGGTTTAGTACTTCTAATAATCTTTTCCAAAATGAAGCTGCATCCTCCGGTATGCAAATACCAAAAGAGATGCATGTTGGAGAAGAAATCACATATGTGGTCAAATACGGATTAGTTAAACTTGGCGAAGTTAAACTTCAGATCCTGGAGAGTAAAGTAAAAGATGATCGTTCTTATTTCAGAACCAGAGCATATATTGATTCATATTCCGGTATTCCATTTGTAAATCTTCATCAGATTTATGAGAGTAATTTCAACTCCTCACAATATTCTGATTATTTCAAACACACTGAAAAAGAAAAAGACTATGTTAAGTTTACCGAGTACTTCTTCGATTATAAGAAAAAGAATGTACATGTAAAAAAAGGGAAATATAATCCTTATGAAATATGGACAGATTCTACAACAGGAGTAAATGCAAATTATCAGGATGGACTCTCATTGTTCTATTATGCCCGTTTAAATACCGGGCAGAAAAAAAGTGTAAACGTTCCGTGTTTTGTTACAGAAAAATTTGTATATACACAAATAAATTTTTACGATAGCATTGACCGGATTTCAATTGATGCTGTAGATTACGACATACCTTGCACCAGATTAGATGGGCATACAGATTTTGTTAGTATTTTCGGTTTAACAGGAAATTTTGAGGGATGGTTTACAAATGACAAATATGCCGTACCTACTATAGCAAGAATGAAAGTTATTATTGGAAATGTAACTTTAGAATTAAAATCATGGAGAAAAGCAAATTGGATTCCCCCCAAATTCAGCAGTTAGATAAAACTGATAAGTTATTCCCGTATACAGATAAATTCCCCAGAATACACGACTCTGTATTTCTGGCTTCAGGTGTAAAGATCATTGGAGATGTTGAAATAGGCGAAGACTCGAGTGTTTGGTACAATACAGTAATAAGAGGAGATGTACATTATATTAAAATTGGAAGTATGACAAACGTTCAGGATTGTTCTATGCTGCATGTTACAAATGGTAAATATCCATTAAATATAGGGAATAGTGTGACGATCGGGCATAGCGTGAAACTGCATGGGTGTACTCTGATGGATTTATGTTTAGTCGGAATTGGAGCAATTGTACTTGACGGCGCTGTAGTTGAAGAAAAATCGATGATCGCTGCCGGAACAGTGATCAGGCCCAAATTTGTTGTCCCCACAGGGAAACTTGTTGCCGGAGTTCCCGGTAAGATTGTACGTGATCTTACGGAGGAAGAAATGCTCGAATTTGAAAAATCGGCTAACAGATATAAGAAATATACTGAAATAACAGTGGAATCATTATTAAGGGATAAAAGAAATAAATAAGAGACTGAACTAATTTGCTTTTATCCGTCAGAATATGTATTGTTGGGAAAAGTTTCTCAGCAGGTTTGCTTAAATATTTGCTAAACAATAATATTTGAGATATATTGATTAAAAATCTTACAATAAACTCAGAAAAAGGAATTAAAATAAATAAGGCATTAATTCATAATGCTTTAAATAAATTACGTACGGACTTAAATATCACAATACAATCTCTTTCGATTGTTTTTTTATATCCTGAAAAAACCCAGGAAATAAACCGTGAATTTTTAGGCCATGATTACTCGACCGATATTATTACATTTAATTATAACGGGGACAATAAAGATCTCGATGGAGAGATGTTTATTTGCATCAGCGAGGCAGTCGATAATTCTAGAAGGTTCAGGTGTTCGGTTGATAAGGAATTGCTGCGTTTAGTTATACACGGTATTTTGCATTTAGTTGGATTCGATGATAAGACAGAGCCAGACAGAAAACTTATGAAAAAAAATGAAAATAAATATCTAAAAGAATTGGAATATTTGATAAAAGATAAACTTCTAGTATATGACAGCAAAAATAGTTGAAGTTCTGGCAGAAATCCTTGATGCATTGGGGAAAAATAGTTCGTTAGAAGAAGTAAATAATAAGCTCAGCAAGGATTTGAATTTTGATAAACAGACAGTTAGTACTGCTTTTAGTTGGATTTATGATAAAAAGCTTACAAACTCAAACAAAAATATTAAAAAAAGAAACAGTAAATTAAAGAGTTATAGATTTTTAACCGAAGAAGAAAAAGATGTTCTTGGATCCGAGAATTATAATTATATAATTCATTTGATCAATGTAGGTCTTTTGAAAGTTAAGGACTTAGATACAATTCTGGAACAAATATCATTGTATCCAGGTGAAAGAATATCAAAAGAGGAAATAAACTGGTTAATTTTGTTCTCTTTAGTTGATTTAGACGAAAGTATCCTCCCGGGCAGCAGATTTCTTTTATATACTTCGGATACTATAAATTAAAGGGTATTAGATGAGTAAGAATTTAGTTTTAGTCGAGTCTCCCTCGAAAGCAAAGACAATTAATAAATATTTAGGCAAAGAATTTTTAGTTGAAGCGACAGTTGGACATATAAGGAATTTACCAAAAACAAAGTTAGGAGTTGAAATTGAGAATGATTTCAAACCTCAGCTGGTAAATATTAGAGGGAAAGGTGACGTTATCAAAAAGATCAAGTCACTTGCCTCTAAAAGTAAAAGCATTTTCATAGCAACTGACCCTGACCGTGAAGGTGAAGCAATTGCTCAGGACATTGCAGACATCATTGATGGTGTAACTGATGCAAAGGTGTTCAGGGTGCTATTTAATGAAATCACTAAGAATGCTGTCCAGCGGGCAATGAAATCCCCGCTTAATATCGATTCTAAACTGGTTACTTCTCAGAGAGCCAGACGTGTAATGGATA
>JBLNEL010000338.1:0-2609 GCA_050262615.1 Bacillota bacterium
ATAAGACCCGCCTATAAAGGCTTTAGATATATTTCCTGAGCCTTCATAAGTAATAACGTTGGGGTAACTACCCGTTAGATTCTTCTCAACAACCTTATAATTTGTGCTGGAATAAGGAACAATTCCACCTACAAAGGAAATACCAAGATCTCGCTCAACCGGTACTCCAATAAGTGCTCCCGAAAAATTTGTAACAGAGTGATAGTTGCTGCCTGCAACAGATTGTTCTTTGAAGTTCTGGAAATTCAATGCTGTTTCAAAACGTGTGAGATTAAGCTTAGACCACCCAGCCGGATTGATCGTACCTAAGAAATCCCTGTCAAAAACTGCAACACCCAGCTCGCCTATGCCAATTCTTCTGGCAGAACTGGCAAAATGCAGTTCTCCGACTCCAAGTCTGGAATAAATAGATCCGCCTTCTGCATGCAGAATTATGGGGGCAGTAAGAACTGCAATGAATAAATATTTTAACAATTTCATAAGCAATATCTAAATTCTATATTTTTATTATTAAGGTTTTTTTGCTGTATAAATAATTCTAAGTTTAGGTCTTAACGGAGAATTTTTCCCCATAAAGGCAAGTAGATCAACTGAACCCCTGTCGTTTGAAGCTCCAATAGCTACTCCATTGTTAGCTTGGCTTAATACCCAACGTTGTACCATTTGACGAATTTCACCTGAATAGATATTGCTCGTGGTATCTCTCTGCAGTCCAACAGTATTAACAGAATCATATGCATCTGTTTGATTGTTGACTAGATACATTGCTCTGAGAGAATTTGTCATCGGATATCCAACTTTTGAAGTATTCGGATCCCAGGTTAATTCCAAAACCGCACTGTTGATTATTGAACCGGCCGGAATTTTCGAAACATCAAATCTTAATTTTGAATGATATCCGCTTCCTGCCTGAACATAGATCCGCTCCTGTGATAAGTTAGCAGGCTTTGAACTCTCGACAAGATGAACATTGCTTGTTGGTATAAATGTCAGTGTGTCAATATATCCGCCCTGTTTCTCAAATACCACTTTGAACTTCATAATATCACTTGAAGTAGCATTGTACATATTCTGAAAACCTGTAATTGCCTCCAGCCCCGGTTTGGGTTTGAAATAAAAAGAGGTAAATTTTGTGGCAGTATCTTTAAACCAGGTATTAACCGTCTGGTTATTCAAATTAAATGTGCACAGCGAATCAGTAAAGTTCTGCTGAAGCTTTTGAACATCTGTATAGCTGATCTGCTTTAAACTGTCGGCATTAAAAGAATTGCTCGAAGGCCAGCCGCTTGTAACCTTGTTAAGTGAAAAATCAAAAGAAGACCCGGTGGAACCTATTCTGTATTTTGATGTCATTTCCACCCAGGCTGAGGTTACACTTACGGCATTAGAAGCAACAGCATTCTTTATCGAATCAGGCAGCGTTACGCTGAACTGCACAAGCATACTTGAACTTACATTGCCGTATTTACCAAGCAGTAAGGGATTGCCGCCAAGGAAACTGAGATTGACGGTAAAAGAGGAATCTGACACTAAACCTGTGCTATCCGGACTTACTGATATTAAATCTTCTTTGTTTAATATTGACAATCCTGAATTTGTAGGATCGTCATTACATGCACTTAAAAATAAAGAAGAAATTAGAAGAACAATTAAAATACTAAATTTGGAATACAATCAATTTCCTCCGAGATAATCGTTAATTATATACTTTGAGGTTTCCTGCAAATCGCAAGCAATAAAATTGGGAATTTTACCTTCTACAAGCAAGCTAGAAATTTGTTCCTCACTTCTTCCATTTTTTACAAGAATTGTTTTAATTCCTGCATTTTTCCCGCATTCTATATCACTTAGAGAATCACCGGCAAAATAGGAGTCCTTAAGATCAATATTTAACTCATCTGCTGCTTTTAAAACCAAATAAGGCGAGGGCTTCCGGCATTTACAATCTTCTTTATTATTAAAATCGGGATGGTAGGGGCAATAATAAAATGCATCTATTTCGGTATTCTTCTCTCTAAGAAGTGAGTTAATCTTTTCGTTTACAGCCTCTACTTCAACGGCTGTAAAATAACCACGGGCAATTCCGGATTGATTAGATATCACAATTATCTTAAATCCAAATTTTTTAAGCTCAGCAATTGCCTCTGCTGTACCAGGAAAAAGCTCTACTAATCCGGGATCACCAATATAACCCGGGTCAATATTTAAAGTACCATCCCGGTCAAAAAATACAGCTTTACTTACCATTTAATCATTTGTCAATAATTTCTTATACAACTCAACATATTTCTTCGCTGATGAAACCCACGTAAAATCAGATTTCATCCCGTTTTTCTGAATTTTTGCCCAAAGCTTCCTGTCCTGCTGAAAAACCTTAATTGCACGCTTTATTTCTTTTAAAAGTTCACCAGATTCATATTTTTTGAAAACAAAACCATTGCCGGTTTCTTCTTTTTCATTGAACTTTATAACAGTATCTGCCAGCCCGCCTGTCTCCCTTACCACAGGAACTGTACCATAAGCAAGACTATACATCTGATTAAGACCGCATGGCTCATATCGTGATGGCATTAAAAACAGATCGCTCCCGGCTTCTATTAAATGAGCTA
>JBLNEL010000339.1:0-42942 GCA_050262615.1 Bacillota bacterium
GCACAAGAGCTGATGCGACAGGATATCAGGGGTTCTATTATCACTTTCTTAATATGAAAACAGGAAAGCGCGAATGGAACTCTGAGCTCTCGACAATAGACACTGCATGGCTGATAGCCGGGATCAGATTTGCAATGCAGTATTACAATGGTGATAATGAAGCTGAAAAGGAGATCCGGGATCTTGGAGAAAAAATAACTAACAGGATCAACTGGAACTGGATGATAATTAAAAAAGGCAGGAATGATAACCATACCGGTCTGATATCAATGGCCTGGAAACCTGATGAGGGCATACTTAACTTCGGATGGTATGGCTACACTGAAGCCTTATACTTATATATTCTTGCTGCCGGTACAAATCTGAAAAACCCAACTGAAACATATCAGAGATGGCTTAATACATATAGCTGGAAGGAGCCCTACCCGGGGCTGTCTCACGTAGTCTTTCCGCCTCTTTTTGGCCATCAGTATTCCCACATGTTTATTGATTTCAGAAATCTTACGGATAAATATCTAAAAGAAAAAGGAATAGATTACTTTGAGAATTCCTTAAGAGCATCACTTACAAACCGGAAGTACTGTATTGATAATCCGCAGAAATGGGCCGGCTATGATTCACTTACATGGGGAATTTCAGCATGCGATGGTCCGGGAGACAAGTACAATAAAGGCAATATTAAATTTGAAGGATATGCAGGGCGCGGTACAAGCGGACCGGATTCGGTTTATTCAGATGACGGTACAATAGCTCCCACGGCATCAGCTGCTTCAATAGTATTTATTCCTGAAGTTGTCATTCCAACACTCAAGAATTTATACCAAAAATATGGAAACAAAGGGCTGTGGGATAAATACGGTTTTAAAGATGCTTTTAATCCGACAGCCGGGTGGTATGACAGTGATTATCTTGGGCTGGACCAAGGGCCTATAGTTATTATGATAGAGAATTTCAGGACAGGACTGGTCTGGAAATATTCGATGCAGGATCCACTGATTAAAAAAGGTCTGGAAAGGTTAGGTTTCGAACAGCTTTCCAAAGCTAATTAAGCATTACTAAAAAATGAAACAAAACGTACAGGCATGAAAAAAACATTTATTCTTATAACCGTATTATTATCTACAGTCATATTTGCACAAGGGAATTTCAGATTAAGTTCAGCCGAGGAGCAGAAGATAAATGAGCTGACCTCAAAAATGACCTTAGATGAGAAGATTGGGCAGTTAGTGCAGATTGTTGGAGCCTGGGAAGCTGATGAATCAATGATAAGAAAAGGAAATGTTGGATCATTTATTCTTGGAGTTCATTCTCTTGAAAGAGCAAACCACCTGCAGAAAATTGCTGTTGAAGAATCCCGTCTTGGCATTCCGCTAATCTTTGCAAACGATATAATCCATGGATACACTACAACTTTCCCGGTGCCATTAGCTGAGGCCTCGAGCTGGAATCCGGAACTGGTAAGCCGGGCATGTGCAATTGCGGCCTTTGAAGCTGCCTCAGAAGGAACCAAGTGGACATATGCTCCAATGGTTGATATTGCACGAGATCCAAGGTGGGGGAGGATAATGGAGGGTTCTGGTGAAGATCCTTATCTTGGAAGTGTAATGGCTTCGGCCAGGGTAAAAGGCTTTCAGGGGAATGATCTGAAAGACAGGACAAAAGTTGCTGCATGTGCAAAGCACTATGTTGCATATGGTGCTGCAGAGGGAGGAAGAGATTATAATACAGTAGACATTTCAGAAAGGACATTAAGAGAAATATATCTTCCACCTTTTCATTCTGCCGTTAAAAGCGGAGCTGCTTCAATAATGAGCGCCTTTAATGATCTTGACGGTGTGCCTGCATCAGCAAATTATTTTACACTGACTGAAATATTAAGAAATGAATGGAAATGGGACGGAGTGGTAATAAGTGACTACAACTCAATTGGTGAGCTTGTAAAACACCGTTTTGCAAAAGATAAAAAGGATGCAGCATTAAAAGGTTTTTCAGCCGGAGTGGATATTGATATGGTCGGGGATTCAGCAGATGGTGACGTATACTCACCATACTTAAGTGAACTGGTAAGGCAGAAGTTGATCCCGTTGGAGAGAATAAATGAATCTGTAAGAAGAGTTCTAAAGATGAAATTCCGGCTTGGGCTATTTGATAATCCATATACAGACAGCATGTACTTCAGGAAGACTGACCCAGGGAAGGCTTATAAAGACAGCATAGCACTGGAACTGGCAAGAGAGTCAATTGTTCTGTTAAAAAATCAGGACAATATTTTACCTATAAAGAAAGAAATAAAACAGATTGCAGTTATTGGGCCTTTAGCTGATAGTCAGAAAGATATGCTGGGTTCGTGGGCAGGAACAGGTAAGCCTGAAAACGTAATAACACTTCTGCAGGGAATAAGAAATATTGCAGGCGGCAGGATAAGAATAAATTATTCAAAAGGCTGTAATATAAATGATAATGATACTTCAGGCTTCAGAGAAGCTATAGATCAGGTAAAACAGTCAGAAGTTGTAATAATTGCTGCAGGCGAAGGTAGTGAAATGACAGGGGAAGCCTCAAGCAGGTCGAACATCAATATTCCTGGAATTCAGGAAGAGCTAATAAAAAGGGTTTATTCGACAGGTGTTCCTGTTATTGTTGTATTATTCAGCGGAAGGCCATTAACAATAGACTGGGCTGCAGAAAATATTCCGGGAATTATTGAAGCCTGGTTCTTAGGCAATCAGTCTGGTAACGCAATTGCAGATGTCTTATTCGGCAAATATAATCCATCGGGAAAACTACCGGTAACCTTTCCAAGGTCGACAGGTCAGATACCCCTTTATTATGCTCAGAAAAGCACAGGGCGTCCGGTGAAAGCGGAAGACAAATATACCTCAAAGTATCTGGATATACCTAATAGCCCATTATTTCCATTCGGGCATGGATTAAGCTACACAACTTTTTCATATAAAGATATTAATGTAAATAAAACGAGAATATCCAAAACAGACAGTCTGATTGTTACAGTTGGTGTAAGCAATACCGGGACAAGAGATGGAGATGAAGTAGTTCAGCTTTACATTCAGGATGAAGTCTCAAGTGTTACCAGACCGGTTAAAGAGTTAAAGGGGGTCCGGAAAATAAGGCTAATGCCGGGAGAAACGAAAAATGTAAGTTTTTCAATACTTCCCGAAATGCTTTCTTTTCTTGACAAAGATAACAGACCGGTTATTGAGCCCGGGAAATTCAATATAATGATAGGCGGAAGTTCAGCAGAGACTATTTCAGCATCGTTTGAAGTCGCACAGGAACAATATTAGAGGGAAATCCGGATCATGAGAGTATTATCAACAATTGTACTAGTCTTTCTGCTTGCCTCAAAGACTTTCACGCAGCAGGTAATCGATCAGTTTGAAACGTTGTCAGGCTGGAAGACAATTGCATCTGATGCAGTTGAAATCAAAATATCCAATGCTGCCGGCTATTCAGGTAAATGCATTAAAATAGATTTTAATTTTAAGGCAGGAACAGGATATTGCGGCATTGAAAAGCAATTGCCCTTAAAGCTCCCTTCAAATTTCAGGTTTACATATTACCTTCGTGCTGAGGCTCCTGTTAATAATCTTGAATTTAAATTGCTGGATAAGTCAGGAGATAATGTATGGTGGTTAAATAAAAGGAGCTTTGAATTTCCATCTCAATGGACAAAGCAGACTGTAAAGAAAAGAGATATACAGTTTGCCTGGGGACCGACTGAGGATCAGAGTCTGAAGGAGACTGACAAGATTGAAATATTTGTTGCTTCCTCTACCGGCGGCAAAGGCACATTGTATATAGATGAATTGAACTTTGAAAAACTTGAACCGTTGTCAAAAGAAAATCCACAGCCTGTTGTAATCCAATCTTCCAATGAATATGAAAACAAATATCTTCTGGATGAGGATAATGAAACCCAATGGCACAGTCTGAAGACCACTGACGAGGAAATAAAAATAGATTTAATAAAGCACAGAGAATATGGCGGTCTTGTAATAGACTGGGATGAGAAAAACTATGCAGATAAATATGATATTCAAGTCTCTTCAGATAACAAGCGTTGGGAGACAATATATTCAGTAACAAACGGAACAGGGGGGCGCAGATATATAGACCTGCAGAATAATGAATCCAGGTATTTAAGATTAAAGTTTCTACAGGGCAGGAAGGTTAACAATTATGTAATAAAAGATATACATATAAAAGGATATGAATTCAGTGAAAACAGGAATAAGTTTTTCTCTGAGATAGCAAAAGATAAACCCAAAGGCCTATTCCCAAGATACCTGTATGATGAGCAATCCTTCTGGACAATCACAGGTGTAAATGATGATCCTGCGGAAGCTCTTTTTAATACAGATGGAATGACTGAGGTTGATAAAAAATGTTTTTCAATAGAACCTTTCATTTATACCGATAATGAACTATTAAGCTGGAACAACACTGAAAAGACACAAAGTCTTGAAGATGGCTACTTACCCATACCTTCAGTTTCACGCAGGAAAGACGGCTTAATCCTGGAAACCAAGGTATTCTCTTCAGGCGAAGCTGGCAATTCAGTTCTATATATAATAAATAAAATAAGCAACAGCGGAATTGCTGAAAAAAAAGGAAATTTATATTTAGCATTGCGTCCCTTTCAGGTTAATCCACCCTGGCAGGTACTGAATAATCCTGGAGGGACAGCAGTCGTCAAATCGGTAGCCTATAACGGGAAAAAGATAAAGATCAATAACGCAAGGCTTGTTATACCTGTGTCAAAGCCTGATGGATTTGGAACAAGTAGTTTTGATGCAGGCGAAATAATTGAATATCTTGAGAAAGACAGATTACCTCCTGCAACTGAAATAAATGATAATTACGGAGCAGCATCAGGAGCAATAAAGTACACCTTTGAATTAAAACCCAATGAAGAAAGAGAATACATTCTTGCTGTGCCATTTTATGCAGAGAAATATGACAGCATAGAATCAGAAGGAATAAGCAGCGAATTTGTAAGTTCAGAATTAGAAAAGACAAAAACATTCTGGAAAGATAAGCTTAATACAGCTGAATTCAGGCTTCCCTCCTCAGGAGAAAAAATAGTTAATGTCATAAAATCGAACCTGGCATACATATTAATAAACAGGGATAATAAGGGAATCCAACCAGGCTCCAGGTCATATGAACGCTCATGGATAAGAGACGGGGCTCTTACTTCTTCAGCGCTGTTGAAAATGGGAATTTCAGAGGAAGTGAAAGACTTTATTAGCTGGTATTCATCATATCAGTATGAAAACGGGAAAGTCCCCTGCGTTGTTGATAACCGCGGACCTGATCCGGTGCCGGAAAACGACAGTAACGGGGAATTAATATTTTCGATTATGCAATATTACAGGTTTACGAAGGATACTTTGTTCTTAAGATCCAGGTTTAACAATGTCATCAGGTCAGTTGATTATATAAGCTACCTGATTGATCAGAGAAAAACAGATCAATACAAAGACGGCAATGATTCGCTTAAAGCCTTATATGGGTTACTTCCTGAATCAATCAGTCACGAGGGGTATTCATCCAAGCCAATGCATTCATACTGGGATGATTTTTTCGGCTTATTAGGATTAAAGTGTGCTGTTGAGATCGCAGAGATATTGAATGAAAAAAATCATCAGGGCAGGTTTATAAAATTAAGGGATGAGTTTAAGACTAATCTTTATAATTCAATAAATTATTCAATTAAAAATCACAATATTAATTATATTCCAGGTGCTGCAGAGCTTGGTGACTTTGATGCGACATCTACAGCCATAGCTATTTATCCTTGCGGAGAGAAGAAGAATTTACCTGAAGAATATCTGAAGAATACATTTGACAAGTATTACGAGCATTTTAAGAACAGGCTGGATCCTGTCTTTAGCTGGATAAACTACACACCATATGAGGTAAGAGTAATTGGTACGTTTGTATATCTGGATCAGATTGAAAGGGCACACAGGCTGACTGAATTTTTCTTATCGGACCAATTCCCGAAGGCATGGAATCATTGGGCTGAGGTAGTATGGCGGAATCCGCAGGAACCCAAATTTATTGGTGATATGCCACATACCTGGGTTGGCTCTGATTTTATAAGTGCTGCAAGAGCAATGTTTGTATATGAGGATGAATATGAAAACTCTCTTGTTCTAGGAGCAGGACTATACAAGGAGTGGTTAGACTCCTCAGAAGGGATTGAAGTCAAGAATCTTCCGACCTATTATGGATCGTTAAGCTACACGGCCAAAAAAGAGAAGGACAAAGTATTATTCAACATTACCGGGGATATAAAGCTGCCTGAAGGGGGAATACGCGTAAAGAACAGGTCAGGTCTTATGCCGTATGAAGTTAAAATAAATGGGCGAAAAGTAGAGTATTACGGAAGAGATGAAATCAGAATAAATGAATTTCCGGCTCTGATAGAATGCACAGTAAAATAATTCTTTTAGCAGGAGATTTACAGACTTATAATAAAAGTCCCCTCTTCCTGATCTATGGAAGAGGGGAATAAAATATTTTGTTATCTGCCGTTTTTGCCAGTCTGGTTTGAAAGTGACTGCAGGGACTGCTGCAGTCTTTCTAATTCCCTGGCAGCTTCTGTGAACTTTTTCTCTCCGCTTAGTCTGAGATAATTATTGAATGCCTCGTTTGCTGTTTTTATCTGTGACTGCATATATTTTGAATCAAAAGGCGTGTTCTGAGCAGGGACAGATATCTGTTTATCAGCACTTGTCTGATCTTTTGTCTGTTGAGCTGTAATGAGTGCCGGAGCTTTAGAAAATAATCCAGCCAAAGCCTCATCAAAGGTTTTAGCATAGCTCATATTTTCCTTATGCATAACAACAACGAGTCTAAGTTCAGGATAAGCAGCAGTTTCAGACTGAAGGTAGATTGGTTCAACGTAGAACAAAGTATTATTTACCGGAATAGCGAGTACATTACCTCGTATGACCTTAGATCCATGCTGATCCCAGAGTGTAAGCTGTCCGGAGAGGAAACTATCCTGATCGATCTTTGTTTCGACCTGCTGCGGTCCTAGTACAGTCTGATCCTTAGGGAACTGATAGGAAAGAAAGTGTCCATAGTTTTCAGGATCACAAGATACGGCAATCCATCCTATCAAAACCTGCCGGTTTTTGGGAGTAAAGGGGAGCATAAGGACAAACTGCGGTGCTTTTGATTCCGGTGACTGCCACATAATATAGTATGGATCAACAGGTTCGATCTCGTTATAGTATTTTGCTGTAGCTCTTACCCACAAGTCTTCCTGGTTATAAAAGACAGTTGGGTCTGTCATATGGTACTTAGCATAAACAAGTCCCTGAGTCAATAACAGTTCAGCGGGGTATCTTATATGAGCCAGGAGGCTTTTGGGCATTTGCTCTTTTGATTTAAATAATTGCGGAAAAATTTTATTCCATACCATTATTATAGGATCAGTTTTATCGATAATATAAAAATCAACTGTTCCGTCATAAGCATTAACGACTGCTTTTACAGAATTTCTGATATAGTTTTTTCCCTCCAGGTAGCCGCTTAAATCAGTGGTAAGGTTCTGAGTGTTATTACCTTCTTTATACTGAATATTTTCAGTTGCCGAAAAAGGCTGGCTGTAAGGGTAGTAGCTGGAAGTTGTATAAGCATCAAGTATCCAGTACAGTTTTCCATCGGCAAGGACAATATAGGCATCCTTATCGAAGTCAAGGAACGGAGCCAGAAGTTTTACGCGTTCCTGGATCTGACGGTGGAACATCAGCCTGCTTTTATTAGTCGGGTAATCGGAAAAAAGAAAATTTGTACCGTCAAATTTCCAGCCATATAAAAATTTCCTCCAGAGGTTTGAGAGTTCGACTCCGCCTTTTCCGGAATACTGAGTGTATACATTTTCCTCACCGCTGGGGTAATCAAACTCTTTAGCTTTGGAATTAACTATAACATGAGAATAAGTATCTTCGCCGAAATATATCTGAGGCTGTTTTACTTCCAGAGAAGGAGTCTCGCTTACAGGTGGTATATCCTTTATAATAAGGTGGGGAAGGCCCTGTTCAGAAAATTCATTTACAGCAGCCATTGTAATACCATAGCCATGAGTATACTGAAAGCGTTTATTGACGAAAGTCTGGCTTTGCGGAGGCAGGTTGTCAGTATTAATTTCCCTGCCTGAGACCATTACCTGACGAATCTTTCCATCGATATTGTATCTGTCGACGTCAACATCAGAAAACTCATAATAAAGTCTTATTGCCTGAAATTGTCTATAAACGGCATCTAAGGCTTTCCAGTCCCAGAGTCGGATATTTTCAAATATATTCGGGTTTTCAGATACCGTCTGCTGCGAGAAAGTGCCATTCAGTGGATATTCTTTTTCCTCGATCTTATCGAGAGTGAAAGCAGAACGGGTAAATTTAATGTTATTTTGGATATAAGGGCGTTCAAAGGTTATCTGGTTAGGCTGAACAACTAACCATTCAAATACTCCGGGCAGAATAAAGAATGCAATAATCCACAGGGCCATAATCAAGCCGATTGGACCTAAGAGAACTACCAGGTATGAACGCTCGGGGGATATACGGAATTTAAGAGAA
This sequence comes from Bacillota bacterium, assembly GCA_050262615.1. Taxonomy (GTDB): domain Bacteria; phylum Bacteroidota; class Ignavibacteria; order Ignavibacteriales; family SURF-24; genus JAUZPB01. The sequence continues at coordinate 8,619 of JBLNEL010000339.1, forward strand.
GAATAGTCCCTGATCTTTTTCCGGAAAAATGGAATAATTAACAATAATGCGATGATAATCAGAAGAATAATAACGACAGAGTAAGCAGGTAAGAGAACATTTACATCAGTCCAGCCAGGGCCAGAGACAACGCCTGTTGTCGAGAACATCAGATGAAACCGGCTTAAGAATCTTCCTGCAGCCAGGATAAGTATAAATATCGCCAGATTTAAGAATAATGGTGAATTTAGTTTCCCTGTTTTGATCTGGTATTCAGCCGGGAAAAAGAACATAAGGTCATTTTCCCTAAAGTGAGTAAAAGACGAAAGGAAGACAGCTATCAGGGAAATAACAGTAAGTATAAAAATAAGTGAATAGAGAGAATCCCAGAAGGGAAGAGAAAATAGATAAAACCCTATATCGTTTCCGAGAATGGGGTCTTTAAGTCCGGTATCGATACGGTTCCAGAATTTCAGAATTATTTCCCAGTTGGAGTATCCCCAGACTGCTCCAATAAGTAAGCTTAAAGCCCGTGTTATTAAGTGAACCGCTTTGTGTTCTTTAGGCACAAAAAGCATCAGCAGGAAAATTATTCCAAATGAAACAACAGCTCCTGCCAGTCCAAAACCTAAGTTGGCATAATTTGTTATCCAGAAGCGGTTGCTATAGCCAAGACTTTCATACCAGAGAGCCTCTCCCCAAAAATCCATATACCAGAAAAATAAAACGGACAAAGCTGCAATAATAAATCCGAATGAGATTTTTTTCTTATTTCGTTTTTGAAGACCGGAAATAAAAAGAAAGGCTGCTATTGCAAGCAAAAATAATAATAGAGCGTAGTACATTTAATTCTCCTCCAGATCCTGTAAAAAGCAGTTAAATGGCAGTAAGATCACCAGCCAATATACGCAAATTATAAATCAAAGGGAAAATACAAAGGCAGTGTGCGGCGCTTTAGTTTTAAGTATTTAATAGTTGAGTTACCATCAGAGAATATCTTATGTTTTAGCTAAATATATATCCAGGTAAACATGTTATCCAGGTAAAGACACTTTATTTAACGGACCAATGTGCACTGAATGGGCTTTTCTGATAATAGAGAATCTTTGTAGAATAAATAATGGGGATCAATTAATAAATAAATTTCAGAAAAATAAAATTACAGAGGATACATGTTTCCACTATGGATAGAGGCAGGTTTTTGGGGTTTAATAGCCGGATCGGCCCTTCTGGTCGGGGCTGCTGTTGGATATTTCTTAAAAGTACCGCCAAGGCTAATTGCAGCAATTATGGCCTTTGGGAGCGGGGTATTGATCTCTGCACTTGCTTTCGAACTGATGGATGAAGCCTATAAGCAAGGCGGATTTGGTTCAACTTCAATAGGATTTGTTGCAGGAGCAGCAGTTTATACCCTTGCCAATTTAATACTTGATAAAAAAGGTGCAAAGCACAGAAAAAGATCAGATAAAAAGCAGCCAAGTGAAAGTGAAAACAGCGGCAGCGGGCTAGCAATAGCAGTCGGTTCACTTCTGGACGGGATTCCAGAATCGATTGTTATCGGGGTGAGCATGATACATGGCGGTGCAGTAAGTTTCATTACAGTTATAGCTATTTTCCTTTCCAATATTCCTGAAGGCTTATCAAGCTCTGCAGGAATGAAACAGGCAAACCGTTCAAAGGGATATGTTTTCGGGATCTGGCTGGGAATTGCAATTATTTCAGGATTTGCATCATTGGCCGGATTTGCCCTTTTCAGCCATTACTCACAAGATGTAATTGCCGCGACCACAGCAGTTGCTGCAGGAGCCATTCTTTCAATGCTGGTGGATACAATGATACCAGAGGCATTTAAGGAGACACACAATTTTGCAGGACTTATTACCGTAATAGGTTTTCTTGTTGCTTTTATGCTGAGCAAGATTGGCGGATGAAAATAAACATGATAAATAGAGGATAACTACTGTAGCAAAATAAAGGTAAGTAGTAGGATAAATTATTACAAAAATTACATGATCTTTCCTACAGCCAAATATCTAACTAAAAATTATCTTATTAAAGGTTAGTAGAAGATGACTTTAAAAAAACAAATTTATTCAGGAAAAATTTAATAAGGCAGATCAGTGAACAGTTCAAAATTTCATTTTAACAGGATAATTTTAATTGCTTATTGTGTACTAGTTGTGATCGGAGAACTTGCTTTAATAATTTCAAGGCGGGATACTATCCCGGGGGCATTATTTGTAATTCTATCAATGATCTTAGTCTCAGCGATAGTGCTTACAACGACCAGAAAAAGAATATGACCTGTTTGGATTAGAATATCAGATCGACTGCTATTGTGAACTCTCCGCTATTATGCTTTTAGACTGATTTATTCAAATGCTGATTTTCTCAAATGCTGATTTATTCAATTATTGATTTATTCAAGTGCTGATTCTTTGACTTACTTTAGAGAAATCAAGTTACAGATGATTTTGATTTTTTGATAAAGACATTAAAGGAGGTAGTCTAATGGAACTGTTTTGCATACTGACAGTTTGGGTAGTTTCTTTATATATAATCCGGCTTCATCGCGAATTATTTCTTTACAGAAAATATTTAAATCAGCATAATGATATTTATGTGCCCTCATACAGCGAGGTGCTCCAGATGAACCGTTTTAGCTTAAAAGTTTTAAAAACATTTTTATTGCTGTTTAAGAGGAGTGGAATAAAATCTGGTGCCATAGCAGCACCTGAATATAAAAAGAGACTTGTGCCAAGCTCTGCTTATTCCAAAGAATAGTTATATAAGCTATAATGTAATGTGGTGATCTTGCAGGGGAGTTTTGGCAAATGCTCCTCTTTATCCACCTTTTTATTACCGGCTTGATGTGCTCAAATATTCATATCTCTACTGCAATTACTGTAAACCAGGACTAGTCTGATCTGTAAAGTTCAAATTATTCATTCTGTTTCGGAAAGTTAAATATACTCCCTTTGTATACTATTTTATCCGGGAAAATAGTATAATAATATTACAGGAGGGATATATGCGACTGGTAAAAAGGATGAATGAGCTTTTTATTTATTTAATAATCATAATTTCCGGGTATCTGATTCTTACCATATGGTATTATATATCAAAAGTAATAAGCTGGGAATTAGTTGGTGCAAATCCATTGATTATTGGTCTGATCAATACATTTACCTTGCCCTTATTACTAAGTCTTATGGTTTATCTGCTGCTCAAAGTAATTCGCAAATTTAATAATAATACGAAGATATAATGTATAATTCATCAATACAGAAGTGAAATGGACTGAAGTGAAGATCTTTTACTTATGAGCAGTATTGTTTAAAATATTTTAGGGTTAAAAAACTAACTAATTATATAAATGGAGGGAACGAATTCAATGGACAAGCAGGCTCTTATAAAAAAATTAAATGATGACCTGGCAGGCGAGCTTAGTGCAATAATTCAATATATTACTTATGCTGCAAAGGCTACAGGTCCATACAGGCCCCAGCTTTCACAGTTCTTTTTAACTGAAGTTGCAGATGAACAGCTGCATGCGCAATTTCTAGCAAATAAAATTGTTGCCTTAGGCGGTGAGCCCACAACAGAACCACGTCCTCTTCCAAAGGTCAGGACCAACCGTGAAATGCTTGAAGCCGATCTGGATGCAGAGAAAAAAGCAGCACAGGAATACACAAAAAGAGCAAAAGAAGCAGAGGACTATGGTGACAAAGGGCTTGCCGTACAATTAGAAGATATGGTGCGTGATGAAAGCGGGCATTCTGAGGAAACAGAAAGAATTCTGAGGGATTGGCCCTTATAGGCGGGTCCACAAAATATAAAATATTACTATGCTGCATATCAGGCGAAATCAAAAGCCATTTATGCAGCATTGTTCAAAATACCTGCAATTTGACCAGCATGGACCTGTCCCACTAACTGATTGCCTTGACATTTTAAGCAGTAATTTTTAATTATAATTCGGAAATACAGCTTTAATAAATACCTCCTTGAATAAAATTACAGATAATTAAAAGGTTTGCATGGAATAATTGACCCGGGAGTTTTTCATATCGGAATATTGACCAAGATGTATTCTTATGTGAAGTAAGCCCCGGGAAAGGTCAGGACATAAAGTAATTCAATTTATTCATTGAATTAGGAGGATTGTGTCATGCATGAGGAGAACAAATCAGCATCTGAACTTTTTATTGAATGCAACAGGATGGCAAAATATCTGAAGGCTCACCCTTTCTGTTATTATGATGACAGGCTGGTTGAAATTTACAGAAAACCCGACCCTATCAGCAGCAGCCATATTGAATGGATGCCTGAGACAGAAAAACTTACTGTCAATATTAAATACTTTACGGATAAGTATCCATATTCAGAATGGGAGATTAACGAAGTTTCATCAAAGTATTTTGCTGAAGCATTAAAAATCTTATTTATGCGCCTGAAGGCAGAGTCAGTTCAAAAGGCAAAATCTGAGATTCCTGATTCAGTTCTTGAACATCTGGCTGAAGAAAAAGTTGAAAAGATACTTGAGGAAAAGTAGAACAAAAATTCAGGTATAATTACTCTTATTGGAAAATATTATTGTGAACATAGCTGAATACTGCAGAGTAAGCCTTCTAATCAGAGTAAGATTATGATCAGAGTAAGTTTCTGATGGGCCGGTTTATGCAGGCTTGTGGAGAAATATTGTATTTACAATGCAATTCTGATAATTTCGGCAGCAATTTAGAAGATGAACTTAGGTGAACAATAAATGAGTGCAGGGAAAATAGGTAAAAAAACATTATTGAGGTGATGAGATGGCTATATTAAAGCTAAAGGATTTTTTAGAAAAGTCTGAGGTGAAATATACTGATATAATTCATCCTCTTACTTTTTCAGCCCAGGAGACAGCAGCCAAGTCACATGTAAAGGGCAGGGAATTTGCAAAAACCGTGTTGATTCTTATTAATGATTCAATGGTAATGACCGTACTGCCGGCTTCTCACTTAATTGATTTTCCTAAACTAAAAAAGACCCTGAGGATTGATGATATCAGACTTGCAAGTGAGACAGAATTTAAGATGAAATTTCCGGATTGTGAGGTAGGCGCAATGCCCCCGCTTGGAAATCTTTACGGGATGGATGTTTATTTTTCAGAGAGTCTTCTAGTTAACCGTTCAGTAACTTTTAATGCAGGTACACATACAGAGGCTATTTCAATTAAGGTGAGCGAGTTAGTAAGAATAATAAATCCAAAGGTCCTTGATTTTACAAAAAAGGTCAAGTTATAAAGATATCGGTAAGCATAAGATCATTAAAAATGAATATTTTCAGCAGCAGGAGGTCAATCACTGAAACAAGAGAAGTCTTATTTTAGCTTTTTATAAACACGAAATAAAAAATAGCAGATCAGTAAAGGCAGCACTATAAGGATAAGGCCATTCAGAGCATCAAAGAAATAGCCACTTGTGTCAATTACATCCTGTTTTATTATTCGTGTTATAAAGTACCAAAAGACCATTGCAAGATAACTAAAGACAAGCATTGATAAGACAAGCATAAAAACATTCAATTTTGCAGTCCACCGCATAAGAACCTCTTATATTCAATTCTGATTACTTAATTTTTTTTATTACTAAAAACGTTATGAAAAAAATAACTGCCAGTAATCCATAAAGAATAAAATAAGAGAGAAGGTCTACAATGAACTTGTCTACCGACTTAAACTGCTGACTTAAACCATTTGCAATAGAGTACCAGAAAATAAGTGCAAGATTACAGCATATAACTGCTGTTGAGTAGATCAGCAAAATACTTATTCTTTCAGCCCACTTCATCTCCGGCCACTTCATTCCGGCAGATCTCATAATCCCTCCCGGGCTAATCTTTATCTAATTTAACAAATGCAGAGTTTGACTTCCGTATCAAATGAAAAATTAAAAATTCCAGGGTCCAAGAATTGAATTACAGCATCAGTAATAGAAGCCCGTCCCAATAGCAGGCGGGCGGTCTAGCTTGCTTTCTAAGCAAAGTATGGAGGGAAGAAAACGGAAAACAATACTCAACTAATCAGGAGAATTCTTTATTCAAATCCTGTAATACGATTCCGGCTGATGCTTAACCGTTTCGATGTCCATATTTACGTATACACAGCGTTCAGTGCTATCTATATGATCAACTTGATCTGCATTAAGTATTACCTTTTTCCCTCCGATAAACAGATTCCGTGTATTTACGATTATTTGTTTTACCATCCAGTTTGAATCATCAACCAGGAGATCTTCCACATGTCCTATCAGATCATCTGTAGCATGTATCCTAAAGGATTCTATCTCCTTTGAACTGATCAGATTAATGTTAGGATCCTCTTTTTCAGATTTCAGCTTATTCAGTTCCTCAGAATTTGCAAATCGCAAAGCCTGTTGTGAATAATCAAAATAGTTCGGCCATGTAAAGTAATTAGCCAGGTCATAATCAGGCCGCAATGCTGGTCCAAGAATGTGTACGTCAGGTGAATGGTCAATCTGTTCTTTAGTCAGCTGAACGGTAAAGAATTTAAGAGCTTTTTCTGGTACACCGAAGTGAATTGAATCTATAAGAACAAACTTATTTTGGAGCCAATGTCCCAGATCTGCCACGAGATAACGTATTGTCCAGTTCATTTTATCAAAATAGAATTCATGAACCTTGCCGTATCTGCCCTCTTTTGTCCATAAAACATAGCCTTCAAGGAATTTGATCTGTTGTAGCATTTTACTCCCTCCTTCAAAATACTTTGTCTAATCATAAAATCAAGAAGCCCGTAAAACATTCTCCAGATATACAAATTTTATTTATTCGCGGCTATTTTACACATATGTTTACGGCTTTAATATCCTTAAAGTTCTATATTGCTGCATTTTCAGGAACATTTTGTTCAAGAATCATATTTTCCAACCGGTGGTAAATTACAGAGACCTGAGAGAGGTTATGTGTGTGTGAAATGATTGAAAAATAGATTCTGAGATCTCATTTTTCTATTGGGATGTTATATAGAAAGGAGATAAAATTCAATGCATAATTACTTGACCTGATAAAGCAACGATGGTCAGAGTTTGTCTGACCATCTTATAGCCTGAGGATTGTCTTAAGGCTAGTTCCAGGACCTAAGAATTCTTGCCCAGTTGGGCCAAAGTTTTTCAATCTTTAATTTATTATTCCTAAGCTGAAAGGTTTCTGAGCTGTTTAGTAAATCAGTAAAACCGGAAGCATTAAATTCAGCCGGCAGATTTAGTTCCAGGGAAACAGGTTTATCTGAAGAGTTGAGAATAATAAGCATTGTTTCCTGCTGATCCTTTCGTATAAAGGCCAGCTGCTGGTGGCTGACGTATAATTCCTTATAGCTGCCGGATTTCAGAGCTGTGGAGTTATGTCTTATATTTGCCAGCATATTTATCACTTTTTGCAATCCGGCAGAGTGTTCTGAATGGTTTTCATTTCTTAACATTTCTTCCAGTTCAAGGTTTGGGCGTAAAAATGTGTCGTTGCCATTTTGTTTAGAGCCCTTCAAAGCCCATTCACTTCCATAGTAGATTGACGGAACTCCAGGCATTGTAAAAAGCAGGCAGTGAAGAGGGAACAGATGGGCCTGATTTTTTAGAGTACTTGTGATCCTGTTTACATCGTGATTGTCTGAGAAGTTATATAATGCATGATCTTTATAAATGCCATTTTCTGCAAACTGCCTTTTTAACGTATATGCTATTTCAAAATAGTTATTATCATTATGGCTCGAATATAATCCTTTGTAAGCTTCGTAATTTGTGACTGAATCAAGGGTCCCGGGGTTGACCCAATTCCTGTAATCACCATGAATGACTTCACCTAAAAGCCAGAAATCACTTCTAATGTTTTTAGTAAATGAAGACAACTCCTTAAGAAAACTGATATCAATGCAGTCTGCTGCATCAAGCCTGAGTCCGTCGATATTAAATTCTTCAATCCACATTTTAACTGCTGCGAAAATGTGAGCTTTTACCAGGGGATTGTTCAGGTTTAATTTCACCAGGTCATAATGTCCATTCCAACCTTCATAAGAAAGATTATCATTAAATTGATTATTCCTGGAGAAATCCAAACCGGCAAACCATGATCTATAGGCTGAATTCTCCCTATGAGTTAAAACATCTTTGAATGCCCAGAAATTACGCCCTGTATGGTTAAAGACGCCATCAAGAATGAGCCTGAAGCCCTTTCTGTGGAGTTCAGCGGAGATATGCCTAAAGCTATCATTATCCCCAAGGCGTCTGTCGACCTTAAAATAATCGGCTGTATCATAACCATGGTAAGTTGATTCGAATATTGGTCCCAGATAAAGAGCATTTACACCAAGTGATTTGATATGGTCAATCCAGCCGCAGAGTTTTTGCAGGCGGTTAACCGGAGCTGAATAGAGATCATTCTTATAAAGTGCTCCGCAGAATCCAAGCGGATAAATATGATAGAAAAAAGATTCAGAAGACCAGTGTCCCATAGGTTTACTCCTTATTATACCTACCATTCGGTATATAAATAAATTATATTTTTACAGTTATTAATATTGAATTAAATTCTAACGGTTAATAATAAAATAATTATTCCAGATGATCAGGAGACAAAAAGATATCAGTTAAAACAAAAGCAGGTATCATTATCAGGAATATATTCCATGACTGAACTGTTTAACAGCCTGATAAGCCGATTCTTCGTTTAGCTCAATAAAATTCCCAAGGAAGAGTGTTATATAATTATTAAGCATTCCCCAGAATGTAAAAGCGTAGCGGGTATGCCTCCCACGCATATTGCCATGATCCTTGCTTGCTGCCTTAAAGAGATCAGTAAGAAGAAGGTTAAGCTTTTCATTATATGGATAAACAGCTGAAAAGGCTTCACTTCCAGGCGAGGCAAAGCACATAGTAAGATACATGCGGTAAAAATCCTTACCGGACTTTGCAAATTCAAAAACGGTTTTCGCTACAGAGGACATTGTTTCAGGCAGATTCCCATTGTAGCAAGCAGCAGTCTTAACGGCTTCATAAAGATGATTAAAATGCTCTTCCAAAAGTGAATCGAGCAGACCGCGTTTACTTCCGAAATAGTGATATAAAGTAGGCTTTGTCACTCCAGCCTTATCAACAATCTCCTGGATGCCCACAGAATCATAGCCTTTGGAGGAAAAGAGCATCAGGGCGATATTTAAAATGTTTTCTCTGTTTTCCATTAACTGCAATTTATTATTGGATTAAATATACCGAACGGTATAGTAAACTGCAAGTGAAAAATCTTCTTAAATTATACACTTGCATTAAAGGCTTATTTTCACGAAAAACCGGGTTTATTTTATAAACTTCGAATAAACACAGGGTAAAATAACAGTGCAGAATATTTGAAACAAACTTAAATTGTTTTAGATTTATGCATCATTAATTATTGCGGATCATTAAACAATGAGAAAATATTTCTTCTTAGCTATTCTTCTTTTTATTGGCAAAAGCATAACTGCACAGCAGCCGGTACCAAAGTTCATTACTGACAGCCTGGATACATATTTAGAAAGGGGGCTGAAGCAATGGGATATTCCTGGTGCAGGTATCTGTATTGTAAAAGACGGTAAGGTTGTTTTAACAAAAGGCTTTGGTGTGTGTGAGCTGGGTAAAAGCGAAAAGGTAGATGAAAACACTCTTTTTATGATCGGATCAAATACAAAGGCATTTACGGGTACTGCACTGGCCATACTGGAGAGTGACGGGAAATGCACCCTGGAGGACAAGGTTCAGAAGTATTTGCCTGATTTTTCAATGAAAGATCCCTGGGTTGCCGGTCATTTGAATCTGACTGACATTGTGAGTCATAGGATTGGTATGATGACATTTCAGGGAGATTTTATGTACTGGACATCTGATCTTTCTGCGAAGGAAGTAATAAAGAAATTTGGGCAGCTGACCCCGCTTTATGATTTCAGGACCAGATATGGTTATACAAATGCGGGCTTTGCGATAGCTGGTGAATGTATTGAAAAAATAAGTGGAAAGACATGGGCTGAATTTTTAAAAGAAAGGATCTTTGATCCATTAAAGATGAAGAGAACTCTGCCGCTGGCAAGCCAGATCTCAGGTGAAGAAAACGCGGCAAAACCGCATACATTTGAAAATGGTAAACTGATCAAACTGAAATATCCGGAAATTGATAATCTTGCTCCGGCAGCAAGCATAAGTTCATCAGTCTCAGATATGAGTCACTGGCTTATTGCGCAACTTGACAGCGGATATTATAATGGGAATAAAGCTTTACCGTTCAGCGTAATTCAGAAGACAAGAAGACCAAATTCCATAGTCGGCAGGTCGACGAATATGTTCGAAAGAAATTCCTTTAATGTATATGGGCTAGGCTGGTTTATTGAAAGCTATAAAGGTAAAGAAATTGTTTCCCATACCGGTGGAATTGACGGCTTTGTTACTTCGGTTACTTTGATCCCTGAAGAAAAACTTGGAATTGTTGTACTTACAAATACAGATGCAAATTCTTTTTATCAGGCCTTAAAGTGGGAAGTAATTGATGCCTACCTTGGACAGCCATACAGAAATTACAGTCAGGCTATGTATATACTTAGTGAGAAAAGCAAAGCAAAGGAAAATGAGACATTAAAAGCTGACAGAGACACAGTAAATATGCACCTGAAACCACCTGTTGATCTTACTGAGTTTACAGGCCGGTATGTGCACGAGGTATATGGATATTTAGATATTGCTCAAAAAGGAAATGAACTGGAGATATCATTTGAACACCATCCAGATCTTAAAGGAAAATTAGAATATATGAATGGCGGCAGGTTTCTCTGCACATACAGCATTCCGACGTTTGGTATTAAAGTAATACCGTTTTCAATTGAAGGTAATAAAGTCAAATCGATGAAATTAAGTGTAGCTGACTTTGTGGAATACACAACATATGACTTTATAAAAAAACAATAGAAATGGTGGATGGAATTATTAATTAAGAATTATGAATTAAGAATTATGAATTGAATCTGCCGGCAGGCCATGCCTGCGGCAGGCAGGAATTATTGAAGAGAGAGAGATGACATCTGAATGAGGATGTCATCTCTTTATGTTTTAGCAAGGTCCTTACAATAATTTGCTGTTGTCTTCATTCATATGAGTTTCCAGCTGATGAGCTGAATCCTGATCAGAAATCTTCTTTGAATTTTTTGATTTTAAAATTGAAAGGATAACTGAAAGAACAAGGATAGCCATAACAATTCCTAAAGACAAGGAGATCGGGATCTTATAAATATCTGTTATAAGCATCTTGACTCCTACGAACATAAGTATTACGGCAAGTCCGTAAGAAAGATAAGAGAACTTTTCTATTATTCCGGACAAAGCAAAATAGAGTGATCTTAAACCAAGAATTGCAAACACATTAGATGTAAACACAATAAACGGATCACTTGAGATTGCAAGGATTGCTGGAATTGAATCGACAGCAAATATCAGATCGGTAGTTTCAATAAAAAGGAGGACCACAAAAAGCGGTGTAGCATAGCTGATGTTTCCGATCCTTGTAAAAAATTTTTCTCCATCATATTCCGGAGTAATTTTGATAAATTTCCGGGCAAGTTTCAGAACCGGATTTTTCTCAGGGTGTACGTTCTTATCCTTCTGACGGATCATCTTAATGCCTGTAAATATCAGGAAAGCGCCGAAGACATATATTATCCAATGGAACTGTTCAATTAAGGCTACTCCGGCAAAAATGAATGCCGCACGCATTACAAGTGCACTTAATACACCCCAGAAAAGTACCTTATGCTGATAAAGCGGATTGACTCTGAAATATGAGAAGATAATTACAAATACAAATATATTATCAACGCTAAGAGATTTTTCTATCAGATAGCCTGCCAGGAATTCCAGGGCTTTTTGTTTTCCGAACCAGTAATATATTCCCGTATTAAATGCCAATGCCAGGGCAATCCACACGCCGCTCCAGATAAGAGCTTCACGGATTGAAATTACATGCGACTTTCTGTTAAATATTCCAAGATCTAAAGCGAGCATTACCAGAACAAACAGAATAAACAGTATCCACATAAATGATGTATCCATTAGTTTTCCTCTTTTACTTTATTGGCACCATTAAAAATCAAAAAGATCACTTAAAAAGGATTTATTGTGCTTTTTCTTATAATAGTCTTTGCTATAGTCTTCATCATACTTACGATTTCTGTAATTGTCATTTAATTCATTTCCGGTATAGGCTGTCTGCTGTTGTTCTGCAGATCTTTCAAGGATCTTATCAAGTTCACCTCTATCGAGCCATATTCCGCGGCAATCCGGACAGTAATCTATTTCAATTCCCTGTCTTTCTGATAATAATAAATTAGTTTTGCAGTTTGGGCAAAGCATATTACACTCTCCTGATTAACTTATTTGATCAAATTTTAGTTGTTTTTATTAAGCTTGTGCCAGGCGTTGTTTTTAACCAGCTTGATCAAATATCAATATTCTGGTAATTAACAAAAACCTGTTAAATAATTAAAGGCTGTAAATAAAAGCCTGGAGAAAAGATCTTATAAGCACGGAGGTTTAAAATGGAATTCCGGTAAGGTAAAAACAGCTTGAGTTAAGTTTAACCCATTAGTTATTACTGCACTAAGTAATGTGCCGGGGATAACTGAAGAAAGGAAATCATCATTAGTATCATTTTCATAAAAACTTTCAGTCAGAAATCCTGTTTCAAAAAGTTTGTTTTCCTTCTCATAGTTATTTAACTGCAATTTTTCATTTACTTTTAATTCCTCATTTACTTTCAATTCCTCATTGAATTGCAGTTCTTCAGATAAAGTCATTTCATTTACCGGTTTTTCAGCAGGCAAATAACTTTCAGAACTGACTTCCAGAAAATGAGCATTCTGACCTGAAGTTTGCGGCTCAGCCATAACACAGGGACAGAGGTTAAAAAAGAAGAAAATAACTATTAATGATACAATAAGATTTTTCATTCAGATAAAAAATAAAATTTAGATATAATATACAACATCAGGGAAGCGGCGAATGTTCCAACGGATTTCAGATAAAATCTTTATAAATATAAATAAAATAAATTAAAATAATTTAATAATTTTTCCGTACTGCAGATTATTTTTGCTATTAATCATATTTATGAGGCAACATTTAATTAAAATTGGCGTCTATTTATAAAGTAAATTAAAATCTTTTTTATTCAAGGGGATATGATGAAGATACATGCGGGTATTATCCTTTTTTTACTAATTACATTCACATCATTAAATTTTGCACAGAAAACAGAAGGAAGCTTTAAGGTTTCAGGCAGTGTTGCTGATCAATTAAGCGGTAAGCCTTTAGTTGGTACTACAGTTACGATCCTTTCAAGGAATGCAGAGAAAACCTTAGCAGGCGGAATATCAGACAATAAAGGAGTCTTTTCAATTGAAAAGATTTCTGAACCAGTAGTACGGGTAAGACTATCGATGGTAGGGTATCAGACACTGGTAATAGATTCAGCTGATCTGGATCATTCCTCAAGGCTAGGGCTTATAAAACTTAGTCAGGCTGCAATTGTAATGCCTGAGATAGTAATAAAATCCCTGAAGCCAATGATTGAGTTTCATGCAGACAGACAGGTACTTAACATGGACAGGCTTCCCGGCAATTCGGGGTCAGTTACTGAGGCGTTAAAAAATTCCGGTGCAGTTGAAGTAGATCCTCAATCAAATAAAATTACTGTACGCGGGCAGGAGGTAAAGCTCCAGATGGATGGACATCAGTATGATATGCCGAGTGATATGCTTTCGCAGCTTCCTGCAACTATGATAGATCAGGTGGAGGTTATCTTAGCTCCCGGTGCAAAGGAAAGTGCTGAAGGCGGAACATACATATTAAATCTGGTATCAAAGAAAAATAAGGTTGATAACTACAACGGCTCAATCAGTTACAGTTCTTCTACAAACAACAGTAACTTCGGCGGCTTAAATCTGAATTATAAAGTAAATAAACTGAACCTATTCAGCCAGGCTTATGGCGGGTATTATGAATTTCATGGATCAGGAAACACTGAGAGAATAAACTACATAAGCAACAGTGTGCATTTTCAGGATTCAAAAAATGAGAGTCATAATTATGGTTATTCAGGATATTTTAAGCTGGGAATGGATTATGATTTTGATGATCAGAACTCAATAACGCTATATGGAAGTTATAATAAATACAAAAATGAATCTAACAGTCTGGGCAGCAGCAATGTACGCAACACTCAAAACATTCTGCAGTATGAATATTCAAATCATAATGATTATAACAGTTCATATAACGGGCTGTCATTTTACGGATTCTACAAAAGGAAATTTGCAGGCAAGGGGCATGAGCTTACATTTGATGCAATGTATACCGGGTTAGAAAATCCAATGGACTCACGCATGAAACTTGATTATTCGAACAGGCCAGGCCGCCCTCAGCTGCAGACAACTGATCAGGGCGTAGATTCTAAAACAGTAATAGTAAAAACAGATTATGCCCTTCCGCTAAATCAAAACAGGTTTGAAGCTGGTTATAACTTTACATACCGCAACAGAAAGAATGATTACGGAGTACTTGATTATTCTTATGCCGGATACCTATGGCGCGACAGTATGGGGCTTAGTAATGTTTTCAAATACAAAGAAAACATACATGCATTATATGTAACTTACAGTCATAAGATTGATAAGCTTGATATTAAAGCAGGTTTAAGGATGGAGGATCTTAACACAAAGGGTGAACAGATAACAACAAGCGAAATATTTACACAGAATTTTGTAAGTCTATTTCCAAACCTGAATATCTCTTATAAATTTAGTGATCTTCTGCAACTTGGATTTACCGGTTTCAGAAGAGTACGTTATCCGATGGTATATTTCGTAAATCCATTTAAGCAGTATTCAGGTCCGAATGCTTATTTCGCAGGAAATCCAAAGCTGGAGCCGAATTTCATAAATTCATATGCAGTTAACCTTTCGCAGTATATCAATGCATATTATGTATATTCTACAGGATTATTTACAAATGCCTCTGCAATTGAAAATGACAGCACTCTGATTTACAGCTACATTAATCTTAATAACAGCAAAACCTATGGAATAGATCTGACGCTGCCATATTATAATACTCCGATGATGCCTTTTCATCTGCCTGATTTTATTAATATGATAAACCTTCAGTATTCATTTCTCTACAGAGATCAGAGGGGAAAGTATACCAGTGAAGATATGTCATACATTGACAGAAGCTATTCCTTAAGGGCCAATATCGGTCTGAATTTATGGTTTAATATTTCGGCTAACATATCATTTTACTATAAACCTGAGACAGACAACAGGCTTTACAGGTCAAGAGAAATGAAAGACCTTTCGCTTTATCTGAGTAAATCGTTTATGGATCAGAAGCTGCGAATTAACCTTTCCGTTAATGACCTGCTTAATGCGCAGAAATATGACAACTACACAAACGGAAGCAACTTCTCAACAAAATCTTCTTATACAATGAAGAACAGTCAAAGTATAATGCTTGGGATAACATATATGTTTAATGACTACAAAGAAAGGCGGGACAGGAATATTGATGATGGCCGTGACGGCAGAGGAAACTCTGGAGGCGGCGGCGGGGGATTTTAGTAATACATGAAATCTGGAACGACAAATAATCCAGTGAAAAATGCAGTTAATATAATTTTCATAAGACATTTATTTTAAGAGATACCATAAATTGAGGTTAATATGAAATTCAGCTTTTTAGTTCTATTTATTCTAGCTTCTGCAATAGTATATCCGCAAACCTATTCAGGAAGGGTATACAGTCAGGACAATTCAAAGATAAAATTCAGCCGTCACGACCGAAGTCTGCAGTACAGATTAAGAAGGCAGAAGGCAATTGATAATAGCATCATCCGTCTTGAAAATGAATTATCAGAGCTTAAGAAAGAAAAAGCTGAACTTAAAAAAGAAATTAATGCACTAATTGACAGAAGGATTAAAGATAGAAATGAAATGATAGACAGAATTAAAGAAGAGCAGCAGGAACTTAAAAAAATGAAGGATCATAGCAATGCAGGTAGAAAAGCAATAAATAAAAAAGAGAAGAATGATAAAAGATCTGAATCAATCAACAATGAGATAAATGAATTAAAAGAACTTAAAAGCGAAATTGGTGATACTACTAAGGCAAATTAATTTCCCGACAAATCAGTCCCGGTAATTGCCGGGGCTGATGAGTCTTATAAGAACATACATTAGAAAGTGTTTTACTTCTGGTTTGTTATTTACTAAGTAACATACGGTATTCCTCATAATAGTCTTATCACAGGCAAGCAGACGCATAGAGAAACAAACCCACAAACAAATAATTCCACAAACAAATAATTCCACAAACAAATAGCTACACAAACAAATAGTTCACTAACTTTCAGACAAAATGACATACTGACTTCTAACCCGGGTGACATGCTATCCAAAAATGGGGAAAAATGAATCACCCAACTAAAAATGTAGTAGTATTCTTAAAATAGTAGTTGACAAACTAAAGAATTAGTTATAGCTTACTCTTAGAATTAAAAATTTATTTCTAAGTAAAAACACAGATAGAAATCAGAGGTCCAAAAAATGAAGATCCGGGAGATGACAAAAGCAGAAGAGCAGATAATGCAGATATTGTGGAAACTGGGAAAAGGTTTCGTTAAAGATATTATAGCAGAGCTGCCCGAGCCAAAGCCGGCTTATAACACTGTTTCAACCATTATCAGGATACTAGAAAAGAAAGGTTTTGTTGACCATAAGACTTACGGGAATACCTATGAGTATTTCCCGATTGTATCAAAGGAGAAATATACAAAAGAGTATTTCAGAGGGTTTTTAAAAGGATATTTTTCAAATTCATTTTCCGGTATGGTTTCCTTCTTCAGCAAAAATGATGAGATCGATCTAAATGAAATGGAAGAAATACTAAAGCTTCTTCAGAAGGAAATCAAATCAAAAAAGAGAGGTTAAAATGAACCCGCTTGAGATATACATAATCAAGTCTTCTTTATCTTTGGGCATTCTTTACATATTCTATTTGCTTGTACTCCGGAAAGAGACTTCGTATAAATGGAACAGGATATATATTTTATTCGCAGCCATTTTTTCTTCAGTTGTTCCATTGTTAAACATCAATATACCTTCAGGTCAATCAGCAGGAGAATTTACAGTATTTTTTGCCCCTGTACTGATCTCTCCTGAAAAAAAATTATCATATGAAAATCCGGACCTTTCGACAGTTATTAGTATAGTGTACCTGACTATTGTCATTGTTTTGTCATTCATATTTCTTTTTAAGATGTTTCAGATCCTTAGACTTGTCAGGAATAATAAAAACATTTATTTAAATGGCTGCAGAGCTGTTTTACTTGAAGGCAGGCACTCACCGTTCTCATTTTTCAACATTATTTTCATTCCGAAAGATAAAGTTTATGAAAAATCAATTGATAAGATCATAAGCCATGAAAAAGTTCATATTGATGAAAGACATTCACTGGATATGATCATACTTGAAATTATTACAATAATCCAATGGATCAATCCCGCTGCCTGGTTATGCAGAAAAGAACTGATTGCGCAGCATGAGTTTATAGCCGATTCGAGAGTAATAAATAACGGGATAGAAATCAGCGGCTATAAAGATATTTTGTTCTCATATTCTGTGCTTTTGAGCGGCAGTTCAGTAACCAACAACTTTAACTCACTTCTTAAAAGGAGGTTCGAAATGCTTTCAAGAAAACATTCTGAGAAAAATGGAAGAGCAAAAATTCTGTTTTCTTTGCCATTATTAATCGCACTTTTGTTCATCTTCGGCTGCAAAAACGATGAAGTAAACAGCTCAACAGCTAAGATAGTTACTTCTGATGCCGGGTTAAAGAAGGGGAGTGGAGATGAACCGTTTACATTTGTTAAGCAGATGCCTGAATATCCCGGCGGACCGGAAGCTCTGATTAACTTTATAAGACAAAATATAAACTATCCTGAAATAGCTAAAAGGGCCGGAATTGAAGGCAAGGTAATGGTCAGAATAATTGTTGAAAAAGATGGTTCTGTTAATGAAATAAATGTAATAAAAGGCATTGGAGGAGGCTGTGATCAGGAAGCTGTAAGAGTCTGCAAACTCATCGGCAAATGGGATCCAGGTAAACAAGACGGAAAAAATGTACGGGTAGCAATGGTAATTCCTATTCAGTTTAAGCTTGTTACGAAATAGAGTTAATATTCAATAATCAAAATTAAGATGAAGCTCTTTCCTAAGCCGGAATTTGTGAATAAAATTAAGATAAGCTGAATACTTAAAATATTCAGATGATTGCAAAAAGTTATTCGCTAATTCCGGCTTTTTCGACAGCCTCGTATTCGAGATCATTCTAAATTAACTCCCTTAAAATATTTTATTAGTCACTTACCTTGCAGCACATGCTATTAAATGACAGCCGCTGCTGCATGAAAAAACTGCTGCATGATAAATAAAAATAACTCTAATTAATTATCATGATTTTACATTAAAGATCACTATTTCACAATATGTTATTTTTATTAAAATATTACCTGCCGGCAACTTTTCTATTGTTTAATTTAAAATCTTCAAAAATAGCTGAACACATGCGTCTTACTTTAGGATCAGAATCGCTTTTGGCAAATTCACCTATTTTTACCAAAGCCTGCGGATCGCCTAACTTATATAAAGACAACGCGATCAGTATTCTTGTAGAAGGATCTGCTTCCTTCTTCATCTGTTTTAATAGCGGGTTTACTGTTGCCTTTACGCTATAATATCCGGCATAGTATATAGCTGTTTTCTTAACTCCCGGGTTATCAGATGAGATATTTACAATAAGATTATCAACTGCATTTTTCTTAAGTTCAATGTTATTGACTGAACCTGTTATATCATCTACATTTATCTGCGGAAATGACCTGGAAGTTAAAACTGAAAGAAGAAGTGCAATTGCAGTCAGCATAAATGCTGCTGACCTTTTAATTCTTAAAGCTGCTCTGTCTGATTTCTTTTCCATTTTATTATCTCCTTAATAACTTAAAAAAAATTATAAACTTATCTTTATCACTGAAGTTCACACAAGAAATATAGATGGAAGTTTGTCATCTCTAAAACTATTACTGTCACGGTTGGGTAAATGTTTGTAACAAATTGTCACAATCTGCTGAATTGCCGGGTTTCAGGGTAAAAAGTGATTATTTGAGCCGAAAGCAAAGGAAATTGATGCAGTTTAAGGGCGGAATCTCCAAAAAGTTTAGCATTGACAATTAAGATATATTTCAATACAAATATATAGCCGGAATGTAAGATTTTACTCCCAGGATTTTCAAATAATAATCAAAGGAGGTAAAAGTAATGAAAGACCTGAAATATAAAGGTCCCCCCGATAATGCATTGGTGTATGGAAATGTATTCGTTTCGCCTGAAAGGGAAGATAGTCCGCATTATATTAGTAATTCCGAAATTATTGACAGATCTGATGAAAAATTGCAAGAACATAAAATCCGCAGTAATTTCGAAATTAATAATGAGATAAACGTGCTGAAGTCAATCTCCAGGACCCTGGAGACAAACAGTGATATAATTTCTTTAGTACCAGGTTTCTTTGAAGCCAGGGAAACCTTCAGCGGCTATATTTCCAGGCTCTCAGTTAAGTATACAGAGCTCAAAGAGGACCTCATAAAAGCATATATGAAGATAGCGGAAGCACTAAGAAACTATGGAGTAATGACTGAGAATTCGGATATTATAACATTTTCAAACATAAAGGAATCATTATTACGGAATTATGATGATTATGAACTTATTCACAGAATAAACTCCCTTTTTGAAAATGTAAAATTATATTTTTCAACTCTCAATTATTTTGGCATCACACAAGAATTGCTCAGTAAGTTCCAGACAGAAGTAAACCGTTTTTCCTATGTAACAGGGAATTATTCGGGAAATGTTTTTGAAAAAAACGAATGGAAGGATGAATTCGACAAAGATTTTGATGATGCATATTCATTTTTATACAGCACAATTGACGGATATTTTGAAAATATAAAAGACAGATTCCCCAAGTTCTATTCAGAATATATCAGCGCAAAATCAATGCTTCCCCTGAAAGGGCAGTAGTATTAGTCTGAAAGCCATACAGAAGTCAGAAGACCGGAATTATCCTGACCGGACAAATAAAAAATTCAAAAATCTGACTTCTGTTGAATTATTCCTCCCTTATTAAACAAGTAATTGTCCTTTGTAAAGAACTTAGTCCAATTTATTCCAGATTAAAGTTTTCAAATTTGCAATTCCCAAATTCCTTAGTTCATTGTAATGCTTCGAGTAAATATCTGAAGAAGCTAAATAATCGATATAAGCAATTGCTTATGAAGAGGAAAATATTTATTGTTGCACAAATTATATTCTGAAAACAGGTTTTTCAGCAATTCTGCAACAGATAAAAATATATTGGTTTTGGGGACCATCCAAAATGAGATCCTGGCAGCAATTAGCTTATTTATCTTTAATTTTTTTTATTACTTTTTTCACAGAAAATATTCATTCTCAGGAACTCTCTACACTTCGGGGATTTGTAGTTGATTCAACAAACGGGGAAGCACTCTCAAATGCGACAATTATTGTTACCGGTACGGCTTTAGGAGCAGCATCTGACCAGAGGGGATATTTCAGTATTCCGTCAATACCCTCGGGAAAACAGGTTGTCATTAAGGTATCCTTTATTAGTTATCATGATAAGATAATCACAGTTGAACTTTTACCTTCAAAGACTACACAGATAAAAATTGAACTTGTGCCGGGGTATATTCAATTAGGTACGGTTGAAACGGTTGCAAATAAAAACTCGCGTCAAAATGAACCGACTGTAAGTTTTGATAAAATATCAATTAAAGAAATTGAGCTTATGCCGAAAGGTGTTGAAACTGATATTATGCGTTCTTTGCAGTTTCTTCCTGGTGTAAAGGGCGGAGGAGACGTTTCGGCCCGGTATTACGTACGCGGCGGCTCAAGTGATCAGAATCTTGTTCTCTTAAACGGGGTTCCTGTTTACAACCCGTTTCATGCCATGGGCCTCTTTAGTGTTATAGATCCTGAAATGATAAACAATGTTGAATTTTATAAAGGCGGGTTTACCTCAGAGTTTGGCGGGCGGTTATCTTCAGTGCTTAATCTTGTAACAAAAGACGGAAACAAGAACAGGCTTGCAGGCAATGGCAATATAAGTTTTCTGACAGGAAAGGTATCAATGGAGGGACCATTGCCCGGAGGGTCATTTATTCTGACAGGCAGAAAAAGTCTCTTCAGCAGCACACTCAATAAATTTGTTAATTATAAAGATGCCCCTTTTAGTTTTTATGATCTTTTCTTTAAGGCTAATCTTGCAAATACAGAAGAACTCTCGCATACAAAAGTCTCAGTCTTTGCTTTCCAGAGCGGCGATGAACTGAAGAATAATAATTCTCTAAAACAGGATTACAAATGGCTGAATAATATTTACGGTGCCGAATGGTTCCAGGTCTGGGAAAGTCCATTGTATTCAGAGACCAGTCTTGCCCTTAGCCATTCAAAACAGGAAGAAATTCCAAACAAGGGTGAAGAAGGTCTGAAGTTTAATAATGTAAATGATATTACCTTAAAGATGGACTTTACATATCTGTTTGACAGCCGGGATGAGCTTAAAGTTGGGTATTACCTGAAGTCATTTAAGACTGAGCTTAATTATCAGAATCAGAATGGTATTAATACTACTTATAACGATTTCGGGGCAAATATCAGTTTATATTCAAAGTATAAGCTGTTAAGATTCAGTGATTATCTGACAGCTGATGCGGGTTCAAGAATAAACATAGCCCCGCTTTCAAAAAACACACAGGTATTTGAGCCCCGGGTAAACATTAAATTTAAGTTTCATCCGCTAGTTTCACTTAAAGCAGCCTGGGGAATATATGCACAGGAAGTAACAACTTTATTAAATGAAAATGAGATCATAACCTTATTTGAGCCCTGGCTGATAATTCCTGACTACATGAATACATCAACTGCAACTCACTATGTAGCCGGAATTGAAACTTATCTATCCGAGCACTTATCCATTAATCTAGAAGGTTATTATAAAATTCTAAAGAATATTACCGATCTGAATACAAAGAAAACTACATCAAATGATCCAGACCTTATTTCAGGTAAAGGTGAATCCTATGGCTGGGAATTTCAGGCACAGTACCAGAGTGAAAACTTAAGCGCTAACCTGGCATATTCATTAAGCTGGGCATATAAAGAAATTGATCACTGGCTTTATTACCCGAGGTATGACTCAAGGCATTCGGTATCATTTACAGGCATATATAATCTTGGTTTAGATTTTCAATTTGGTGCAAACTGGTCGTTTTCCACAGGCATCCCCTTTACTCAGATTGAGGGTTTTTATGATAAGCTGTATATAGATAACATCAATTCACAGTACTATGCTTTTGGGCAATACAGTCCTTTTACAATTCTAAGCAGCAGAAACCTTGGACGTCTTCCATATTATCACCGGCTGGACTTAAGTCTGACGAAGAAGATCAGGTTTTATTTTGCAGACCTTTCAATAAGCCTTAATGTAATTAATGCTTATGACAGGAAGAACATATTTTATTTTGAACGTGATTCGGGGAAAAGAGTTAATATGCTGCCTTTTCTTCCGACTGCATCAGTGAGGCTGGAAATATGAAGTATTTTATTTTTCTTTCAGCATTCGTATTCTGCTTTATACTTTCAGCATGCGAAGAAGACTTTAACCCAAAATCTGATTTTAGGGAAAGGTATATATTAAATTTGATCATCAGGCCTGATACAACAGTTCAGGTTGCGACTCTTTACAGGAGTTATACTGTAGGGGGATATGATCCACTTACGAATACCGATGATCCAGCAATTTGCGGAGCTGATATCAGAATAATTCATGACGATAAGGTTTTTATATTAACAGATACACTTAAGACCAGAATTGACTCATCGCGTTACAATACGCCATTCAGGTTTTATTACTGCAGAAACTTTACACCTGTACCAAACAAGCAGATATTGGTTAGATGTCAATTGCCAAATGGAAAAATCCTGAGGGCAACAACGATGCTACCAAAACCACTTGAAATTGAAAGCGGCAGTGATCGCCTGATACCAGTTGAAGGGAAAAGCAATTTTAAGTTCAGCTGGAAAAAAGCAGATGACGGACTTTGGTACCAGCCCAAGCTCAGACTTCTTTATAAAACCCGCGAAGGGGAGAACTATATTCCGCATACAAAAGAAATTTATTTGATGGATAAAACCGGAAATAGCTACGGCAAACCTTATTCGCCATCGATTTCAAGAAATAATGCCATTACGTTTGAAAAAGCAGCACTTGATTCAGCAATGAGATCAATAAAAAATGATAATCCCGGCTATACTGGTATCTATTACATTTACGGCTGTTCGCTTGAAGTCCTTATTTTTGATAAGAACCTTTCAGGCTATTACTCTTCGATTCATGGCTACCTTGATAATTTAAGCGTAAGACTTGATGGTTCTGATTATACAAATGTTGAAGGCGGCTATGGAATATTAGGATCGTACATAAAAGGTACAATGGGGGCAGGTATTACTGAGGATTACATCAGGGAGATGGGATATTCTGTCGGGCGGAAGTGATTTACAAAAATTGAATTTTCGGGAAAAAGTAAATGAAAAAACAGAGAAAATTGCCGGCTAAGCTGATAGGGCTGATAATTATTCTGGCTATAATAAATATAAGCTGCGATAAGGATGTCTCAGTTAATCCTCCGGATAAACCAATACCCTTAGGTAAAGTATACCTGGATTCTAAACCACAGGGGGCAAAGATCTACTTCAACAATGAAGATATCGGAAGGGTCACTCCTGATAGTATTTGTTATATTCAGGAAGGTGTGCATTCTTTAACATTAAAACTTTCGGATTACAGAGACTCGACCTTTGTAATTAATATTAACGAAACATCCCCTTTGAGAATGCTGGTTGATTTTACGCAAAATGAAGCGATGAAGTCAACTATTAACTGCAAGTCCACCACAAAAGGATGCGAAATCTATATAAATGGAAAATTTACAGGCAAGTATACCACAGACACCGTTAAATCACTTTTACCGGGGACTTACAGAATAATGTATAAGAAAACCGGTTTCTGGGAAGATAGTACACTAATAAGTATAAAAAGCGGCGGTCTCTATACAGTAGACTTTGCTCTCAGAGATACTTCCTTATGGGTTACCTTTGATAAAAGTCATAAACTCCCTACAGATTTTATAAATTGCGTTTATGTTGATCAGCATGACACAAAATGGATTGGTACAAATGATCAGGGACTAATTAAGTTTGATGGAATAAACGCCACTGTTTACAATACAAAAAACTCCGGCTTGCCGGAGAACTGCATTAAGTCAATTGTTTCAGACCAGTACGGCAATTTGTGGATTGGTACTCTTTATGGAATAGCAAAGTTTGATGGGCGAAACTGGACCAACTACAACACATCAAACTCGCCAATACCCTCGAATCACATTATAAAACTTGCCATAGAGCAGAATGGGACTTTATGGATAGCCACTTATAACAAAGGCGCAGCATCGTTTAACGGAAGTGTATGGAAGACATATGATAATGCTAACTCCGGATTGTATGATAATTACATAAAAACAATTACGATAGATTCAAAAGGAAATAAATGGGTAGGTACAACATTTAGCGGTGTTTTTAAGTTTGATGGTAATTCATGGAAGAGCTATAAAATACCGTTATCCCGGTTTATAAGATTAATTCCGGTAAATGAATACACCAAGGACACGCTCTATTATTCCAATAATATCTCATCAATTCTTGTTCAGGAAAACGGTGAGATGTTCGTAAGTCTGGATAAACAGTCAGATAATGGCAGGGCTAAATATCAGGAAGCCATGCTTTATTATCCTTCGAGTGACGATGCTGGAAAATTTTACAGTGCTTCATTTTCGGGCGGGTCTATCTGGGGGGCAAGCTCAATAATACAGGACAAAAACGGTGTAAAATGGATCACTAGTCCTGAAGGAATCTTTATGGTTACTGGTTCGCAGAGTCTTGCAGGTAAGAAGTTCGACGTCTACAATGCCCCGATAAGAGATAATAACGTAAACACAATAGCAGTAGACAAAAGCGGGAACAAGTGGATCTCTTCATTAATCGGAGGGGTAATTAAATACAAAGGGGATAAATAAGACAAAGGGGATAAATAAGACAAAGGGGATAAATAAGACAAAGGGGATAAATAAGACTGATCAGAGTTAAATAACATTCTTATCCATCCCCTTTAAATCTTAGGGTTAATTCCTTAGGATCAAAAATGTAGGCGGCAGTTTTTTCAGAATAAATTCCATATCGTACTGGAAAATCCTGTCAACAATTCTAAGCTTCTTTCTTGGAGCTGAAACTACCAGAATGCTTGCACGTATTTCATCTGCATATTTACTGGCTTCCCAGCCTTTTCTTCCATATAAACAGATTGTATTTACAGGAATTCCTTTAAGGTTAAGTTCCTTCACAAAAACCGCCATTTTACTTTCTTCTTCCATCTGCCAGTTATCTATCATTTTCTCAGTATCGCGCATCGATCCTGAATCCTGTATGGTTATTGCAACTCCCGGAACCTCAAATTCCCTGATCAGGCTGAAGCTTTCAGCTTTTTCCAGTAAGGCAAAGTCATATGCTTTTCTAACAGTAGTCTCGCTATCGATTGAGAAATCGACTTCAACACAGAATTTCTTTAGTCCTGCCGGGTTCTCAGACGGGGAGGTCAGTATAAGTACGGAAAATGGAGCCTGACGCATTATCTTTCTTGCAACAGATCCAATATAATATTTAAGAAAAGTTTCCTTCTCAAGTGCCCCGGCAACCAGTAAATCTACTTTTTCCTCGCTGCATATCCTGATAATTGTGTCAGCCGGATCTCCGTTTGCCACAATTACTTTGGCCTCAGAAGATTCAATGCCCGAGGATTTAAGCAGCTTATTTAATTTTTCTTCAGTTTCCGGCGTACATTTCCCAATATGAATAAGCAGAAGTTCAGAATTGAACTCATCCTTTAATCTTTTAGTCTCTTTAAGCAGAGCGCGAGCGTTGGGAGAAAATGTTACAGCTAAAGCAAGTTTATTAAATGGTTTTTTCATTTTTCAGGAATTCTAAAACTTAAATTAATATTCCGGTTACTTTTCTGGCTGCTATTTACTTAAATTCTTCTGTCAAAACTTTATCAGACAAACTCCTGCAATAGTATTTTTTCTATTTAGCAATTTTTTTGCTGTACTTTGCAAAATGTTAAAGTAATGTGCTTTAAAGTTTGCACTTTTAAGGTTTTACCTTTTAAGGTTTTGCCTTTTAGGTTTTGTGTCCTAAAGTTTTGCATGGAGAAGCTATCTAACATCTAAATTAAGGAAAAACTGACATACTTAAAATACAAATATTCAGTTTCCATCCTTTTCCCAGGAGAACTTTTCGAGGGAATTCTTTCCCTGAAAAATTAATAAAGATATTTTTCCTTCCAGTAAATTTTAAAGTGCTCATTAAATTAAATTTTTATTATTTTGTACAGAAATTAATTGCAATGTAGTATTATTACGAATATCCAACGAAATCCGAATCTGAAGATTATGCTCAAACAAAAAGCTTTATCCAAAGTTGCAAAAGGGGAATTGATAGATCACTTCCTAATCCTGAGAAAATGTGAGGTAAAAACCAGCAAAGTAAATAAGCAATACTTAAGTCTTGAAGTCGGCGACCAGTACTTATCAGCAGTAGCTAATATTTGGGATAATTTTGAAAGTCTTCTTTCTGCAGTATCAATTGGCTCAATAGTAAAGATAAACGGAGTAATGGAGGAGTACCAGGGGCAGCCGCAAATAAAGGTCTCTCAGATCAGGTGCAGTAATGGTGAAGATAATGTATCGGCCGATGAATTTCTCCCCAAATCCAAAAGGGATTTGACTATTATGAAAAGGGAGTTCAAAAGCCGGGTCGAGAAAATTGGTAATTCATATATTAAAAAGCTCATTACATCTTTACTTGCAGGCAGCAATTTTGAGGCTTATTCAAAAGCTCCGGCTGGTAAATCGTGGCATCATTCTTATCTTTACGGACTGCTTGAGCACACGCTTGAAATAGTAAAAATATGCGATCTTATGTGTGATATTCATCCCGAGGTAAATCGTGACCTATTGATTGCCGGTGCAATGCTGCATGATTTCGGAAAGATTGAGGAACTGACCTTTGAGAATGTTTTTGATTATTCTGACAAAGGAAAGCTAATAGGGCACATTGTAATTGCAGCTATTGAGATAAGTGAAAAGGCAGGAAAAATTCCTGGTTTCCCAGAAGAACTGAAAAATCAGTTAATTCATCTTGTCTTAAGCCATCAGGGCAAGCTAGAGCATGCATCGCCTGTAATTCCAAAGACCCTGGAGTCTATCATTCTTTATCAGGCCGATGAGTTAAGTGCGAAGACCAACGCATATAAATCAGCAATTTTAAATGAAGCTAACGGCAGCAGCAAATGGACAAAATACCAGCCGCTCGCATCAACAGCTTTTTACATTTCAGATGATTTTATAAAACTAAGTAATGAAGCTAATCAAACATTATTTGATTAAGGGAGATAAAAATAGAATGAGCTTTTTTCCAAAACGGGATCTGTTAAATAAGTTACAGATTTTCAGAAGATTGTTTGTTTGCGCATTTATTTTGTTATGCATAGGTGCCCCTACTATTGCGCAGAATCAAAGGGATCAGAGCATAAAAGACCTGCTACAGCAGGGAGATAAATTTGCCGAAGAGCAGTTTGATAATACGGCAGCCTTAAACAAATATCAGCAGGCTGATAAACTATCGCCCGAAAACTGGGAAGTCTTCTGGAGGATAAGCCGCGCATACGTTGATCTTGCTGACCGCATGCCTTCGGCTACAAGCGAACAGAAAAATGCACAGCAGTCAAAGTACCAGCTTGCTTTCGATTATGCTGATAAGGCTGTAAAACTTGCTCCTGATAAATCTGTTACTTATTTAAGACGGGCAATTGCCAATGGCAAGATTGCACTATTTAAAGGTGTATTTTCGGTAATTGGTATTGTAAACAGAGTTAAAGAAGATGCCGAAAAAGCAATAAAACTAGGGAACGGGGGCAGTTATGTGCAGGCAATTGCACATTATGTTCTTGGACGCACGCATGCCAAAGTATGCGAGAAGTCATATCTTGTGCGTTTGCCGCTGGGGCTTGGCTGGGGAAAAATTGAAACTGCTGAATCTGAAATTAAAAAGGCAATTGAAATTTATCCTAAATTCAGGATGTTCTTTCTTGATCTGGCCAAAGTTTATATTGAAGAAGATGAATATCAGAAAGCAAAACAAGCCCTCAGCATGATCGAAAAATTGCCTAAAGCAAATCAGGATGATGATAAATATCTTGCTGAAGGCAGAGCCTTAAGTGAACAAATAAAGAACAAATAACAGATAAAAAGCTGCAAAACTGTTTATTTGCAATGAATAATTTATTTTGCAAAGAATAATTTATTTGCAGAGCGCTGGTTATTTTCACAGAACTTTATATTTACATAGCTAAAATAATATTTAGTTGTTTTATTTAGGCATTTGGAGATCAAAATTGAACACCTATAAGCCCGGATTTGAAGCAGTTCTGAAAGAGGCTGAATCTGTCGTTTTCTTTACCGGTGCCGGTGTTTCAGCCGAAAGCGGAATTTCGACATTCAGAGGTACCGATGGCATATGGAACAAACTGAAACCTGAAGAACTGGCTAATTTTGACGCTTTTATGCGCAACCCAGACAGGGTTTGGGAGTGGTATCAGTACCGCAGGCAGATAGTCCATCAGGCTAAACCAAATAAGGCTCATTTGGCTATTGCGGAATTTCAGAATTACTATAATGATTTAGTTGTTGTCACTCAAAACGTAGACAATCTTCATTTAAGAGCGGGCAGCCGGACTGTTTATGAACTGCATGGCAATATTGAAAGAAATTACTGCATAAGCTGCAGAAAGGAATATAATTCACCTGATTTTTCTTTCACTGATAAGGTTCCTAAATGCAGCTGCGGCGGTTTGATAAGGCCCGATATTGTCTGGTTTGGTGAAATGCTGCCTGAAGATGATTTTGCAGCTGCTGAAGCTGCTGCCCAAAGATGTGATGTAATGTTTGTTGTCGGCACCTCTGCCGTAGTTTATCCGGCTGCGCAGATCCCGCTTATTGCCAGAAGGTTAGGGGCTTATGTTGTCGAAGTTAACCTCGAGGAGACTGAGATCTCGGCATTGGTCAATTATAGTATAATTGGAAAAGCAGGTGAAATATTGCCGGAGATCCTGGAGGCAGTTAAAGAATTAAGGGCAAAAACTTGAAAAATTACACAAAAATATTCTTTTTGGGAGCTTTTTTACTATAAAAAAATCTAAAGGAGGTTATTTGGGTGGAATTTTCTATAATAAATGAAAAAATTAAAAAACAAAAATTACGTGCCCGGTTGACATAAAATTATTAAATCCCTATATTTAATTTTCAAAATAAAAAAATTAAGGTTGGAGATGGCTCATCATAAATCGGCAAAAAAAAGAATTAAGGTAAGTGCTAAAAGGCAAATGGTCAATAAAGCCGCTATGTCAAAAGTAAAGACATTGGTTAAAAAAGTAATGGGCGCTGAAGACAAAGCAGGTGCTGAATTAGTTTATAAAGAAGCAGTTTCTGCTATCGATAAGAATGTCGGTAAAGGCAGATTACATAAAAATACTGCTGCAAGAAAGAAAGCAGCCTTAACTAAATATGTTAACTCTTTAGAAGCAGCTCCAGCAAAAGAAGCTTAATTTTTATACCTGATTTTAAGAAGTTGAAAATAAAAAAGCAATGTAATGAATTACATTGCTTTTTTTATCATTTTAAAGCTTCACAATTTTCAGCTTCACAATTTTCAGCTTTACAATCTGCTTTATAAGTTTTCCTTTACTTATAGATCCTCTACAGTATCCATTCCTTCCGGCAGGGGAAGATAAAACCTTACTTTTTGTACAGTTCCATCTTTCTTATAAAGTTTTTCTACTTTTTTCCTTATCAGTACACTGTGCTCGATAAAAATATCGTCTTCTACTATTGATCCGAAAATATAGCTCGTACCTTTGATCAGTACATTTTTCCCAACTATTACCGGATAATCATCACTGCCTGTCATATTTACACTTGATTCAATTCTTGAATTGTCACCAAGAACAATGTTTCCTTTTATGATATCACCCCAGAGGATCTCTACATTATCACCGATAATTAGCTTCTGGCTGTTAAAGCATGAAAGGTGAACATTTTCCCAAATTGTAACATTCTTACCAAAAGTAACATTGCAGTTAACGTAGACATTTTTCTTTAAAGTAAGATTGTAATTAAGCTTTACCCCTTTGCCAATATAGACTCCTTTGCCTATCTTAATGTCCAAAGGTATACCCTTGCTGTCCATTTCAAGGATTTCTTCAATTACATGCTCATCAATGAAAAAGTCATCTGGGTCAGCAATCTCGATAATATCTTTGAGTTTTTCATATGCATTGTTTCTGGCTACTTCCTCCATCTCCCAAAGCACTGATTTGTTATTAAAGCCCATCAGTACATATTGATCTTTAGGACTTACAGCATTAACTGTATAGCCGCTTTGGTTAAACAATGCAATAAGATCGGTTATGTAAATTTCTTTTTGAACGTTGTTGCTGCTCAGGTTATTTATCAGTCCGATCAGCTTTTTATAATTAAAAGCGTACACTCCTGAGTTAAACTCGTTATTTTTTATCAGCTCATCTTTAGTATAATTGTATTTTTTTCCGTTAAAGCTGAGGGTATAAGGCTTATTTTCATCCAGATGAAGTATGTCTTTATGTTCAATAATTTCAATAACCTTTCCGCAGTCGTTTCCTGAAGGCTGCCCGTCGGCATCAGTTTCTTTTACTCTGATTATTCTGCCATAGTTATTATGCGATGGATCTCCTTCGTAAATTCCTGTCAATACCATCATATCAGAGCCTGATTTGATGAATTCCTCTCTGAACATCCGGATTGTTTCCTTGTCTATCAGTCCCATATCGCCTGGCAGAACGTAAACAATGCCGTCAAAACGTTCAGGATTTATTTTTTCCAAGGCCACCTGAACAGCATGCCCTGTTCCGTTTTGTTCTTCCTGGAAAGCAAACAATGTGTCTTTTCTTCTGCCGATTACCTCCATTACATCTTTGGCTTTTATCCCTACTACCAGAAGCAGATTAACTCCGTCGATTGCCTTGCGGCAGGCATTGTATACTCTTTCTACGGTAGGGACTTCCCAGATCTTATGCAGCATTTTGGATGTATGAGATTTGATTCTTTTACCATGACCGGCAGCCAGAACAATTGCAACTTCTTTGTTATTATAGTTGAACTCTGAAGAGAGCTCTTTTACAATCTCATGGATATTGCCGGTGGCTTCGTTTACTTCCATTTATTCCTCAACTTTTTTTAATTCTTCTTTCAAGGTTCTGCTTCTTTTAAGCTTTTGCTTCTTTTAAGCTGCTTATTCTTTGTTTATTTCTTAAAAGATAATATAACTATTTTACTTTGGTTTGAAAAAGATCACCGGAAATTTAGTAAAGATTATTTATAAAAACATTTACAGTTTTTTCAAAATAGTTTAATTTTGGTACCAAAATTTATCCCATATTTTATGTTTGTAATATGACTAAATACACTTTTGTTTTTTTGTTTTTCATCTTTTTTATTGCTTCAAAATCTTTTGCACAGGATCGTGGACTGGGTCTAGGCGTAAAAATTGGCGAACCTACAGGTATTACGCTTAAATATTGGACCAGCGAGGTAAATGCTGTTGATTTCAGTTTAGGCTACTCCTTAATAAACGACCGCAGAGAAATTTATTTAAGCTGTGATTATCTTTACCATATTGAAGATATTATCAGATCACACGAGCGCCTGCCGCTTTATTATGGCTTTGGTGCAAGATTTCTGTCAAAAGAAAATCAAAACAGTTCGCTGGGCGTAAGGGGAGTAGGAGGTGTTGCATGGTTCAGCAGGGATTTGCCGGTCGATGTATTCTTTGAATTAGCTCCGGTCTTTAAGCTGTTTCCTTCAACTTCTTTGGATTTTGAAGCAGGATTTGGAGCCAGATATTTCTTCTGAGGGTAAAAAAAAGACTTTTACGTGCCTGAATTATAAATAAGCCCCTCTGCTATTATTTCGGCAGAGTTAAGCTCTAAAAGATCTTCTATTTTACTTTTATCCTTAAACTTTTCAGCTATTTCTGCAAGAAGCTGCAGCTGAACTTCATTCTGTCCCTCCGGCGTCAGCAAAAGTATTATAAACTTTGCCTGTAAATTATCTGCAGAATTGAAATCAATCCCGTTTTTATTAATTGATATAGCCGCAACAGGTTTGCTTACTCTGAACTTTGCATGCGGAATAGCCAGGTAATTGGCAATACCGGATGATAACTGCTCTTCTTTTTTCCATACCTCATTAAAAACATCATTTTCATTTAATCCGTATTTTTTAGCTGCTATGTTTACCAGTTCTTTTATAGCTGTAAGCTTATCATTTGTCTGGCTGAATATAATTAAATTTCTATCGATCAGGTCTTTAAGGGCGGGTCTTTTCTTTCCTTTAAGGAAATAATTCATAACCGGAGCGCTAGCTATCGAAGTAAACAGAGCCATAATAACCAGAGCCACGAAAACCCTTTCCTGTATAAGCCCGGCCTGCAGTGCAAGAAGTCCCAAAATGATTTCCATTGCACCGCGTGAGTTCATTCCGAAGCCGACTGCCAGTGAATCTGTTTTACTCATACCTCCCCAGTAAGCGCCCAGGCCGCATCCTACCACCTTTCCAATAAAGGCAAGAGTAATTACAATAATTACTAACATCAGGTCAAAGTTAGTAATAAAGTTTACTCTGAGACCTATTGATACAAAGAATAACGGGGCGAATATATTTGTGACGAACTGATGGACTATCTCTCTGGTTTTTTCTCTTAAATGTGCCGTATCGCCAATTGTAACACCTACAATAAAAGCACCGAAAATAGCATGGATGCCTATATATTCAGTAAAGGCAGCACACAAAAATCCAAGAATAAAAATGAAATTCAGTACTCCGCCAGGGTACGACAGGTATTTTTGAATATAAGGGAATATCTTGTTTATTATCTTCCGGCCGATTAGAAGCATAAAAGATACGAACAGGAAAACAAAAATTATTTTTTCAGCAAAACTAAATCCATGTCCTCCGGCACCCAGCATTCCGAGTATAATTGAAAAGATGATCCAGCCTGTAAGGTCATCAAACATAGCAGATGCAATTATGACAAGTCCCAGCTCAGTGCGGAAAATATTCAGATCCATTAATGTGCGGGCAATTACAGGCAATGCAGAAATAGAAAGGGCAGTGCCCATAAAAAGAGCAAAAACAAGCCGGAGGTTTTCACTGCTTATACCAAAATATTCCGGGAAAGCATAAGCTAAAGAGAATCCTACGAGGAACGGGAAGATTATGCCCATAAAGCTTGTCAGAAATGCCGTCTTGCTTTGCCTGATAACTACAGAAAGATCAACCTCCAGGCCTGAGACCAGAAGGAGCATTATAACTGCAAGAGTTGTAATGCCGTCTAAAGCGATTGAGATCTGCGGCGACTGCGAAAAGATCTTGTTAAATACACCGGGGGAAACCATGCCAAGTACAGTAGGCCCAAGTATAATGCCTGCAAGTATTTCTCCAATTATTGACGGCTGCTTTATTCTGCCGAATAATTCTCCAAGTAGTTTTGCTGTAAAAAGCATTATACTGATGCTAATCAGAAAGGCGGTAAGTTCTTCTGCGTTCAGCTTCATTTATGATGCATCTGTTAATTGGAGATTAGTTGCCCTGAATTTCTGTTAATAATTCTTCAATCCATAAAATTACTTTATAAGATAAGAAAAAAATAACCTCAATTAAAATAACTATAAGTTTAAAGTTTTTTTGAAAAAGCCCGGGGACTAGTACTATTTTGATCCGGATTTCAATTATCTTACAATAATTTAATGGCTGACTTAATAAATCTCCTGTTATTAACCGCTCGTTTTTTTCCGGTAACTGCATTAAAATAGAACTATTTACCTCTCAATTTTATTTTTAAGTTTCAGGGAAATTCCTTAATATGTATATAGTAATTTT
>JBLNEL010000340.1:0-5505 GCA_050262615.1 Bacillota bacterium
CGTGAGGTCCGGGCTCGCCCACGCCCTTCCTGCGTGTCCGCTCATGGAGGTATCCTCCGGGAAGCGATGGCGGCCTACGAGTACCTCTGCATGGCGTGCGAGCACCGGTTCGAGGAGTAGATCCGCCCATCGGATATATCTGATTACTGTCAACAGGCGTATCCCATGTATCTTCAACGGTATAAAATATTTTTTTTATTTTTTCCGGCTCAATCAGTTTCCATTGGTTTATTGAAATTCTTTCGGATTTTAATTCTTTACCTTCCTGATCATAAGCAGCAAAGGTCTTTACGAAACGGCCGATATCCATTTGCTGATATGTGCCAGGCGCAGTAGAGGCAAACTGATAGATGTCATTTTCTTTTGACAGCTTTTCAGGCAGGAGTGTAACTTTGAAAAGATCGCTTTTCCTGTCTTTCAGGTCTATTGTAAAGACTTGCTGAGCCTGAAGCAGTCTGGAAAGTGTTAACTCTAATAAAAGTAACACAAATAAGAACCTGATATTATTTGTCATATGAATACTTCTTCCTTTTTTTTAAGGAATAATGCTTTCTTATTATGACATGTCAGACTTCAAAAAAGTTGCAAATCAGGGAAATCTTTAAATCAGTATGCAGGCAAAGCTGCTTTGCTGGCAAAATCCTTATAAGTTATTCCATATAATTCATGCCTGTCAATTCTTTCCCTGCCGCTTTTTATTAACTTAAAACCCAGATGCCTTAGCAGTTGACTTCCTTTTTCTGAAGCTGAAATAGCATATAAGTTCTTTAACTTGTCAGGATTGGATATAGACCCGGCAATAGCCCGGAATTCAGAAATTATTTTCATAAGAGCTTTTGGTTTTGTCTGACTGATATTCATATTTATTGCAAGGCTTTCAATATAAAGATCCCTTACAAGTTCTTTCTCATCCAAAGTGTACAAGTCAGAAGGTAATATATCTTTTTCAGTAATAGCACCGTTAATAAATTTGTCCAGCTTGCTGCTTTTTACAGGAAGCACATCAATGTGACCGGTTCTAATACCTTCGGGTGAAACTACTATCAGGAAACCTGCAGGACATGCATTATACCATCCCCATAAAACCTCAAATGGTATTGCATCATCTCCGGAGTAGACTGAGGCTTCCAGTTTACTTATCCACTTAATATCTTCAGCCGTTGCTCTTACTAAATTATAATCCCGTGAAACTGTCATTGCTTAAGATATCTTTCTTTAATAATAGCAATGTGATGCCAGGCGTGACCAGCAGTTATATAAGCGAGCGCTCTTACTGAAATTTTGTGATTATTGGCCACTCCCACCTTTTCTGCCATTGTTTCATCCATGCTCTTAAATAACGAGATAGTTGACATTCTGATATAGCGTAAATGATCCAGCAGATCCTTCATTGTCTGATTATTAAAATTTGACTGGGCTACATAGTCATTCTCTTCAAAGCCTGGCAGGGGAGTATCATCACTCCGGCTTATCCTTAAAGCCCTGTAGGTAAATATCCTTTCAGAATCTGCCAGGTGTCCGAGTACTTCCCTGATAGTCCATTTCCCCTCGGCATATCTGTAGCCGGCTTTATCTTCAGGAATTGAACTGAAGAATTCAGTAAATTCCTCAAGCTGCTTTTCTAAGGCTTGAATTATATTTGTTCCCTCAGGGATTAAAGCAATATAGGATTTATAATAATCCGAGTATTCATTCTCTCCAGGTCTTTTAAACATAATTCCTCAATATTGTTTTATTAAAAATTACTCTAAAGCATCTGAAGTATCAACCCTTAATTTTAAGAGCAGCAGGTCATAAGGCATTTATGAAAATTTCTCCCTGAAGAAAAATGCCTTTATGTTTTACCCCTGGGATAATTATCTGCCTGAATTGCGGAAATTGCTTTTTATATTCTTCAGTTTTTTTAACCTTCCAAACCTTATCCTTATTTCCAATAATCTGCAGTACTGGAATATTCAGACTTAAATTTTCCGGAATGCTCATGTTGTCTTTATTAAAAACAGAGTCAACCATCAGAAAAAGTGACTTCATCTTTTCTCTGCTGATCTTGCTAAGTATATCGACCTGAGCTTTTACTAATCCCGCTGCAGTATGGATCTCATAGACGAAATCCATATCAACATATTTGAGTTTATTGCTAACCCTGCTGCGCCCTAAAAAACTATATATAAAAAGCTTAATAAATCCCTGCATGATGCCTGTTTTATAGAATATATTAAGTTTCCCTTTAGTTAAGTTAAGTTCATCTGAAGAAGCCATTAATGTAACGCTTTCTATTCTTGGGTCAATTGAAGCAAGCAGAAGTGCCACAGGACCGCCGTAGGATACACCAATAACAGAAAGATCTCCTGATATTCCTATTTTGTCCAATAACTTTTTCATATCCTGGGCTTGTTCAATCAGTCTGATATCAGATGTAAAAGGAGAACTTGCTCCTGTCCCGCGCCGGTCGGGCAGTATTATACGGTTAAAAACTCCTTTTTCAATTAAATGCATTGATGGTCTTATTGACAGTGTGTGATTGCCGGTTACGCCGCCTCCATGTAAAAAAAGAGCCGTCTTACCTGTCCTTCCCGCGATAGAAAGAATTTTTGTAAAGATAGAGATCCCATTACCCAAATTATATAGATATTCTTCACATATAATATCTTTATTTAAAATCTTCCTGAGCATAAATATAATACTTCATGATTATACTTAAAGATAATAAAAAAAGGCGGAACCCCGTCCCGCCTTTAATCCCTGCCTGCCTGCCGTAGTCATGCCCTGCCGGCAGGCATAATTCTTAATTCCCGCCTGCCGGCGGGCAGGCATAATTCTTAATTCTTAATTCATAATTCTTAATTCCCCTCCTACCATTCCATATTCTTACTCTCACCAGTAAGTTCCATCATTCTCTTTCTTACAATTTCATCCTTATTATCCCTTCTTTCCTGCAGACTTTTTCTAAGTTCGCTGAGCCTTTTTTCAAGGTGTTCTACCTCTTGCTTGCGGTTGGTTTCCTTAAGCTCAAAGAGTTCATTTAGCTTATTTTTCAGTTCAGATTTCATTTTCTCCTTATCAGCTTTATTAGCATTCTGATATTTAAGGCCCAATGATTCAGTCTCTACTTCTAGCTCACTGACCTTACGCATTCTTTCAACTGCCTCCTTATCCATTTTCCCGAAAAAAGGTCCATTCAGGTTCTCAAAATGAAGGTCTTTAAGTATATCAAAGTATTTGATTTTATTTAATTTTTTAATTTCCTCGAGCTCCTTCTTTATCTTCGGCATAATATCTTTTAAGTATTTCTGTTCCTGTTCAGCTGAAAGTTCAAGCCGCTTCAAACCTCTGAAGTCAAATTTGAAATTTCTGGGCATGATCACGTCGTCTAATGTGTCAGGTTCTTCTGGTATATCTGAAACACTCGGAGGGGAGTCTGGTTTTGGAACATTATCTTTCTGCTGCCCCTTTGAGCTATAAGCACTCAGAAATAAAATTGTTAATGCAAACAAAATAATTCTTAACTTGTACATTGCTGTCTCCTAAATGATAGTCTTTTTATTGTTTATAATTTTCTTCTATAAAGATGAATCACTAAGTTCTTTTTCCAGCCTTTCGATTTCATTATCTATTGCAGCTGCTTTCAGTGTCCACTTATCAATATGTCTTGAATGCCTTAACTGACCGGCATCAATCCGGTCAAGAGAGTAATCGACTTCATGGATGCCGGAACTAAGTTTTTCAGCTTTCCACTCAACAGTCTGGCTATTTGTTTTTATAGCTGTATATTTAACTCCCGGCAGCCCATTTAAAGCAGTGGAATTGTCTTCTTCCGGACTATTTGACTCTTGTCTTATTTCAGGTCTGTTGTTTTCTTCTGAAAATCCGCTGGTATGTTCAGTTTTTTTAAGTTCATTATCATCATTAAGGTTTGTCCTGATATCTGACTTCGGCCTGTAAATAATGAACATGATCATTACAATAGCAGCAAAAGCTATTGTGCTTAGAGCTGCCCGGCTTACAGAAAAAGATAAACGGCGTCCTGAGGAGTACTTAAACAGCGATCCGGTGTTAAAGACTCCGGATAACTTTGAAAAGAACCTGCTCTTTTTAACAGCTTTCTCTACCATCAGATCAAACTTTTTATCCTCGATATCTTCCAATGGAAGAGTCTCATAAATTGACAGGCTCTTCTGCATTTCACTAAGAGCTGAAGTGCAGACCGGACAGGAACTTAGGTGCTTTTCCCAGAAAACACTTTCTTCATTATTTAACGTTCCATCCAGGTACCGCCACATCTCTTTTTCGAATTCTTCACAAATTATTCTGTTTTTAAATAACATTTTTAATCCTCAAAGCTTTCTTTAACTTGCTGACGGCATAGTGCATGTGTCCAAGCACAGTGTTCAGTGGTTCATTTGTCGTTTCAGCTATCTCCTTAAATGTCATATCTCCATGTTCTCTTAAAAGAAATACCTGTTTCTGCTTTTCGGGCAATGAATTTATTGCTTCATCCAGTATTCCCCTTAATTCATTTGCAACAAGCTGAGTGTGAGGGTTATTATAATCAGCTGCACGCAGTTCGTCAGTTACAAACACATTCATTCTTACCTTGTTTTTTCTGTGTGAATCCATGGCTGCATTATGGGCAATTGAAAACAACCAGGACGAAAACTTGTCTTCATGTCTGTACCGGCCTATGCCTTTCCAGGCTTTAATTAGGGTCTCCTGAAACAGATCCTCTGCCTCAGATTTATCCCCGCAAAGTTTCCACAGGTACGTAAAAAGCTGCCTGCGGTAAATCTTTACCAGCTGCGAAAATGCAGCGGATTCTCCGTTGCGGCATCTTTCAATTAATTGCTTTTCCAGAAGTAAGTTGTTCTCCATAGCCTTTTGTTTTTCTACTGAAGTAAACGTGCTTCAACCGTAATTATTGTAACAGACCAAGAAAAAAAATAAATTATTTTACACTCAATTATTTATTTTGACGTCCGGAGAATCCGATTGTTTATTTTTAGCTGTATTTGAGCAGTTTTTTTTACTAAGAAAGAGTAAAGGAAGATAGTAAGAATAAAAGAAGAATAGTAAAAGCAGCGAAGAAGAGCAGCGATGGAATAGAAGCGTGGGGAGATATAATCATATAATTATATCCCCATCATTATCATCCTCTTCATTTTCCTGATCTTTATCCTCCTCCTCCTCTTCCTCTCCTTCAGATTCCTGTCTGAATGATAAGCCCAGATAAGTTATTGGAAGATCTTTCAACAGTTCCCTGGCTGTAAAGACCTGGTCTTCACGTACAAAAAGTGTTACAGGCTGGATAAGCTGATCGATATAGTTAAAATTTTCACCCCTCAGATAATAATCAATCTCCTCGCCATCAAGAATAGATTTTATAAAGGCGATATCTACAAGATTGAAAGTGGATAATATCTCCACATAACTGAAGTTCCCCTGGAATCCATGATCATAATGCATATTGTAAACTATCCTGAAAAAAGTGTTAAAATCTGGCGGTAAGCC
>JBLNEL010000341.1:0-2527 GCA_050262615.1 Bacillota bacterium
GCCATTTACCTTGCTGCAGAACTCTCTCAGGTCTGTTCATCTCCATAAAGCTAAGACTTCGGCTGCAGCCTGCAATGCAGCAATAAACAATAAGCGAAATTATTACTATTACCTTTTTCAATTCTTTATCCGAATAGCAATTATTTATAATTGACATCTCTGAAGTTTTAGACGCTTTTAAGATAATATTAGGTACATGTAAAAATAAATCTTACTTTTTTAAAATCCTATCGCTATAGAACTGCAATGAATCTTAAAAACTATAAACCTTAGATTCAGTTTCAGCTGCACTAATGAGTTAATCTTGACCAATTGTCTAATAATAACCAATTTCATTTACAACTTAAAGCATTTTAGCTCCAGAAAATTTGAAAACAGGTGATTATAGGTAAGTAGATATAATGGCATATCTATTGAATTAGTTTTCAAAAAAAATGTATACAATAAGTTGTTAAATGGAAAGTAATATGGATGTGTCGAGTATACCAGAGACAAAGAAAGGAATAAATCCAAAGGTTTTTCTGATTGGATTGCCTCTGTTTATACTGCAGTTAATTGTCGTTTATTTTGTTACAGCTAATATACTTTTAAGCAAAATGCAGTCAACTAACCTTGCAGCCTTGCCTGACAGCCTGAAGGCAAAGCAAGGTAATGTGGAAAAAGGTGAAGGTGAAGCAGCAGAAGCTGGGGCTAATATACTTACTTTAGATGATATTATTGTCAATCCAACTGGTACAAATGGACAGAAACTGCTGCTGGCATCAGTCGGATTCGACCTCCCAAGCAAGGAAGTATTAGAGGGCCTGCAAAAGAAAAAAGAAATTATTACTGATATTGTCATCTCTGCATTGTCTAGTAAAGATGTTAATCAGCTTAACAGTATTGCATACAGAGATACCTTAAAGGCCGAGATCACTAAGACGATTGCAGCCAAAATACCCAGTACGAAGATCAACAGTGTTTATTTCAGCAAATTTATAATACAATAAGCAAATTATGGCAGAAGTACTTTCACAGCAAGAGATTGATCAACTTCTAAATAAGATGAAAACCGGCGGGGAGCAAACCCCCACGGCAATGCCTGAAAAGGAAGCAATTCCCTTCGATTTCAGACTGCCAAACCGTATTTCTAAAAATCAGTTAAGAACGATCAGGAATATTCATGAAAATTTCTCTGAAAGCTTGAGCTCTTTTCTTCTGTCAAAGCTGCAGGCAATTGTTAATATCAATGTTATTTCAGTTGATCAGATCTATTATTCGGAATATGTGCTTTCTGTATCAAACCCGGCTTGCTTGTTTACATTTGATATAAAAAATACTGATATAAAAGGCATTCTTGAACTTAGCCCCGAGCTTGCCCTGGCATTGGTCGACAGACTTCTGGGTGGAAATGGCTCCGGAACAAAACAATCCAAAATAATAACTCCCATAGAACAAAAGGTTCTATATGTTGTAGTCGATAAGATCATGGTTGATCTTAAAAAAGCTTGGCAGATCATTGGCGAATATGACTTCGTTATTGAACGCTTTGAACCCGATATTGATTTTGCTCAAATCACTTCACAGAGCGAAAGTGTTCTTCTTATTTCTTTTGAGTTGTTCATTGGTGAACAGTCTTACCTTATGAATCTCTGCTTTGCTACTTTTGCATTCGATGCAATACTTTCTAAGATGTCTAATCAGAAATTATCTTCGATCAGACCTGTAAAGTATAATGGAACAACTGCCAAAGGAATTTTAAGCTCACATCTGCAGAAGACACTTCTGAAAGTTGCTGTTGAATTCGGGACAACATCAATTTCCATTGAAGAGCTTATGCATCTTGAAAAAGGAGATATTATTAAACTAAATAAAAAAATCGGTGACGAGCTTAAAATAAAAGTAGCTGATAAATTGCTGTTTTTTGGCCAGCCCGGGGTTGTTAATAAACATAAGGCTGTAAAGATCTCAAAAAAAATTGATAGTAAAGACAAGTAGATGATTTCTACGGCTGAAAAAAATGCCGGCAGAAAAAAATACTTTATCAGGCACAGTAAACAAATCGAACACAGAACAAACGAGATTAATTAATTTTATAACGGAGTTTAAATGTCAATCAACGATAGCCTCGAAAATGCTTTCCTTGATGATAATCTTTCAGATGACAGAATAACTGGCGGTGTAGCTGACTTCCCTGAATTTGATGAGTCGTCAAACCGCAGTATTATGCCAAACGACAAACTGGACTTTCTTAAAGATCTTCAGTTAAATGTTTATATCGAGTTGGGCAGAACACAAATGCAGATAAAGGATATACTTGAACTCGAAAGAGGCTATGTAATTGAACTTGATAAACTTGCCAGTGAGCCTGTCGATATTTTTGTGAACAACAAAAAAATTGCTGAAGGCGAAGTGGTTGTTATCGACAAGCATTTTGGTATTAGAATTACTAACCTCGTCGATACTAACGACAGGCTGAAAGGACTGGCATAGATGGATTTCTTAAGTATACTGAAAGTATTTTTCTTTCTGATCTTAATAGTTGCCT
>JBLNEL010000342.1:0-13115 GCA_050262615.1 Bacillota bacterium
ACTTTTGCATTAAGTGCAAGCGACGGATAATCAACCCTGTCTATTAAGGCTTCATATCCTCCAA
Organism: Bacillota bacterium; assembly: GCA_050262615.1. Taxonomy (GTDB): domain Bacteria; phylum Bacteroidota; class Ignavibacteria; order Ignavibacteriales; family SURF-24; genus JAUZPB01. Next base: position 65 of record JBLNEL010000342.1, read on the forward strand.
CAGGCTGCGGTAGCTGATCGGAATACATCTCTGCTGCAGGATTCATTTCGTATGATACTGACCTGTTCTCTTTACTTGTGCCGAATACTGCTGCCGAAGTAAACAGAAGAACAAGTGCTGCTGAAAAAAGAAGAGAAAAACTGCGTGTAACATTTAATGGTTTCATAATAGATCCTTTCATATTGTTGTTCATATTATTCAGTTATTATATCCCTGTTCTTATTTATCTCATTCAATTATTATGACGCAGTTAATTATAAAAAAGTTGTACCGGTTCTTAATAAATACCAGGATTTTTCAGGGCATTATTTTTGGATGAAATTTTTTATACATTTGTACAATAACTAATTTGAACCTTGGTCAATATGTATCAGAAAAACAGTATTTATATTCTGCCCGGCATGAAAGTTTCAGATATAATCCTGAGCAACCCTTACTTTATGCTGATGCTCGAGCATTTTAATATCGATCTCGCCGTGCAGGAAAAAACTATAGAACAGATCTGCAGAGAAAAAAATATCGGTATCGATATCTTCCTCGCTTTTGCTAACCTGTATAATGGATTTAATCCCACAGGACCGGCTGAATATTCATTTAACGATATACAGACTATTATCGGTTTCTTAAGACGCGACCACCAGTACTATATGGAAGAGAAATATCCGAAGATCCTGACATATATTAAAAGAATGTATGAGGTTAACGATAAGGCTGAGATCCTTATGGTCGAAAGCTTCTTTAACGAATACTTTAATGAAGTACGCGAACACCTCGAATATGAGAATAAAGTTGTTTTCCCCTATGTCATTAGCCTCTATAACCAGATAAATAGTATTACCGATTATGACGTGCTTAATAGCTATTCTGCTGCAGAATACAGAGACCATCATAATAATATAGAGGAAAAACTCATTGACCTGAAAAACCTTCTGATTAAATATCTGCCCCAGAGAAATGACCAGAAAATAAGACGCAAATTGCTCTTCAGCCTCTTTGAGCTCGACTACGACCTGAGTATACATTCACAGATAGAGGACTCAATTTTAATTCCTCTTGTTGAACAAATGGAAGATCACCTTAAACAGAAAAAATGAAAGAAGGAATTATTAATATAGTTATCGCCGAACCCTCATCAATTGTCTATGAGGGACTGTCAGGAATATTAAACCGCAGAGGCCATCAGCAGATGAATATCCTGCGGGCTGACGACCTTAATGCACTCGCACAGCTGCAGCAGCGCACTAACGTTGACCTTGTTATGATAAACCCGTCTTTAATTCAGAACCAGACAAAATTGTTTAATAATATTAAACGGGAATTCCCCTTTGTGCAGTGGGTGGGAATTGTCTATAGCTTTTATGACCACCAGCTGACTTCTATGCTTGATACTCTCATAACTATCAGCGATTCACCGGAACGCATCGTAAATTCAGTGCAGAAACTCATCGACCACCAGTCAATGCAGACCGATCACCATCAGCAGCAGACCGAAAACTTAAGCGAAAGGGAAATTGAAGTACTTAAACTCCTTGTAGCAGGCAATTCAAATAAAGAAATAGCCGATAAACTTTTTATCAGCACACATACAGTAGTCACACACCGCAAAAATATATCCCAGAAGACCGGCATTAAATCAGTCTCAGGACTCACAATCTACGCCGTCGTAAACAACATCATAACCCTGGAAAACTTCTCCGAATAACCCCCTGCGCTTCCCCAAATCCGTCCGCACCAAATACCCCCTCGTCTCCCGTCCTCTGCTTTTGTCCTGATTCGACCATGGACTATGGACTTTTTTTCCTGATTCGACTTTGGACCTTGGACTTTGGACTATGGACTTTTTTTTGTCCCCCGTCCCCCGTCTCCTGTCTCCCGTCTCCCGTCCTTGCCCGCATCTGGCGTGGCCTCGTCTCCCGTCCTCAGCTTTTGTCCCCCGTCTCCCGTCCTTGCCCGCCTCTGGCGTGGCCTCGTCCCTCGTCCTCTGCTTTTGTCCCTCGTCCCTCGTCCTCTTATTTTCGACTCATAAGAAATAGTGATCATTTCATAAAATAATCCTCATTTCCAGCGATTGAACATACTTATACTGCTGAATAAATTTGTAGTGTAAGAAAAGATTGATTTTGTAAGGATTTATGAGAGTTTTATGAAAAAAATGCTTCTGTTTTTAACTGTTCTGTCAATATATACTCTAAATACCGCCTCGGCTCAGACTTCACCGCTTCACTACGAGGCTTCCTATACAGGCGACCTGGTAAATAACTACTACGGCGGACTTAAAAAAGGCTCAGGCTATATTGGACTTGCAAACTTAAAAATATCATTCGATACTAAAAACGCCGGCCTCTGGGATAACGGTACTTTCTTTATTAACGCCGCAAATACACACGGCGGCACCCCTACCGGCGACCTTATAGGCGACTACCAGGGCGTTTCAAATATCGAAGCCGGCAACCAGGCATTTATTCAGGAATTGTGGCTTAAACAGTCTTTTGGAGAGATTTCTCTTACTTTGGGACTCCAGGATCTGGCTTCTGAATTTGCTGTAAGTGAATATGGATCTCTGTTCTTAAATGGATCCTTCGGCACTCATTCTACTATATCCCATAACGTGCCGGCACCGGTTTTCCCGCTTACTGCCCTAAGCGCACAAATAGCATGGAATATGTCGGAATCCTCTAATGCTAAATTGGCACTTTTTGACGGCTACCCCGATGACTTTGAAACAAATCCCTATAATATCTCATGGCACTTAAACTCAAAAGACGGACTGTTCGCTATCTCTGAATTTGACTATACGGCAGCTTTTTCTGAAAATATCACAGGAACTTATAAAATAGGCGCTTATTACCATAACCACCTTAACATTACAGACCAGACTGGACAGTCACTCTATACCGATAACTATGGACTCTATCTTACTGCCGACCAGCTCCTGCTTAATAATGCCGGTGAACAAAAACTCGCTCTCTTCGCTCAGGCAGGCATCAGCCCTTATGAAAAAAATGAGAATAATTTCTATATGGGTCTTGGACTTAATTATAGCGGACTTATCAAAAACAGAACAGATGACATTCTCGGAATTGCAGTGGCCTATGCATCGCTTACTAATAAATTGACAAAAAGCGAAACGGCAGTCGAACTCTCATATAAGGCTCAGATAACAGAAAATTTATTTGTCCAGCCCGACTTGCAGTATATCATCCACCCGGCTGGAACAGATCTTAAACTGCCTGGCACTCTGGCTGGAATCTTTAGAATGGGGGTAAATTTTTAATGATCCAAACAGCAGAATTAAAGGATCTTAAACTCTCCGACCTTAAAACAGGCCAGGAGGGAATTATTACTAAGGTGGTAGGCCACGGCGCCTTCCGTAAACGTATTACTGAAATGGGATTCGTTAAAGGTAAAAAAGTAAAGGTTATACGTAACGCCCCGCTCCAGGATCCGGTTGAATATGAAATTATGGACTATAAGGTTTCATTAAGACGCTCTGAGGCTAAAATGGTCGAGGTTATTACACCTGAACTCGCTTCTGATGAAGTTAACCTCTACCGCTACGAAGGCACTATTGATGAAAAAACACTTAAGACTACTGCAGGCGAAAAGGGCAATACTATTAATGTCGCTTTGGTCGGTAACCCTAACTGCGGTAAAACAACCCTTTATAACTTCGCCTCCGGCTCTCGTGAACGCGTCGGTAACTATGGCGGCGTAACAGTCGATGCGCGCGAGGCTGTCTTTAAACAGTCTTCCTATTCTTTTAATATCGCCGACCTGCCCGGCACTTACTCAATTACTGAGTATACACCCGAAGAATTGTACGTGAGAACTCATATTACTGAAAAACACCCCGATGTTATTATTAATGTCGTCGATGCCTCTAACCTTGAACGTAACCTCTACCTTACTACTCAGCTTATTGATATGAATATTAAGGTCGTAATTGCTCTTAATATGTACGACGAACTCCAGAGCTCAGGCGCTAAGTTCGATTATAACTCGCTTTCAAAAATGATCGGCATACCTATCGTCCCGACCATAGCCTCAAAGGGAAAAGGTATTAAGGAACTCTTCGATAAGGTTATTGCAGTCTATGAGGATAAAGACCCGGTCGTAAGACATATTCATATTAACTATGGCAGCGAAATTGAATCGGCTATCTCAAAAATTCAGCCTTTGATTAAACAAAATAGCGAAATAACTGATAAATATTCTTCACGCTACCTTACTTTAAAACTCCTCGAGACAGATAAATCCACTCTCCGCCAGCTCAAAGAATGCCCTAATATTTCAGATATCGAAACTGCAATGAACGAGGAGATCCGGAGACTTGAAAGGGAATACGACGAAAGATCTGGCAGCATTATTACTGACGCAAAATATGGATTTATCGCCGGAGCATTGAGCGAAACCTTTGAACCCGGTATCGCTGAAAAAAGAAAAATGACTGCAAATATCGACTACGTGCTTACTCATAAGCTCTTCGGATTCCCGATCTTTATTTTATTTATGTGGCTGATGTTCCAGGCTACTTTCTCAATCGGACAATACCCGATGGACTGGATCGACGCTGGTGTTGGACTCTTAGGCGGCTTTATTAAAAATTCTATGGCAGCTGGACCTCTGCGCGACCTGCTGACCGACGGAATTATCGGCGGCGTGGGCGGAGTGATTATTTTCCTGCCTAATATTATGATACTCTTCTTCTTTATTTCCTTTATGGAAGACTCAGGCTATATGGCCCGCGCTTCGTTTATTATGGATAAACTTATGCATAAGATCGGCCTGCATGGAAAATCTTTTATCCCGATGCTTATGGGCTTCGGATGTAACGTTCCGGCTATTATGGCTACCCGTACCTTGGAAAACAGGAAGGACCGCATCCTTACTATGCTTATTACTCCCTTTATGTCCTGCAGCGCCAGACTCCCGGTCTATGTGCTGCTTATCTCGGCTTTCTTCCCGAAAAACCAGGGACTTGTCCTTATCTCTATCTACCTTATTGGCGTTTTAATTGCCGTGCTCGTAGCTCTTGTGATGAAAAAAGTGTTTTTCTCTAAACAGGAAGTGCCGTTTGTAATGGAATTGCCTCCTTACCGCATTCCTACTCTTAAAAATACTTCTGTCCATATGTGGCATAAGGGAGTCCAGTACCTTAAGAAAATGGGAACAGTCATCTTGCTTGCTTCAATCCTTATTTGGGCTCTTGGATATTTCCCGCGCGATACTAAGTTCTCTCAGGACTATGGTAAACAGATCGAACAGATTAACTCCGACCAGTCCCTAAGCCAGGATGCAAAAACATCACGCGTCGCTGAAGTTGAAATGAATATGCATTCTGAACGCCAGGCAAATTCCTATATCGGACAATTAGGACACCTGGTTGAACCCCTTATAAGCCCGCTCGGATTCGACTGGAAGATCGGCGTAAGTATACTTACTGGACTGGCTGCAAAAGAAATTGTTGTCGGTACAATGGGCGTCCTCTACCAGGCTGACCCGAATGCAGATGATGATTCTGGCGGACTTCAGAAGAAACTCCAGGAACAGACTTATACAAAAGGTGAAATGAAAGGACAAAAAGTCTTTAACCCGCTAGTGGCTTATGTCCTTATGCTCTTTATCCTGATCTATTTCCCGTGCGTTGCAACTATTGCTGCAATTAAAAAAGAATCCAATATCAAATGGGCAGTCTTCGCAATGGTCTATACTACTTCAATTGCCTGGATAGTCTCGTTCCTAACTTATCAGATTGGAAAAATGTTTATATAAAATTTTTCAGGAAAGATTTACTTATTATGACACAGGAAATTATAGTCTATTTTATTTTGGCCCTTGCTTTCTTAATTGTTGCCTATAGGACTTTCAGCAATATTAAGCAGAAAATAAAACCTAAAACTGCTGGCGCAAACGGACTTGAAGCCTCCTCCTGCGGCAGCAGCGGCTGCTCAGGATGCAGCCTTAAAAAATCCTGCCACTAAACAAAAAAGTCAGTCTCTTTGCCTGTGGTATAAAACTAGTCAACTTTTTGGACACTCTGAGTTTTATTACTCTAAGTTTTATCACTCTAAGTTTTATTACCGCAGGCCCCTTGGATTATAATGCTTTTTAATATTATGCTTTCTAACATTATGCTTTCTAACACTCTGCTTTCTAATACTCTGTCTGCTGATGACTCAATCTTTCCGGACTTTCTTTTCGCTTGACTCTTCATAAAATAAATGCTAGATAAGATCATTAGCCGAAAATAACCTTAGCCGAAAATAACGGCTGATAATTCAGAGTCCCTCCGTTTTTTTTATAGATTTAAAATGAAAGGAACTTTACTATGATCTTTACTGCCCTCGATGGCCGGGAAACCGACCTGAAACAGGACCAGCTCGATAGCCTTAAAATGCGCCTTCGCGGACCGGTCTTGGCCCCGGGCGATTCTGGCTACGATGAGTCCCAGAGTGTTTGGAATGCTATGATTAATAGAAAACCTGCTTTAGTTGTCCGCTGCCTCGGCACTTCAGATGTGATTGCTTCAGTTAAATTTGCTCGCGAAAATAATCTGCTCCTCTGTATTAAAGGCGGGGGACATAATATCGCAGGCCTCGCCGTGGCTGACGGAGCTCTTATGCTCGATATGTCACTTATGCGAGGCGTCTGGGTGGATCCCCAAAATAAAATCGCCCACGCTCAGGCAGGCTGCCTCCTAGGCGACGTCGACCGCGAAACTCAGATCCATGGACTGGCTGCTGTTCTGGGATTCGTCTCACAGACTGGCATCGCTGGACTTACTCTCGGCGGCGGATTCGGATATCTTACTAGACGCTTCGGCTGGACAGCTGATAACCTGACTGGAATGGATGTGGTGACTTCAGATGGGAAACTCGTCCGCGCTGACATCGGGGAAAACTCCGACCTCTTCTGGGCACTGCGCGGCGGCGGCGGAAACTTTGGAGTGGTAACTGCAATTGATTATAAACTCTACCCCATAGGACCTGAAATCCTTGGCGGCGTCGTTGCCTGGACTGCTGATCAGGCACCTGCCGTGCTTGAGCTTTATGCTAAGCTCGCTTCTTCGGCTCCGCCTGAACTTACTCTCGTTGCACTTATGCGCCCTGCTCCTGCAGCCCCCTGGCTCCCAAAGGAAATGCATGGAAAACCTATTGTTGCTCTGCTTGCATGCTATAGCGGAAAACCGGAGGAAGGGGAGAAACTGGTAGCCCCCATAAAATCCTTCGGCAAACCTGTAGGCGATGTGCTTATCCGCAGACCTTATGCACAAATACAGTCAATGCTCGACGCAACTCAGCCTAAAGGCAGACGCTACTACTGGAAAAGTGAATATATAGCTGAGGTTAAACCTGAACTTTGCCGTAAGGTAATTGAACATGCCGCAAAAATAACTTCCCCTTTTTCAGCTGTCATCTTATTCCAGATCGAAGGCGCACTGAATGACTTAAAGGATGACCACTCTCCTGTGGGAAACCGCAGCGCCCGCTATGCTCTGAATGTAGCAGGCGCCTGGGAAAACCAGAATGACGACCAGACAAATATCCAGTGGGCGCGTAATGCATGGAATGATATGAAATCCTTCTCAACCGGCGGTACATATATTAACTTCCTTACTGAGGACGAAGGACCCGAACGCAATAAGGCAGCCCTGGGTAATGCGCTCGAAAGACTTTCAAAAATTAAAACCAAATGGGATCCTGAAAATATCTTCTGCGTTAACCGCAATATTAAACCCGCTTGAACTAAATGCAATGCAGACGGTAATTATTGCAGACGGTAAGTGCCTTTACTGCTTGCATTGCATCAAAAAAAATTCTACTTTGGCCTTTGACTTAAACTGACCTGTAAACAGAAATTTTCAGCAGTATTAATATATTCAGGAGAAAATAAATGCAGCCGCAGGTTCTTACAGATAAAGACCAGTTTCCAACTGAGGAAATAATCTATTCGCATATTGGTAATAAAAGGGAATTGTGGAACCTCGTTTTTGACTACATCCGCGCTGTCCATCCGGACTTTACAGAGGAATGGAGATACTATAACGACGGCAAAAGCTGGCTTTTTAAGTGCTCAAGAAAACAGAAAACAATTTTCTGGCTCTCTGTAGTTGAAAATTCATTTGTTATGACATTCTATCTTGGCTCTAAAGCAGAAAAGGCTGTTATAAATAGCTCTATCCCTGATACACTGAAAGAACAGTATTTGAATAGTAAAAATAAGATCCGGGGAATTACAGTTAGGTTTAATGACCTTAACGATGTCGAATACGCAAAGGAGCTTATCGCTCTTAAACTAAGCCTTAAATAACTTTACAGAGTTCATCTGTATTTCTCTGAAGGCCCCGTTCTCTCTCTTACTCAACATAATGACTTAAGAGCTCATTGCGGTATTTTGTGAAAATGCTCGACTTTGAAACAAACCCGGTGTACTTTCCGTCCTCTGTAACCGGCAGGTTCCAGGCTCCTGTTTCATCAAATATCTTCATTACACGGCTCATCTCTTCATTATGCTCAATTACCGCTGCCGGCTTCTCCATAAGCTCAATTGCCGGAAGCTCTTTATACAGCTCCAGCTCAAATAATATCTCCCTTATGTTCTCAAGCTTTATTATTCCCAGCAGATTCCCTTCATCGTTTAAGACGGGAATAACATTTCTTTTTGAATGCGCAATTACTTCTGTTAACTGCATTATTGAGGCATTGCATTTAATTACACTGAAATCCTTTTCAACGATCTCATCTGTGTGAAGCAGCGTAAGTATGGTCTTGTCACGGTTTCCCGTTATCAGATCGCCGCTTCTTGCCAGTTCTCTTGTGTCCATCGAAAATGGCTCAAAATGCTTTACTATTGCATATGCCGATGCCGAGACTATCATCAGCGGTATCATTAGCTCGTAACCGCCTGTGATCTCTGCTATTAAAAATATCCCCGTAAGCGGCGCATACATTATCCCGCTTAATATGCCTGCCATCCCTACTAATGAAAAATTAGCCTCCGGAAGCCTGCCTGGATTAACCAGATTTATAAATCTTGCAAATGAAAAACCTAAAAATGAACCTGTAAATAACGACGGCGCAAAATTGCCCCCGTTGCCTCCGCTTCCTAATGTAAATGAGGTTGCAAAAACCTTTACCATCGTAATTATCCCCAGTATCGCTAGTATATACCACTCGTTGCTGCTGAAAACTGTCAGAAAACTGTTCCTGAATAACCCGTCAACATCACCGTTGCCGAGCATCTTTATGCTTGAATATCCTTCACCAAATAACGGGGGAAATAAAAATACAAGCACCGCCATCGCTAAGCCGCCTGCCAAAGCCTTCAGATAACTGCGGTTCTCTAACGGACGGAACAGACTTTCAACTTTCCTGAAAACCCTTGCATAATAAAGCGATACCAGCCCTGATAATACTCCTAATATTATATAATAAGGTACGTTCATATAATTAAAAGGCTCCCTCAGACTGAAGTATAGCAGTATCTTATCCTGTAAAATTACTTTTGAACATAACGCCCCTGTTGCTGAAGCAATAATAAGCGGAATAAATGCCGATATGCTGACCTCAGAAATTAACACCTCAAGAGCAAACATAAGCCCTGCTATCGGCGCATCAAACACAGCGGCTATTCCGGCAGCCGACCCGCATGCAAGCAGTAATGTCCTGTCACGGTAATCACTTGTGTTTACTCTCCCGTAATTTGACCCGATAGCAGCACCGGTTACAACTATTGGCGCCTCTAAGCCTGCCGACCCGCCGAAACCTACTGTAAGAGCACTCGTAACCATATGCGAATACATCGTGCTCTTCTCTATTAAACTTAACTTTTTCGAAATGTAAAGCAGTATGTGCCCGGCACCCTTGCCGAACTTCCCCTTAAGCACATACTTTACAAAAGTTACTGTAAGTGTAATTCCGATTAGTGGAAATATGAGGTATAAATAATCCTTGTACCTGAAATGAAAATCATTTGTCAGAAAGGCCTGTATGTGATGAACTGTCGTCTTCAGCGCTACGGCTGCTAAACCCGCAGTAAGCCCGACTAATATACTCGATAGAATAAGAAACTGTCTGTGACTTAAATTCTTCTTTAATATAAGCAGTAATAAATTATATAACCGCGCTAGCTTCTTCATTTCCTGATAAGATCCGCCTGAAATTGTCCCTGCCAAATAAACAAACAATATAACAAATAATTAATGATATTCATATGCATGTTAAGTCCCACGTATTTCTATTTGCTAAGACTTTATAAAAATAATGGCAAAGCAAAGACGTAAATTGAGATTTCAAAAAAATATTTTAAAAATTTTCCCGCAAAGCACTTTTTATTGCTATTAAATATGTGGATGCTAATTTTTTTGTCTGCAATGGAATCCACTATTGTCACCAAAGAACAAATAATCTGAACTTGCGGGATTCCATTATTTGCAAAAATTCTGATAAACAGCCCTAAGATTAAACAGTATTTACTCTTTGTAGAATAATATTAGGTGGTTATGAGACTTTTGCTCAAACGAAACTTTCTACCCAACCAAAGCTTTCCAATAACTATACTAAACCCGCAATTATTCTTCAATTGCACCGCAGTAGCTTATTTACCAATTACGGTTTTTATTTCAAAATATAAAAAGTATTGAGGCAATTATGAGGTTAAATCTGTGTATAACGCCTAACAATGAAACTGTGCCTTTTAACTATCAGCAGTTTCTGATCGGTGCTTTTCATAAGTGGATGGGCAGGAACAGCATTCATGATAAAATAAGCCTTTATTCCTTTAGCTGGCTCCAAAAGGCAGAAATGACAAAAAAAGGCTTGGAATTCCCCAGAGGTTCATCCTGGTTTATTAGCTTCTGGAAACCAGATTTTGGAAAGAGACTCATCGAAAGTATAATGGAAGATCCGGAGATCTGCTATGGTATGCGGGTTACAGAAATACAGATGCAGGATGATCCTGAGTTCGGTAATAAGGAGAAATTCAAACTAGCAAGCCCTGTCCTGATACGTAAGTACGACCAGTACAAACGCGCTGTTCATCTTACTTATGAGTGCGAAGAAGCTGATCACTATATGAAAGAAACCCTCCTGAAAAAAATGAAAATTGCCAATCTGAATTATGAAGTGAATCTGCACTTCGATAAAGAATTCCAGGGGTCAAGAACAAAGCTTATTGAAATAAAAGGAATTAATAACAGGGTTAGCTTTTGCCCGGTGATAATTGAAGGCGACCCGGAAGCAATAAAATTTGCATGGAATGTCGGACTAGGTCATTCTACCGGATGCGGATTCGGAGCAATTTTTTAATAATAAACTACACTGCTAAAACCTTGGAGTAAATATATGTTGTATGTTGCAAAGTACTCGGGGCCTTTTGGATATTTAAAGCCCTGGACGGCAGTAAGAGATAGTGAAACATTTAGTCAGCAATTTTTAACTCCTTCTGTTATTGAAGGAATTGAAAAAAAACTGTTTCCTGAATTGCTGGAACAATCAGGTATTTTTAAGATTAAAAGATATCGCCTGACCTACTCAGGACTTTCTAAACAGCAGGAGCAGACCCAGCCAAGAGGTATAAAACAAAAGCAGGTTAAAAAGAATAACCTTAGATCAATCGAGATTTCCCGTCCGCGCTCAATATTAATAAGAGGTGTGCTCGTAAACCCAATTCTTTTTTTATGCTTTGATTCTGAAGAGGATGCTCTAAAAGCCGTCTCTCAGCATATTTGCCTTTGCCGCAATGAAGATATACTTATGCCTGACCCCGAAATAATTAAAGTAACTGAAGATGAGTTTGATGATCCTAAAGGGATATTCAGAGGATTCGAATTAAGGTTTGGCAAAAACGAAAACTCATTTGTTGTTGGATTTAACAGATTTAATAACAATGAGCCTATGTATGGATGGCTGCATATTGTTGGTGAAAATCCATTAAGATCAGATATTGAAGAAATCTGAATGAACAGACATTTGGAAATATTTGCTAAAAGTCCTCAGAATGGTGGCGTTTCACTCTTTGACCACCTTCAGCAGACAGCTCTGGCAGCAGATAAAATTGCCTGCGAATTAGGCCTTAATTCCAGCTTAATAAAATGTGGTGCCTTCCTGCATGATATCGGAAAAACCCATCCGGTATTTCAGGAAAAACTTAATGGTAAAAAGGATTTTACAAAAATTGACTTCAGACATGAAATAGCTTCGCTTTTTTTCCTCCCTCTTTTTCAAAGGGACTATTGGCACCCTTTGACTGAAATGATAATCGCTCACCACCGCTCTCCGGTTAAGGATATAAGAGAGCAGGGAATTATTGACTTAATAGAAATAGAGGGAGTAGATGATGTCTTTGAAAGACATATTGAATCCTGGGATAATTGGAGTACCATTGCTCTGGAAATCCTGGAAGCCTTGGGATTGAAGACAAGAAAACTTACCAGAAATGAAGCCCTGGAAGCCTTTAACTTTGCAGTCGACCATTGCGAACAAAAACCTTTAGGCTGGTCAAAGTTAAAAGGCATACTGATAAGTTCTGATTATCTGGCTTCGGCCTTAACAGAAAATACCGCCAATGTTCTGCCGAAACTATTCCGTGTTCCTGATCTTAATTATTTCAGCTCCGATGCCCGGAAATCTCCGCTCTACCCCTTGTCTATGATGAATACTGCTGATAAAAGAAAGCATACAATTGTCATAGCCCCGACAGGAGCAGGGAAAACTGATTTTCTGATGAGAAGATGTAGTAAAAGAGTCTTTTATATCTTACCTTTTCAGGCTTCAATCAATGCAATGTATAAGAGGTTTAAATCTTCCCTTCCTCCTGAAACTGACATCCGCCTTTTGCATGCTGCTTCTAGTGTAGTTATTAAAAATAAGAATGAATATGAGGAAAAGGTTCTTCAGCCTTTGGTCGGATCCTCTGTAAAAGTCCTTACTCCGCACCAGATTGCTTCACTTATCTGCGGAACCAGGGGATTTGAAAGCATAGCTGTAGATATCGCTGGGTGTGATGTTATTCTGGATGAAATACATTGCTATTCAGATCTGTCCCAGTCAAT
>JBLNEL010000343.1:0-5463 GCA_050262615.1 Bacillota bacterium
TTGGATGAAAGTTCATGTACTAAAATTTCATTATAAAGAGGTTTGTTCCCGGCAAGATTCTGAGCTTTCTTACAACCACAACCGTCTGGTAATACATTTATATCGTTCTTATTCACTTTACATCCTGTTAAATCTTAAAGAAGCTAGTTCAAATATAAGGTTAAGAGCTAATATATTCAAGTTCACATTGTTGCCTATAGCTTGTTCGATATATCCCAATCTCTCCACCAAATTGTCTATATTAACTTCTGTAAATCTTAAATTAAATTTTTTCATAGTTTCAGCATCTTCTCTGAAAAAATAGTCATCTATCTGATTCTTATTTTTTAAAACATCCACGAACCAGAAAGTAATAAGCTGGATTAGAAGTCTTAGAGTATCTCCGCTCTGATCACTCAAAAGCGGCTGAATCTCCTTCACAGCTGAATGATATTTGGAAGCCAATGAGAAACGTAAAATATTAATTACTCTGCTTTTAAGCAGCGAGAATTCGTGTTTCAAAAATTCCAAAGCTTTATAAACTGAACCGTTTGCGAATAATGCAGTAGCTTTTGCTTCAGATTCATCAATCCCGAAGTATTTAACTAAAATACTTACAATTTCATGTGACTTAAGAGGTTCAAATGTAATCGTCCAGCATCTGGAAACAATCGTCTCTAAAAGTTTATCTTTTTTACTGGTCAGCAGGATAAAAATAACACCATTCGGAGGTTCCTCCAGGCTTTTTAATAAGGCATTCTGGGCCTCATCATTCATTAAGTCAGCGTCCGAAATTAAAATAACTCTGTATTTTATTTCATCAAAGTCAATTGCCAGGAATCTCTTAATCTCACGTATACTGCTAATTTTAATAAAATTTGCTCCCTGGATCTTAATGTCATAATATGGGTTTTTTATCTTAGCATCCATATCGCTTCTGATTTGATCGAGAGTTTCCTTACTGAGTTTTTCAAGCGGAGAATCGCTGCTGGTTTCATTTTTCCCGCGCGGAAGAGGTAGAATGTATTTGATATATGGTTCAGAATGGTGTGCTATTTTATTTGACACTGTATTATCGGTTGAGAACTCATGTCCGGTTTCGGTATTCAGGAGTTGAGAAAATCGAATAGCTGTAAAATACTTACCAACACCCTCAGGTCCAACAAACAAAAAAGCATGCGGAATTTTATTCGAAGAAACGATTTTTGATAGTAAATTTTTGGGCTTTTCCTGCCCAACTATGCTGTCCCAAATATTATTCATATATATTTATATGTAGGTAAAAAAGGCGCCTGAAAGCGCCTCTTTACATTATCTCATCGTCATCATTATAGAAGAAGTCTTCTTCACTTGGATAATCTGGCCAGATATCCTCAATTGATTCATAAGGCTCTTCCGAATCTTCCAGTTCCTGAAGGTTTTCAACAACTTCGAGAGGTGCGCCAATTCTTTCTGCATAATCAATTAATTCATCCTTTGTAGCTGGCCATGGTGCATCATCTAAATAAGAAGCAAGTTCCACTGTCCAAATCATAATTTAATACTCCTTAAGAAGTTTTATTTTTTTCGCTTAATTCAAAAAGTCCCAGGTCATCAAACATAAATCCGGCTGGATCCAATGCAATGCCGTCATGATGCACTTCATAATGCAGGTGTGGCCCGGTGGATAATCCTGAATTCCCAGATTTTGCTATTATTTGTCCCCTTTTTACACTTTGCCCAGTTTTTACGTCAATTTCGGAAAGATGACCTAAAATAGTACGATATCCAAATCCATGGTCAATCTCAATACAAAGCCCATATCCGCCTCTTTCCCCCACAAAACTTACAACCCCGCGTCCCGGGGCAGCAACCGGAGTTCCAATATTTGTTATGATATCTACCCCTTCATGCATCCTGTTTATTTTTAGAATCGGATGCATACGCATTCCAAAACCATGCTCTGATAAAACTCCAGACACCGGTTTTATCGCAGGAATAGATTCATAGAGTAGTTCATTACTTCTAAGCTTTTTAGAAATCTCGTAATAGTTGTTCTTCTCAAAAGCTATCTTGTTTTGTACACCCTCGATGTAGTTTGCCAATTGCTCAAAGTCTACATCAGAAGTATGTTTAGATACATTAAAGAAATTATCAAAAATACCGCCGCCCGTTCCAAACTTCCTATCTACCAGGCTAACCGGAGGCAGATCTGCAGCCAGCCTTAACTGGTTGTTTGTTTCAGAAAGACTATCGACACTTTTGTTTAATTTCTCATATAAAGACAATAATTCCTTGAGCCTGCCGGAGAGTTCCCGGTTTTCAGCTTTCAGCGAGGATAATTGTGTATCTGAACTCCAAAGTGCTTTAATGAGAAAATAACTCCCAAAAAGCATTGAAGAAACAATAAAAACCATTGATATAAACAAGGCTAAAAACTTTTTCGGGAAACTTCGTATCTCAACAAGTTTCAGCTTCGTTTTTGAGAAATAGTAAAAACTGTTCATAGATGGTTGCGAAGTTATTAAAATATGTCCTATATGTCAAGAAAAATCGGAACTTCGGATATCTAAAACAGTTTGCCCTCAGCTTTTTTATTAACAATAAATTAACTCTTATAAAATATTTATAATATATAATCTTAATTAGCCTGTTCTGTAATACAATTTATTTAACGTGAAAGAAAACTAACGTTAAATAAATTCAGGCGTCCGAAGATTACATTATTAAAATATAAACCGCTTATTCAAAGTCATGCTCGAAATAATCAACAAAACGTTTCGCTTCCAAATTCAGATTTGAAAGTCTGTCTTCAAGTCTTTTCTGGAGAACCTTTGCTGAGTCATAACCATAATGCTTAAGCAGATAATTAAGGCTTATTACTTCAGAAATCACAGTTATATTTTTCCCCGGGAGTATCGGAAGCTTAATATATGGTATTTCAATATCCAGAAGATTAAAATATGCCTCATCAAGACCTGTACGAGTATAATAAGACTTATCATCCCATATTTCAAGTTCAACAATAATCTCCAGTCTCTTCTGAAACCTTATAGCTCTTACACCAAACATGCTTTTGACATCAATGATCCCAATACCCCTGACCTCCATAAAATGCTTTACAAGCTCTGTCCCGGAGCCCATAAGGATATTTTCTCCCTTTTTAGTGACAATAATAACATCATCAGCCACAAGCCGGTGTCCTCGTTCAACAAGGTCTAAAGCAACTTCACTCTTGCCGATTCCTGACTTACCGACAAAGAGCATACCTACGCCGTAAACGTCGACAAAAGATCCATGGACCGATATTCTTGGGGCAAACTGATCATCAAGAAAGTCACTAATTAAATAAGACAACTTAGTAGTTGAAAAAGTTGATCCAAATAATGGGATATGGAACTCATTAGCAAGTTCAATCATTTCAGGGAATGGTTTATTCCCATCTGTAAGTACAATGCATGGAATATTAAACTGAAATATTCTTCTTAAAGTATCAATCCGTGCATTTTTATCCAACTGATTTAAATACTTATTTTCAGTATTACCGAAAATCTGAATACGAGTAAATGAGAATAATTCCACAAACCCGGCCAAAGCCAGGCCGGGTCTGTGGAGATTCTGCTCAGTTATTTTTCTCTTAAAACCAGATTCATCGGTAAAAATAGAAAGCCTGAAGCGATCTTTTACATTATTATAAAAAAACTCGACAGTAATACTTTCTTTTTTAACAATATTTTTTTCATCCAATTTCATTTTCTTCTGAGCTCTCTTCCGGATGTTCTTCTATTAAAGATTCACCTCTTTTATTATCAATTCTTTTTGTTTTAACCTTAGTTAATTGTTTTTCAATCTTCTGAACAGCAAGGGCAACTGACTTCTCAAAGTCTTCAGAAGATTCTTTTGCTGTGCAAACCCTTCCAGGAATTTGTAAAATTATTTCAGCAATTTTAGTACTATCTTTAATATTCTCATAACTTAAAATAACATCAACACCTTTTATATCGTAACTTAATTTCTCTAAAGAACTTACTTCTCCATGAATAAAGTCCTTTAAAGATTCTTTTGCTTTAAATTTTCGGGATGTTATTTGAATGTTCATAATTGCTCCTTTTTTGATTTTGGATGAGCTAATTTGTGAATTGCCTTTAACCGCTCAACGCTGACATGTGTGTAGATTTGAGTTGTCGAAAGGCTTTCATGTCCAAGTATTTCCTTAACTGCCAATAAGTCTGCACCTTCATCAAGCATATGGGTTGCCGCCGTATGCCGGAGAATGTGAGGGCTCTTTTTCATTAAATCTGTTTTTTTTGAAAGGTGCTTGTTTACAATCCTATAAACTAGCCGCGGATAAATTCTCCTTCCCTTTGGTGAAATAAAAATTGGACTATTATATTTTAGGATTTCTCTGGTAGATATATATTCTTTTATTGCTTTTAATGACTTATCCCCTATTGGAACAATACGGACCTTTGAGCCTTTACCAAGTACTCTGACTGTCTGATTATCGAAATCTATATCCTTAAAGTTTAGATTACACAATTCGGAAACGCGGAGTGCACAACAATATAAAAGCTCAAAAATAGCATTATATTGCAGCTTATTTTCATTGGATAGTTCGTCAGTTATATCATTAAGCACTTCTAAAGATACAACTTCAGGTAATTTTCGATTTAGTTTAGGATTTGATATTCCGGAAGCAGGGTTAGATTCTACTAATCCATTTATCATTGCATAATTGAAAAGTGCCCTTATAGCAGACAATTTTCTGGAAATTGTACTCGACTGCCTATTCTCAAGGCTAAGTTTTATCGAAAAAGCCCGGATGATCTTTTCTGAAACAGCCTCTATATCAGTTTTATTTCGAGAGTTACAAAATTCTAAAAATTGAGCCAGATCTTTTCTGTAGGACTTCTCAGTATTCTCGGACGACCTTCTGATCTTATAAAGGTCGTCCATGAAATCTTCTATTACATTCTGCAGAAACATAAAAATATCCGCTGATAATTGAACTTAGACTATTAAGTTCACTCTTCTTCGTTATAAACCGAGACGTTCGATGTAACTTCTTCACCACAAACCGGGCACTTATAGTACTCGCCTTTTTTTGCAGTGTACCTCTTCTCCATGTACTCAGAATCTTTATTTGGACAAACCATATTTACAGGGCGGTACCATGCAACAAAATCACAATCAGGATATCTGCTGCATCCAAAAAAAGCTTTTCCTTTTCTGGACTGTCGTTCTATTACATCACCTTCTTTACATTTGGGGCACTTTACACCGGTCGTAATCGGCTTTATATAATCACAGTCCGGGTATTTTTCGCAGCCGATAAACCGGCCGAATCTTCCCATTCTATAAACTGTTCTGCTTCCGCACTTTTCACAGGTATCCCCGGTAAATTCAGGCTCCTGCGGTTTTTCAGGATTAAGATCTTTAAATGATTTGATATTTTTACATTCAGGATAATTGCTGCATGCAAGGAATTTTCCAAACCGGCCCATC
>JBLNEL010000344.1:0-5818 GCA_050262615.1 Bacillota bacterium
TTTGATGGTGCACCGACAGAATTTATAATTGGTGATAATACAACAATTCATGAGAATGTGACTTTGCACAGAGGAACGCATGAGACCGGCAAGTCTGAAATTGGAAAGAATTGTCTTTTGATGGCATATACGCATGTAGCGCATGACTGCCGTATGGGAAACAACTGTATACTTGCAAATGGTGTGCAATTAGGCGGGCATGTGGTTCTTGAGGATTGGGTAACAATAGGCGGGTTAACTCCTGTGCATCAATTCTGCAAGGTAGGTCAGCATACAATGGTTGGCGGCGGATTTAGGGTAGTTCAGGATGTTCCACCGTTTATATTAGCAGGCAACGAGCCATTGACGTATAGCGGATTGAATGTTATTGGTCTAAGGCGTCGCGGTTTCAGTAATGAAGACATATTTACACTTAAGCAGGCATATACATATATCTATAATTCAGGTCTAAACTTCACTCAAGGCAAGCAGAAAGCTGCTGAAGAATTAGGAGACAATCCTCTGGTTCAGAAAATACTGGAGTTTATGGATAAAAGTAAAAGAGGCATCATTAATAAATGAAATGGTACCTGCTTGATACAGGTTTAAATTCCGGCAAATTCAATATGGATTTTGATATTGAGCTTGCCGGGAAATGTTCTGCTGAACAGGCATTTCTAAGACTCTACAGATGGAATCCCTATTGTATCTCTCTTGGTGCAAATCAGAATCCCGAAGATATTAATTTAGAGAAAGCAAAGCAAAATGGAATTGATCTTGTCAAAAGGCCAACCGGCGGAAGGGCCATTCTACATGCAGAGGAATTGACCTATTCAGTTGTAATTCCTACATCAGGCTTGTTTTCTTCAACAGAGATCTACAGGCGAGTTAGTCTGGCACTAGTAAATGGGCTTAAAAAGTACGATCCCCGTTTAGAGCAGGTAGAGCTTGAAACTGCACAGCCGGACTTTGCTAATATTCTTAAAGCTCCTTCAGGCATGGTTTGTTTTGGCAGTACAGCTAAAAGTGAAGTAAAATACAAAGGACTTAAGCTGATTGGCAGTGCACAAAGAAAAATGGGACATGCAATACTTCAGCACGGTTCAATTCTTTGCGGAGATTACCACTTAAATCTAATAGACTACCTAAATCTTTCTGAAGCCGAAATCGCTTTGATTAAAGATGAGATATTACATAAGACGATTGATCTGAAAAGTATCTTAGATGAGGATATAGATTACTTGAGACTTTCTGAATTACTAATAAAAGGATTTGAAGCAGAGTTTAGTCTAAAGTTTGAAAATTTGGATGAAATTTCATATCTACAATAATAATTTAGTTTTCAAGTAAATTTAATTTTCATGCAGAATTAGTTCTCAAGCAATTTAGTTCTCAGCAGCAGACACAAATTTACAGACAGATAAAATGAGTACAATAAAATGAGTACCTATACAGATTTTAGAAAAATTACAACACAGTCGCTTTATCTCTCAAAGGTAAAGGGGATAAAGATAGCTGCATTAACAGCCTATGACTTTATCACAGCAAAGCTTTTAGATCAGGCTGGAATAGACCTAATACTTGTAGGAGATTCTCTGAGCAATGTATTTCAGGGTAACGAAACTACACTTCCGGTTACCATGGATGAGATGATCTATCATACCAAAGCAGTATCAAAAGGAGTTGACCGTGCAATGGTAGTGGTTGATATGCCTTTTATGTCATATCAGACAAACGTTGATGAAGCTTTCAGAAACGCAGGAAGAATAATGAAAGAAACTCCTGCAGGTGGAGTAAAACTTGAAGGCGGTGAAAGAGTTGCAGAAACAGTAAGGAAAATTACCGAGGCTGGGATACCTGTCATGGGACATATCGGGCTCACTCCACAAAGCATTCATCAGTTCGGCAGTTACAAAGCTCGAGGAAAAAATGAAGAGGAAGCTGAGCAGATTGTAAAAGATGCAAAAATACTTCAGGAAGCAGGAGCTTTTTCTATTGTTCTTGAGAAGATACCAGCACAGCTTGCTAAAAAGGTGACAGAAAGCGTTTCTATACCGACAATCGGAATTGGAGCCGGAGTACACTGTGACGGACAAATACTTGTAACTCCTGACATGCTGGGCCTTAATGTGGATTTCCATCCAAGATTTGTAAGACAATATGCTCCGCTTGCCGAGACAATAATCGATGCTGTTAAAAACTATGTAAAAGATATAAAGAATAGAGAATTCCCTTCAGAGCAGGAGAGTTACTGAGGGGAATTATGAATTAAGAATTAAGAATTAAGAATTAAGTCTGCAGCGGGCCATGCCTGCTGCAGGCAGGAATTATGAATTGAATTAGTATAACAAAAGGTTAAGTGTTGAAATTGATTTGAATGTTGAATTGATGCTTATATTTGTGATAAAATTTGGTGTAAATATTTCGATAATAGAATATACCAGTGTATGGAAATCCGGATATTGAAGATTCAGTCGGGATTTGGTGATAAATTTTTAGTGATAAATAACCAGGATTATGCGTAAGATATTATTAATAACTATACTGCTTTTAATTTCAAGATTTATAAATGCCCAGGATAAACCTCAGATAGAATCATTTCTTGATGGAGTTTCAGTTAATCAGATAATTGGTGATGAAAACGAGTTGTGGATTGCAACCTATGGACGTGGTATTTTTCATTTTATTAAGAAAACCAATACATGGGAAAACTTTTCAACCTCTAAGGGTAATCTCCAGCAGGATTTCTTTTACTGTATAAGTTACAACAAAGATTATGTATGGGCCGGATGCAGTGACGGGCTTTTTATCTATGACAAAAAACAGAATATCTGGCTAAAAAGGAAATTCGGCAAAGGCGGTGAAATGGGCAATTGGGTTCGTGCACTTGCCTTTGATAAATCTATAAACTCACTTTGGATCGGCCGTTTTAAGTATTTGACAAAGCTTGATCTGAATAATCAGCGTTATATTGATATCGATCTTACAATTAACGATGATGCAAAAACAAATAATATAAAAACCATTAAGTTAGATGGTGACAGCTTAGTTTGGTTTGGTACAGAGGTTGGCATTCACAGATATGATAAGTCCAGAGATATAGAGGACCCTGCATCCAGACAATTTATGACCAATAAAACGAATTATTTCAATGGTGAGGGTGATGTTGTTTCTGTAGCTGATATGGTATTTGAATCTAAGAATATATGGTTCGGGTTGGATGAATTTGTGACCTTACAGAAGCCTAATTTTAATATAGGTGGTGTTTACAGCTATAACCGGAAAATTGATTGGAGAAGATTTGATAAACATACCGGGATGAACGCTAATGGCGTATATTGTCTAGCGCGAACAGGCAACATTATCTGGGCGAGTTTGTATGAATTCAAAAAAAAAAAATAAAGAACAGGTTGGGCAGGGAATAGCTCTTATAAACAGAGTAACAAAGAAAGTAACAAAGATCAGCAAAGATGAACTGAATCTTCATTCCGACAAGATTATTTCAATGTTTTTTGATGGTAACAATATGTGGCTTGGTACCGAATCGGGGCTTTTGAAGGTTAGGATCACCAATGATTTTGCAGAACTTCAGGCTGATACGAAAGTAAACGTAAAGGGGCAAAAATCACATAGTTAAAATGGTATATTAATAAAAACGATATTTAATAGTTTCTTAGCTCTCATTACAATCAAGAAATCTTTGAGCTGGAATGGGAGCACAAGTTTATATCTACTAATTACTTTTCATCTTCTTTCTGGTTCATACAGTCACCGACCTTAAGAAATATTTGCAATCCAATCAGATAGATCCGCCAAAAACTCTAATAATTTAATTATTGAAAATTTCATTGAGTATTTACATGAAATTCTTAATCTTTGAAACATTCTGGAGAAAAAGGATTTAGGAAAAATAAACTATGGGGGAAACAAACAATGGGAATAGCTGAATAATGAGAAGAGTAAGCGATCTTCTACTGCTAATAATGGTTCTATTACCGATAAGTCTTATGATGATTTCATGTAAGGAAGAATCAAATCTTACTAATATAGAAACCCCTTCTGTTGAGATCATGCAGATTGAACCACTGAGGGCGAAGATTGGTGAAGATATAAGGATCGTCTTAAAAATTAACGACAGGAATTACATTCCTGATGGTTCAGTTTACTTTAACAATTGCTGGAACCGTGCAGACAGCATTAAAGGAGACACACTTTATACATTTGTACCATTTATTCCAAATGCGCCTGAAGAGTGGAAACTGGAAGTTTCAGCCTCAGCTAAAAATTATACCTACCGAGCCTCTTCAGATCTCAGTGTGGAGACAGAAGTATGTTTTGCTCCTGTCAGTGTAAAGTGGAACTTTCTTTCTCCGGTCAGTCCTGAAGAAGCCAATTACATATCTTCGGCTTTATACAAATGGGAAGCCCAAAGGAATCAGGATACAATTCAAATTATAAGGACACAGGAGTTTAATGATGAAAATAATCCGGAGATCCGGGTTTTAATGCTAGATAAGGGCAAAGATCATGTTCCGGCACACATTGCAATATATAGTATGACACAGTATGACTATGGAACAGGGGAAAAGAGAATAAGAATTGATACAATAAAGCAGGCATTAATCAGAATTGATAATTGGGATAGTGAAGGGGTGCTAAGCGGACGTATATTTCCTCAGGTTGGAGAATACAGCTCAGGAAGATTTGAATATTTAAGGAGTGCTGACCCGTATTTATGTAAGTATGCTTTTTATTCCACGGTTAAGAAATAGTGGTCAACTAATTAAAAAATGAGAATTTTTCATAAATTATGAATATTTTACATCCTGGAAAATCTGCATTTTAATATGAAGAATAAAGAAACTGAAAAACAGAAGAGGAACAATGGTTAGTATAAAAAAGAACCGCCTGGAAGAATTAAGAGAAGGTTTTAAGGGGAAGAGAATTGCTATAATAGGTGATATGATGCTGGATTGTTATTTCTGGGGAGATGTTAAAAGAATCTCACCAGAAGCTCCGGTGCCGGTTATTGAAATTGACAATGAATTTTACCGCTTTGGTGGTGCAGCAAACTGTGCATTAAATATTCTAAAATTAGGTGGTATCCCTATTCCGGTAGGAATAATTGGTTATGATAATAATGGTTCGATATTCACCGGACTTATGGAAGAAGCCGGCATTTCGTCCCACGGAATTATTATTGATGATTCAAGATGTACGACTGCAAAGACAAGAGTCATTGCTCAAAATCAGCACATTGTGAGGATTGACCAGGAGAAGAAAAATTATATTGGTAGCGAAATTGAGCAGAAATTATTAGAATATATTGATAGGAATATTAAGAATATTGATGGTATAATACTCCAGGACTACAATAAGGGAGTCTTAACACCCCGATTGATTGAAGAAATGATAAACTTATCTAACCGGAATAATGTTATAATTAATGTTGACCCGAAGTTTACTAATTTTTTTAATTATAAAAATGTGACAGTATTTAAGCCTAACAGGAAAGAAACTGAGGACGCATTTGGCATCAGGATCAGGACAGAAGAAGACATAGTAAATGCTGGAAAAAGACTTCTTGATAGGTTAAATGCCAGGTATGTACTTTTGACCTTAGGAGAGCAAGGTATTGCGATATTTGAAAAAGGGCAGAAAGTAAGAAGGATTCCCACAAAAGCAAGAAAAGTTGCAGATGTTTCAGGAGCCGGTGATACTGTGATTTCCACATTAACAGTTGCGCTTACTGCAGGGGCTGATATTTGTGAAGCCTCATATCTTGCTAACTTTGCAGGAGGATTAGTGTGTGAGGAAGTTGGGATTGTTCCAATTGAAG
>JBLNEL010000345.1:0-2713 GCA_050262615.1 Bacillota bacterium
AAATCTGATGACGAGCTTCAAAAAGGGAATCTCCCGCGTGATGAGGTGCAGGAGAGTCTTTTGACAATTGAAAATAAATTATCCGAATAAAAGCATTTCTAAAGTAACAATTCCAATAGTAAAGAGCGAAATCAGCTGAATGACTAAACGGATCCGGGGCTCAGGATCCGTTTAATCTATTACACGTCACACAGGAATTTACCTGCCATAAACTAACTTGAAATTTTCTTAATTAAACTTATTTTAATTATGACAGCCGGAGTTACGGGAGTAAGCGACTCTGTGTTTTAATGGGCCTCAAATTTTTTATCCTCTGAGACTTATATCACATATAAATATTAAATAATCTCTTACTATTTATTTTTACCGGAGGAAAAATGACAAACAGGAAGTATTCAGTATTTTTTATAATTGTAATAATCTTGTTTACTGCTTTTGCAGCAGGCTGTAAGAAAAGCAGCAAAAGTGATGAAAATCCAGTATCTCCTACATTACCCGGAGGCACAACTAATCAGCTTGCAGGGACCTGGAAGATGACAAAGGTTACAATTACAAATCCGGACAATTCAATTCAGGTACTGACTCCTACACAGGCAGGGTTTAATATTACATGGGTCTTTAAGACAGATAATACTTACACTTTTACTATTGTTCAGCAGGGGGGGAACTCGGAAAAAAAAGGGACATATACTTACACCAATAATACAATAGTCATAAAAGATGAGAATAATAATGTAGTCGATTACCAGCTTAAGCTGAGTAACGGGGTTCTGACGATGCCTGTTACACTTGAGCAGGATGGGGTTCAGTTTGGTGCAGTCATCGAATTTTCAAAATAGTATCTCTCTTTACCCAAAATGAATTGATATTGCATATATGCCATGAAGGACTTTAGAATTGTATTCACTTATGATATTTGACCAATCATCAAAAATATAACATCAAAAAAGGGAGGACTAAATGATAAAACAACGTCTTATGGTTAGTTTAATTTTCATAGCACTCATTGCGGCAGTAATAGGTACGGGGTGCAAGAAAAAG
This sequence comes from Bacillota bacterium, assembly GCA_050262615.1. Classification (GTDB taxonomy): domain Bacteria; phylum Bacteroidota; class Ignavibacteria; order Ignavibacteriales; family SURF-24; genus JAUZPB01. The sequence goes on from JBLNEL010000345.1 coordinate 1,042, forward strand.
AGTGATGATAACAATCCAACTTCACCAACCACCACTACCAACTCAATTGTCGGCACATGGGCGCTCAGCAAAATTACAGTTCAGGGCCAGAATAATCACAATACAGTTCTTACTCCACAACAGGCCGGTGTCTTAATTGTATGGGTATTCAATAATGACAATACAGGGACAGTTACCGTAACAGATTCAAGCGGGACAACGACAAATGGCGGCAATTATACATTTAAGAATAATGTTCTGACAATAGTTGATTCAAACGGAGGAACCCAGACATTTCAAATTACATTTACATCAGCAAATGTTTTTACGATGCCTGCTCAATTATATATAGAAGGAACCACAGTTAATACTATAATGGAATTTACGCGCACCAAGGGAATCAGGTGGGAATAAAGTTACAAGTATGGCTGTCTTGTCTCTTTCAGAAGAGAGGGGCAGCCTTTTTCACAGTTCTAAAAATGGGAATGACAGTTTGAAAAAAAGACCTGACTATGGAATAGATGCCCCGGGAGTAATCCGCAATCTTACATTATCCGGTCTGCTGATCATAGCTCTCGGAATTCTTTTTCCACATTTCGAATACATGGGGATCAACATTGAAACCATTTATATAGGACTTTTTTATGGAGCGACATTAATTGCCGCGGCTGTTTTGATGCTTCTTTATTCCAAATCAGGGAAATTTTTCCACCGCGACCGTATAATTAAGATGGTTGACTGGAAGGGAGACGAAACAGTACTTGATGCAGGTACGGGCAGGGGGCTGCTGATGATTGCAGCAGCAAAAAAACTAACAGGCGGAAGATTTGTTGGTATAGATATATGGAATAAACGCGACCTTACAAAAAACAGTTATGAAGCTGCGCTCAGGAATGCAGAATCAGAGGGTGTAAGGGAAAAAATAGAACTGTTTAATGAAGATGTAAGGAATCTGACGTTTCCTGATAAATACTTTGATGTCATTCTTTCTAACCTGTGTCTGCATAATATAAAGGATATTTCAGAAAGGCAAAAAGCCCTTTCTGAATTGAAACGTGTTCTAAAGCCTGGAGGCACATTTATTCTTTCGGATTATAAAAATATACAGGAATATGAGGATAGCCTCAGAGAATCCGGATTCAGTGTAGAAACCACAGGTCCATACTTCGCAGACACATTCCCCCCGCTAAAAATAATCAGGGCAATTCTAACTGTACCATATGATTAAGCAGTTCTGATTAAGCAGATCTGAAAGTGATCTTTATCATAGGCAGTAAAATTTCTATTGAGAATCTTAATAAGTAGATATTACTTGAATGAAATGAATAATTAATAATTGATAATAAATAATCAAGAGGAAACTATGTTAAGAAATTTACGGTCATTAATAATTATTATAATTTTAGTTACAAGCGGAAAATATTATTCGCAGATTACAATAACTTCGACTGATATTTTAGCGCAGTATAAAGTTGGAACTACACACACACTGAATTCCGATACAACCACACAGAAGGTAAACATTGGCACGACGGGACAGAATACCTGGGATTTTTCAAATCTTGTTCCATCGATGTCATATACATTAACGAGTGTTAATCCAGCTGCAACCCCATTTGCCAGTGAATTTCCAAATGCTAATCTGGCTTATAATTACCAGTTGGAATATATGGGTGTTTCAGCTGAATCATAT
>JBLNEL010000346.1:0-11412 GCA_050262615.1 Bacillota bacterium
AAACTGATTATTACTGGTCCGCGCTGCATTTTGTTTATTTCAGCCGAAGGGGGATTTCCTATAACTCCAAATCTGCGCACAAATTTACCATTCAGATATATCTCTGCTGATCCGAAATGATCAAGCAGCAGATGAACCGGCTTGCCTACCAATGTGGAATCAATATTAATATGCAGCCTGAACCAGCCAATCCCGTTCCATACACTTGCCGAATCGCTAAGAGGAGCAAGCAGCGTGCTCCTGACCTTCCAGTCTTTATCATCATATTCTGGACTAGCCCATGCAGTATCATCACCTGTGTGGTACTTCCAGTATGGACTCAGGTAATACATTTGAATCGGATTGTTAAAGGCATTGTACGGCAGGTTGACTGTTCCATTAAAATTCTGCTTCATCCAATATCCGATGAAGACTGTTATTACAGTATCATTTGAAACATCAAGCACAGAATTCCCGGGAATACTGCCATCAGGATTTGCAGCTTCTGTTTCCCAGGAGCCTCTTGTAAACTTGTATTCAATATGACTGCCTTTCTTTAACTGAAGTGTTTTCCTGTAGATGCCTTCTGGTGTCTTTGTCAGCGCTACTTCATCAGCTTTCCAGTTACCTAGTTCTTCCCGGTTCCCTGTTATATAAACTGCCGAATCTCTGGATGAGGTGGGTAAAACGACTTCAAAAGTAATATTTTTCGTATTCTCACTTTTTTGATCAGAACAGCCGGGCAGAAGTAAATAAGATAATAAAATGAATAAAAGTTTAATTCTAAAGGAGAACCTGAGTTTAATTTCAGTCAACAAATAATTTAATCTGAAATCCATTTTTGAACTCCTTAATTATTTCTCTTCTATACCTGCCTGAAATATCTTCTTCTGCTGCAGAAAGCTATCCAGCCATTTAACTATCCAGGCAAACAAATATCCTGTTATCACCCCAATAAGTGCCCCCCCGAGTACATCCGATGGATAATGGCGCCCAACGTAAATTCGGGAAAATGAAACCAAAAAAGCTACAATAAATAAAATCCACTTTATTTTGGGATATAACCTTGAAAAATAAGCAAATACGGCAAAGTTGTTTACTGCATGCGATGAAGGGAAGGAAAATGAACCGGAGCAGTCTATAAGCGCCCTTACATCTGATAATGCATTGCACGGCCTGATACGGCTAACCCAGTGCTTTATAAAAAAACTGCTTAACTGATCAGAAAATGTTACAAGAAGCAGTGATACAACAGCCGCAATTTTCCCGGTCCGGCCTCCTTTTACAAAGCAGATGCCCAGCAGAATTGCATAAGCTATATACCAGTGATTTACATCTGTTATAAATACAAAAAATTTATCGAAAACAGGGTTTGCCAAACCATGATTTACTAAATAGAAAATCCAAAGGTCAACAGAATATAAAACCTCAGTCAATGTTATCCCATATTATATTTTTTGTTAATAAGATTGCCTAATATAGGAATTTATTTGATAAATTTTCCCACTAAATGTCTGATCAAAAAAGTAGGTTCTTTAAAGAAAAATTTATTAACTTTCAGGCATGCTAAATTGGATTATTATTCTTTTTTTACTACATGAATTCAACTGACGATAAATACAGCAAATTATTAAATTATCTTAGTGTGGGCGTCTTCCAGTCTACGCCAGAAGGCAAGTTTATTAATGCTAATAATGCACTGGCAAACATGCTGGGATATGAGTCTGTTGAAGAGCTTTTTAAGCTGGATATAGAAAGGGAGCTCTATGCCGACCAGCAGGACAGAAACAGGCTATTCGGTATCCTGGATAAAAGAGGTGAGGTAAGTAATTACAGACTGCCGCTTAAGAAAAAAGACGGGAATGTGATTATTGTAAGTCTGGATGATAAACTTGTACGAGATACAGATGGAGAGGGTGAGTTTTATATCGGCAGTATGCGCGATATTACAAAAGAAATATGCCTTGAAAATGATAGAAAAGAAGCCGTTGAAGCTCTAAGAGTCGAAAAAGAAAGATCTGAAATTCTTGCCAAAGAGGCTATGCAGGCCAATGAAGCAAAAAGCAGGTTTTTAGCCAGCATGAGTCATGAGATCAGAACCCCGATGAATGGCGTCCTGGGTTTTCTGGAATTGATTGAGCAGGAAGTATACGAAACAAAGGATGAACTTAAAGGCTTCGTAGCTAAAGCCCGCTCTGCAGCTGAATCATTGCTCGATATAATAAACAATATACTTGATATCTCTAAGATAGAAGCCGGAAGAATGGAACTCGATGAAATTGACTTTTCCTTAAGAGAAGTCATCGATGAGGCAATTTCTATAGTTACTCCGCTGGCTGCAGAAAAAGGGTTATATATAAGATCAGCTATCACTGAGAAAGTTCCCCTGCTGCTAATAGGCGATCCGGTTCGGGTTCGCCAGATATTTTCAAACCTTATTGGTAATTCAATTAAATTTACTGCTTCTGGCGGAATTGATATATCAATTGATCTTAAGGAATTTACTGATTGCAAAGCTGTTATATTGGCATCTGTAAAAGATAGCGGCATAGGTATACCTCAGGATAAAATTGACCTTCTGTTTAAACCCTTCTCCCAGGTTAGTAACTCATATACCCGTAATCATTCAGGCACAGGACTTGGTCTTCGGATATGCAAGGAATTCATCAGCCTTATGGGCGGTGAAATAGGCGTTACTAGTCAGGAGGGTAAAGGCAGCACGTTCTTCTTTACTGCAAGATTTGCAGTAAATAAAAACTATACTGCCCTCTAGTCTCTAGCCTTTAAGTTGTAGCCCTTAGTCTTTATGGTTCAGGACTTTTGATATATTTCTTCAATTGACTCTCTGATTATCGCTACTGCTTCTTTTATCTGCTTTTCGTTTATTGTAAGCGGTGGAGCAAAACGGATTATATTTCCGTGAGTGGGTTTTGCTAGCAGTCCGTTGTCCCTCATTTTAAGACAAACATCCCAGGCCTCTTTTCCATTGACCGGTTTTATAACCATGGCATTTAATAACCCTTTTCCCCTCACTAACTCGATCATTGGATTTTTAATATTACACAGCTCTTCTCTGAATAATCGGCCCATCTTTTCTGCATTTTCTGCAAGGTTTTCCTCTCGTATTACCGACAGAGCTGCTATTGCTACACTTGCTGCTAAAGGATTACCCCCGAATGTCGAGCCATGTTCTCCTGGTTTGATACACAACATTATATCATCATCGGCTAGAACAGCCGAAACAGGCATTGTCCCGCCTGAAAGCGCTTTTCCTAAAATTAAAACATCAGGCCTTACGTTTTCATGATCACAGGCTAGCATTTTGCCTGTTCTGGCTATGCCGGTCTGAACTTCATCAGCTATAAAAAGTACATTCCTAGCTTTGCATAAATCATATGATTTTTTCAGATAACCTTCATCCGGTACAAAAACCCCTGCTTCTCCCTGTATCGGTTCAACAAGAAAACCTGCAGCATCCGGATCCTCAAGAGCTTTTTCAAGTGCCCCGGTATCATTATATGGTATCTTTATAAAGCCTGGTGTAAAAGGCCCAAATCCCTTAAATGAATCAGGATCAGTTGACATCGAAATAACTGTTATTGTCCTGCCGTGAAAGTTACCTTCGCAGACTATTATCTTTGCCTGGTTTTCCTTTATTCCTTTTTTCTCATACGCCCATCTTCTGCAGAGTTTTAATGCCGTTTCATCTGCTTCAGCCCCGGAGTTCATTGGAAGTATTTTATCATAGCCGAAAAATTCTGTTATAAATTTTTCATATTCACCCAGTCGGTCGTTAAAGAAAGCGCGCGAGGTCAACGTGAGCACTCTGGCCTGGTCTGTTAGTGCCTTGATTATTTTAGGATGACAGTGCCCCTGATTTACTGCTGAATATGCAGAAAGAAAATCATAATACTTTTTCCCCTCAACATCCCAGAGATATACACCTTCACCTCTGGATAAAACTACTGGAAGCGGATGATAATTGTGTGCCCCATACTTCTCTTCAAGCTCTATATAATCATGACTTTTCATAAAACACCTTGGCAATTGCTTTAATAATTTCATTTATTAACAATTTATTAAAAAAAAACTTACTTATCGGAGAAGAATTCTTTGACCTTCATTAAAAAAAATAAGTAAATTTAATAGTGTATGGATACTATTTACTATAAAAAAGCAATTATATTGGTCTGGCTTTGTCTGAGTTTAATTGGTCTTACCTGTTTGACAATTCCATTTGTTTTGTCCGAAGAGTCGATATATAAAATTACACCTAAATGTCAGTGGAAAGAAAAATACAACAAAGAATGCCTGTTGTGCGGAATGACCTCAGGCTTTATTGATGTCTCAAAAGGAGAGTTTAAGCAGGCCTATAAGGAAAACCGCGGCAGCATTTTTTTGTTTATTATATTCCTGACTAATTCGGCTGCATTTGTAGTCTATTGTTTCCGACAAAACCAGGAGCAATTTTGAATTTTTTGTTTGATTAATTACCTGGTCCTGAAGTATTTTAGGTAAGTTGAACTTAAGGTTCACCTGAACTTGTTCTTTCCCTTTAATACAGAGTTGACTTTAAGTTACTGTTTACTTAAACATTGAGTTCACTTAAACTTTACTGAATAATAATTGTAAAAATTGAGGTTATAATGCAGGTAATTAGTTTCGCTTGGGGAGTTCTATCTGTTATCGCGATGATTATTGCTTTCTTCCCCTGTCTTGGTGCTCTTAACTGGATAGTTGTTCCGTTTTCAGCTATTGGTTTTATCGTCAGTTTTATGACATATAAAAATACAAAACCCGGCAGCCCTAACCGTCCTGCTTATTTTGGCTGGATGTTCTGCCTGATTTCTGTCTTCGGAGGATTGTTAAGACTGATTATTGGGGCTGGAATATTTTAATTGATTCTAAACACTAAACTCTAAATTCTAAACAAAATCAATTCTTATATCCAACTATCCATTTAGTTTGGTTATTTCTCTTTTTTTAGCCTGAAATTGTTTAGCATTTAGAGTTTAGCATTTAGAGTTTACTTATTTTATGGCTTCAGGACAACCTTAATGCAGTTATCCTCTTTATCTCTGAACATTTTATAGCCTCTGGGCGCATCATCAAGCTTCAATCTGTGAGTTATAATATATTCAGGATGAATCTCTTCTCTTTCGATTCTTTCAAGTAGGGGCTTTAGATATCTCTGCACGTGGGTCTGTCCCATTTTAAAAGTTAATCCTTTGTTAAACGCAGCTCCTAAGGGTATCTTGTCTGCAATACCGCCAAACACCCCTGGAATTGATACCGTTCCTCCTTTTCTGCAGCTCTGTATAGCCTCCCTTAAAGCTGTTGGGCGGTCTGATTCCAGTCTTATAGATTGTTTTGCCCGATCATAAAATCCCATTAAACCTGAACCATGTGCTTCCATTCCTACAGCATCAATTACTGCATCAGGACCCCGTCCGCCGGTTCTGTCTTTAATTGCTTCCATTACGTTTTTATTGGTCTCATAATTAATTACTTCAGCCCCTGCAAATTCCTCTGCCAGTTTTAACCTTACTGCTATCCTGTCTATTGCAATTACCCTGCCTGCCCCAAGCATAAAGCAGCTTTTTATTGCAAGCAGTCCTACCGGACCGCAGCCCCAGACGGCTACTGTATCGCCAGGCTTTATATTACAGTTTTCCGCTGCCATATATCCGGTCGGAAATATATCACCTAAAAAAAGAACCTGTTCATCGGTAAGATGCGACGGTACTTTTACATGGTCTACATCTGCAAACGGTACCCTTACATATTCAGCCTGCCCGCCTGGAAAACCGCCGAAAATATGTGAATATCCGTAAATCCCGGCAGGAGAATATCCATAAACCTTTTCTGCCATAACTTTATTGGGATTACTGTTGTCGCAAAGTGAATATAAGGACTGATCACAATAACTGCAGTGCCCGCAGGCTATCGGAAAAGGAACCACAATTCGATCCCCGATCCTCAGGTCTTTTACTCCCCGCCCAAGTTCAACAACTTCGCCCATAAACTCATGCCCCAGAATATCTCCTTTTTCTGTTGTAGGAATATAACCATCATATAGGTGCAGGTCAGAACCACATATAGCTGCCGTGGTTACTCGAATTATTACATCGGTTGAATCCTTTATTACAGGATCGGGTACATTATCCACCCTTACATCACCGCTTCCATGATATACAAGTGCTCTCATCTTTTCCTCCTGAGGTTTTCTTTATATCCCTATGCTAATTAAGTATTTCTTAAAGGACAATTCCATTATATTCCCATAATTTTAAAGAAAAATAAAAAAAATGAAGTTTTATTAATTCCCTGGGATTATAAATTGCAGATTACGTTCGATAATATCTTAATACTATCTTAAATTTGTTGCGGCAATGAAATCTTTTGTCTTAATGGATATTTTACAGAATTACTTTTTTAATTCATCAAATAATGCTCTTTCCTGGGGCAGCCATATTCTCTTTTTCCTTGCTCTTGGTAGCCTGATTGTTTACTACAGACTTAAGATAAGAAAGATCGAAAAGAAGAATAAAGATCTGCAGACTGAAATGCAGCAGCACGCCGCTGACTTGCATAGCAAGGAATTGCAGCTTTCAAAGATAAACTCCCTTCAGTCTAATCTGCTGAAAGATCTCTGGGAATCAAAACGGCGGTTCAAACAAATGAATGATGATAAAGATAAGTTCTTTTCCATTGTTTCGCACGACTTGAAGAGTCCGTTTAATTCACTGATAGGCTTTTCCGATATGATGCTTGATGATTTCGAAAATCTCTCAAGACAGGAAATTAAAGACTATACGGTCTCTATACATAAATCTGTACGCAATGTATATGGACTTCTTGAGAACCTGCTTGAATGGTCCAGGATACAAACAGGAAGAATGGAATTTTTTCCGGTTAAACTTGATGTTTATTCGCTCATCGATGAAATCTTTGCAACCCTTAATGGAATTGCACTTAAGAAAAATATCAGGCTAAGTAACCAGGTAAGCAAAAGTATTTTCGCCTATGCCGATAATAATATGATAAGATCGGTTCTGTATAACCTTATTTCAAACGCTATTAAGTTTACTCATGTCTCAGGCGATGTAATGGTCTTAGCTGCTGAGACAGATCATCTGATAGAAATAGCTGTTTCCGATACCGGCATTGGAATAAACAGGGAAGATACAGCGAAGCTTTTCAGGATAGATATTAATTTTACTAAATGTGGAACATCCAACGAGAAAGGTACCGGCCTTGGACTGGTTCTTTGTAAGGAACTGATTGAAAAAAACGGCGGCAGGATACACGTTGAAAGTGAACCTGGCAAAGGAAGTACATTCGTTTTTACTTTACCAAAGTATTACAATAAAATTAAAATAGAAAAAACTGAGCACCCAGAGGCTCAATGCCTCCACCAAAAAGACCAGACGAAACAACTTTCCTGAAAGATAATGAAAGTTTACAAAAAAAATTAGCGGAACCTGTAGTTCCGCCCAAAACTCAAATAATGTTTGTTCGATTGATCTTTACACAATATTATTGCCTTCGCATCAACTCTGGCTTTTCGTTTTTGAACCGCTCGATGAGTTATTTGATTTGTTTTTATAATCAGTCTGATAAAATCCGCTGCCTTTAAAAATCGGACCGGCCCCCGGACCAATCAGCCTTTTAAGCTGTCCATTGCATACCGGACAGTTCGTAAGCGGTTCATCTGTCATTTTTTGAAAAGATTCAAAGCTGTGTCCGCATTCTGTACATTTATAATCATAAGTTGGCATATTAAAAACCTCTCAGAAATTCATGCAAAAATAACGAAATTTTGTTATTTAAAAAAGTTAAACTTACATTTCTAAACTATTATTGCAATAATTGAAGAATTTTACCTATTTTTGGCAATAATTTTAAAATGGACTATATGACTAGAAAATTTATCTACTTGTTTATTGCTTGTACAACCATTTTTTTTAATGGTTGCCTGAATTATTACCAGGAAACAACTTTGAAAACTGATGGCTCCGGTGAAATGTTTGTCCATTACTGGATGAAAACATCAACTTCACAGGATTCGAGTTTTATTGCTCAGGCCGGAGTCTTTAACGCAGACTCGGTTAAAAAAGAGTTCTCTTCACCAACCAGTCAGATCAAACAGGTCGAAGTATATACCGATAGCTCCGATACGACCATACATGCCAAGATCGAATTAGTCTTCCAGAATATCGATTCTCTTAATAAAACACTAGCCTTCAAAGATGCAAATTTTTCACTGAAGAACGGTGCTGCAGGACAGAAGATCTTTTCGCAGTTCATTCCGCCTGTTGCAACCGGCTTCGGAGTTAATCCCGAATCATTTACTTTGACTTATATCTATTATATCCCCGGAGATATCATTACGGATAACTCGACGGAAAAATCCAGGAACAAGCTGACCTGGAAATATAAACTTTCTGAAATCGGTACCGGAAAGACAATTACGGCAACATTTAGACCTTTTAAACTCAAAGAGACTCCTGTTTGGATCTATTCTTTAGCAGGAGTTGTACTGCTGGTTGTAATTATCTTTCTTTTTAGAAAAAACAAATCTTAAAGTCAGTAAAGTTCAAAACTTTTAGTTTTTGGCCAAATTTGTTTACTGTCGGGAGAGGCAAGAACCTTCCTGTACGCAGAATTATTGACTTCCCATTTACTTTTACGTATATTTGGAATTTATTTTTGTATATATTTATCATTGCATATATTTAAGCTGTTAGAAAAAGATGTCTGAATTTGAATTTAAAGTGTTCTGTGGGGGCTCCAACCCGAAATTAGGAGAGAAAATTGCTGCCCGCTTGGGTACAAGATTAGGTGATATCGATTTAAAAAGATTTAGTGACGGTGAGATTTGGGTTAAATATAAGGAGAACATCAGAGGAAGAGATGTCTTTATAATTCAGTCAACAGCTCCGCCGGCTGAGAATCTTATGGAATTGCTCATAATGATCGATGCTGCTAAAAGGGCTTCGGCTAAAAGAATTACTGCTGTTATGCCATATTTCGGCTATGCAAGGCAGGATAGAAAAGATCAGCCCAGGGTTTCAATTACTGCTAAGCTGGTGGCTAACTTAATTACTACTGCCGGTGCTGACAGGGTTATAACAATGGACCTTCACGCCGCTCAGATTCAGGGCTTTTTTGATATCCCTTTTGATCACTTGTATTCCTCACCAATTTTTTCGGGCATTTTCAATGATATGAAGGATAACCTTGTGGTCGTTTCGCCTGATGTCGGCGGAATTAAAATGGCCCGCTCTTACGCCAGACGCCTGAATGCAGGATTGATTGTTATTGATAAAAGACGTCCAAAACCAAATGTTGCTGAAGCAATGAATGTTATTGGCGACGTTAAAGATAAAAATGTTCTTATTGTCGATGATCTGATCGATACTGGCGGTACTTTTGTATCTGCTATTAAAGCTCTTAAGGAAAAGGGTGCAAAAGAAATCTTTGGCGCTGTTACTCATCCGCTTCTATCGGCCGATGCAGTTGAAAAGATTGAGAAATCTGAAATTTCAAAGTTATATATATCAGATACTCTCGAATTCGATGAAACTAAAGAAAGTACTAAGATATTTGTCAGGACAGCTTCTGATATATTCGCAGAAGCAATCCGCAGAACATATAGAAATGAATCTATAAGCTCACTATTTGAGATTGATAAAGGTTAGGAATTAAGAAAAATAATTTGGAGATAAAATGGCAGAGATAGTTCTAAATGCCAATGCGAGAGAAATTTCTCGTAAAAGTGCGAATAAACAATTAAGGAAAAACGGCAGAATCCCTGGTGTTTTTTATTCAAAAAGTGAAAAACCCATAGCTATCGAAGTTGCAGAACAGGCCTTAAAACCTTTAGTCTTTACTTCTGAAGCTCATATAGTTTCCCTTAAAGTCGGTGATAACGATGGTTTGACATGCGTTATTAAAGACGTACAATTTGATCCGGTAAGTGATAAAATTGTACATTTCGACCTTCAGGGCGTTACAAAAGGCGAAACTTTGGAAATTGAAGTTCCTGTTATCTTAGCTGGTAATGCTGCCGGTATTAAACAGGGAGGAATCGTTCAGCAGGCCCTGCATAAACTCGATATTGAATGCCTGCCTAGTGAAATGCCTGAACATTTAGAAGTAAATATAAGCAATCTTAATTTAGGTGAGTCATTACACGTTCGTGACTTGAAATTTAATAATATAACTATCCTTACAGCTGAAGATGCTGTTGTGGTTACTGTCGCTGCTCCTAGAACTGAGAAGGAAGTAGCTCCGGGTGAAGCTCCTGCTGAACCTGAAGTAATTGCTAAGGGTAAAGTAGATAAAGCTTAAAGAGGCATAGTAGATTACTTTGCGGGCAATCTTAGGTATTGGAAATCCGGGGAACAGTTATAGCAACACACGTCATAATATCGGCTTTATGCTGCTTGACTATTTTGCCCGAAAAGAAAATCTTAGTTTTAAGGCTTCAAAAAAAGATTATTTTTACGCTTTGGGAGAATCAGATAGTTCTCCCTTTGTTTTAATTAAGCCTTCAACTTATGTTAATCTGAGCGGAACGGCCGCTAAGAATGCTCTGGCACAGTTTGGAATTGAAATTGAGGACCTTCTGGTTGTCTGTGATGATATCAATCTTCAAACAGCTCAACTGAGGATCAAACCTTCAGGCGGCGATGGCGGTCATAATGGCGTTAGTTCTATTATTTATCACCTCGAATCTGATAAATTCCCCAGATTACGCTTTGGGATTGGCAGAAATTTCCAGCCGGGACAAATGGCTGATTATGTGCTTAGCCCTTTCAGTAAAGATGAATTTGCTTTACTTGAGCAATCTTTTGAATCTGGTTCGCAGTTGCTAAAGGCTTTTATTTCAGGCGGACTTAAATCGGCTTTGGATTATTATAGTAAATCACAAAAGGATTCTAAACCAGCTGATACTGAAGCCCGTAAATCAGATCAGCCTAAAACGGTAAATCCCGATGGCCCTGAGCCAAAGGCCTCCGGTCCCCTGAAACCTGAAAATCCTGATACTCATTAAAAATATGTTTACACTTACTTGTAAGTTGTATATATTACGTAGCAGAAAATATTAAAACTTATATAATAGAGTTTTTTAATTAACCATATCTATTAACTCCTGCTCTCAGCTAATTTTTAAGTGACTGAGGGCCTTTAGTCCAAAGGAGGTGAAAAAGGACAATGCTGAAGAAACATTATGAAAGTGCAGTTATTATTAATGCTGCAATTGAAGAAGAACAGATTGAAGCTACCATCAATCGCATTGCTGAACTTATCCGTGTTAATGGCGGGGATATTGTTGATATCGATAAATGGGGCAGAAAAAGACTGGCTTATACTGTAGAGAAGACTAAAAGTGGTTATTATGTAATATTCAGATTTGTGGCTCCT
>JBLNEL010000347.1:0-4645 GCA_050262615.1 Bacillota bacterium
TACCTGAAGGGATTAAGAGAATTCTGCAATAAACATAACCTTCTTCTGATTTTTGATGAGGTCCAGGCAGGAATGGGCAGGACAGGCAAATTCTTTGCTCATCAGTGGGAAGAAATAAAACCGGATATAATTACACTTGCTAAAGGAATTGCAAATGGTATCCCGCTCGGCGCAGCTATCTGCACTAAAGAAGTTGGCAGCGTTATGACACCCGGAAGCCATGGGTCCACCTTCGGTGGAAATCCTCTTGCAGTTGCAGCTGCAAATGCCGTTTGCGACCTTCTTGATGATGAAATGCTTTCAAGAATAAATACTTATGGAAATCTTCTTCAGAATGCTATTGCTTCACTTAACCTTAAGGAAATTAAGGAGATAAGAGGCAAAGGCTTGCTTATCGGCGTTGAACTTGATGAGGGAGTTTCAGCTAAAAAGGCTGCACAGAAAATGCTTGAACATAACGTTGTTGTTGGAACTTCAGGCGAATCTGTCCTAAGGATACTTCCTCCGTTCATAATTACTGAAAAAGAAATACTAAATTTTGTACTGACACTGGAAAAAGTGCTGACTTCCTTTTAATTTCGTATGCATAATTATTCATAAAAATTAAATGGAATTACAATGTCAGCGAAATTAAAAAGACAGAATAAGATTAAAGAAATACTCAACAGCAGAGTTATCTCAAATCATGAAGATATGATAAAGCTCTTAAGCAAAGAGGATATCACGATCACTCAGGCTACATTAAGCCGTGATTTTGCTGAGCTTGGCGTAATTAGAACTTTTGGCGATTCAGGTACACGCTATGTCCTGAATCAATATGAATCAGGCAAGCAGATCGCCAGACTTATTGGTTTTGAGATAATTAATGTTGAGCATAACGAATCAATGGTCGTTATAAGAACACTGGCAGGAAGAGCACAAGGCGTGGCTCACTATATCGACAGATTAAATAAACCTGAAATAATCGGGACAGTCGGTGGTGACGATACGGTTCTTATAATACCGAATTCACATGAAAATGTAAAGAAGGTGGTCGGTCTGATTAAAGATATGATGATGATGATGCCACCTCATTTTAAGAATAAACATTACTAAAGGAGATATTTTAAATTGGGTAAGAAAAAAATTGTGGTAGCATATTCCGGAGGCCTTGATACCTCTGTAATGGTAAAATGGTTAAATGATAAATATGATGCTGAAATTATTACAGCTACTGGAAATTTAGGTCAGAGAGCCGAATTAGAAGGTCTGGAAGAAAAAGCAATTGCTACAGGAGCTGTAAAAGCTGTTGTAATGGATCTGCGCCACGAATTTATTACTGAATATGTTTGGAAAGCTCTTAAAGCAGGAGCTCTTTACGAGGGTGTTTATCCTATGGCATGCGCAATCGGCCGCCCCTTGCTGGCTAAGATGCTCGTTGACATTGCTATAAAAGAAGGCGCTGATGCTGTATCTCACGGCTGCACAGGAAAAGGAAATGACCAGGTTCGTTTTGAAGTTGGTGTACAGACACTTGCTCCCGAACTTGAAATAATTGCTCCTTTAAGAGACTGGGAATTCAAGAGCCGCGAAGAAGAAATTGATTATGCTGTAAAACATAACATCCCTGTAAAGGTTACTAAGAAATCTCCTTACTCAATTGACGAAAACCTCTTTGGAATTGCAATAGAATGCGGTGTGCTCGAAGACCCTACAGCTGCTCCGCCGGAAGATGCTTATCAGATAACTGTTAACCCTAAAAATGCTTCGGAAACAGGCGAAACCGTTACAATTACTTTTGAAAAAGGTATCCCGGTTGCTTTAGACGGCGTTGCCCTCGAACCGGTTGAACTTGTTGACCAGCTTAATAAAATAGGCGGACGCAACGGCATAGGTAGAATGGACGTTATCGAAAACCGCGTTGTAGGTATTAAATCCAGAGAAATATACGAGGCTCCCGGTGCTGTCATTTTACATAAGGCTCATAATGAATTAGAAAAGCTTATCCTGGATAAGGAAACCTTCAGATACAAACAGGAAGTTTCAAATAAGGTCGCAAACCTTATCTATGACGGACTCTGGTTCTCTCCCCTGTTCAATGCTTTAATGGCTTTTGTCGACTCAACTCAGGAGAACCTCTCTGGCGAAGTTAAACTCGAACTTTATAAAGGCAACCTGAAAGTCCTTTCAAGAAGCTCTGAATACAGCCTTTACAGCATGCAGCTTGCAACTTATACAACTGAGGATACTTTTGACCATAAGGCAAGCACTGGCTTTATGAAGATCTATGGCCTGCCGTATAAGACTATGACACAGGTAAAAACCGCCGCTGAGAAAAAGGAAGTTGCCTGATGTTGTGGGGCGGCAGATTTAAGAAAAGCCTTGATAATGAGGCAATGAAATTTTCTTCCTCCCTAAAGGTGGATAAAACCTTGCTCCCTGAAGATATTCAGGGCAGCAAGGTCCATGCTTCAATGCTTAAACAAATAGGGATACTTACAGAACAAGAAGAATCACAGATAATTAACGGACTTACACTCATCGAAGGTGAATATACCAGCGGCGTGTGGAACCCCAATGATGATCAGTTTGAAGATGTTCATTCTGCAATCGAATCGAGACTTCAGGAACTTATTGGCCCGGCAGCCGGAAAACTTCATACCGGCAGAAGCCGCAACGACCAGGTTATTACTGCCGTAAGACTTTGGATAAAAAAAGCATGCGGTGAAATAAAAGAAAACCAGAAAGATCTTCAGAAAGCTTTGCTTTCAGCTGCTGAAGATAACATGGAAACAATTATTCCCGGATATACTCACCTCCAGAGAGCACAGCCGATATCATTTGCGTTTCACCTTCTGGCCTATGTCGAAATGCTTTCTAGAGATATTGATCGTTTCAGCTTTACCTCTCAGATGGCAAATGAATCCCCGCTTGGCTCAGGGGCCCGGGCTGGCTCTACGCTTCCACTCGACAGGGAGTTTACTTCAAATGAGCTTGGATTTAATAACCCCAGCAGAAATGCTTTAGATGCTGTAAGCGACAGGGATTTTCTTCTCGAATTCCTTAACTCATGCGCCATTGGTATGATGCATTTAAGCAGGCTGGCTGAAGAGATTGTTCTCTGGTCAACTTCAGAATGGAAATTTATCAGACTGTCGGACAGCTTTACTACCGGATCATCTCTGATGCCTCAGAAAAAAAATCCTGATATGGCTGAGCTTACAAGAGGCAAGACAGGTAGAGTATATGGAAATTATATCTCCCTGCTTACTACTATGAAAGGACTGCCTTTAAGCTATAACAGGGATTTGCAGGAAGATAAAGAATGCGTCTTTGATTCATTTGAAACATACTTTAGCTGCCTTTCAATGATAAGATCAATGATTGCAACTTTTGAAGTAAATAAGGAAAGATACCTGAATGAATTAAAAGGCGACTTTTCCTTAGCCACAGACCTGGCAGACTGGCTTGTTCTAAAAGGCATCCCTTTCAGACAGGCTCATCATATAGTTGGCAAAGTAGTTCAATCAGCAGAAGAAAAAGGTATAATGTTTGATAAATTCACATTGAATGACCTGCTGCAAATTCACCCTGCTTTTGATAGTTCTGCTCTGGAATGTCTTGATATAAAGACAGCACTGGAACGGAAAAAAACCTTTGGATCTCCAAATCCCTCGCTAGTAAAAGAACAGATAGAATACTGGAAAGACAGAATATAACGTTAAGACAAAGTATAAATGAAAAACCCCGGATTGTTAAACCGGGGTTTTTTATTATTATTTCACAGCTTATTTCCCTTTCTCTTCCCTGCTTATAAATTTCAGCAGCAGCTCATAACCCGGTCTTAACATCCCGACATGATCAAATCCGTCAAGTTCATATAACTCTGTTTTTGTATGACCTGTTAACTTCATCGCACGCATTAAATATGCATTTTCTTCATATCTTCCAAGTAATTCAAGCTCCCTGTCCCCGGTTATTAAAATTAAAGGCGGAGCATTCTTTCTTACATGAAAAAGCGGAGCATATTTATCAATAACAGGCTGAGTTTCAGGTATGCCTCTTTCTTTTCTTATAGTAAAATGTGTTATCGCCTGACCGCTTAATGGAATTAATGCTTTTATTTTATTTGCATCTGTCTGATATTTTTCTAACCACTCTTTATCAAGACCTATCATCATTGCAAGATAACCGCCTGCTGAGTGACCGGAAATCACTATTTTTTCCGGATTGCCGCCATATCTGCCGATATTCTTGAAAACCCACGAAACAGCAGCTGCCGCATCATCAATGTAATCAGGACAAAGAGCCTTCGGACTTAAACGGTAATCGACAGTTACAATGGCAAATCCCCGCTGCTTTAATTCATCCGGAATCGAACGCGATCCTGAGGTAAGTCCTCCGCCATGAAACCATATCACTGTACTAAAATCAGTTCTGTTAGCAGGATAATAAATATCCAGCAGACAGCTGCTTTTCATATATTCTGTAATGCTTCCGCTCTGACCCTCACGATAAAAAATATTACTTTCTGTTTTATATAACACCGTATCGTTCTTTGTATCTGCTTTCAGCAAAGTAAAATTAAAAAGAATGGAAAAGAAGAAAAAAGCTGCAAATATTTTTTTCATGTACCCCTGCCTTTTTGGTCTAACACTTAAATTAA
>JBLNEL010000348.1:0-6018 GCA_050262615.1 Bacillota bacterium
ATATTATCCTTCCATTCCACTTTATTATTTATTTCAGTTCTGCAGATCGATAATCTGATAACATCATTTTTTTCTTTGAATAGTTGCACTAGGAAGAATTTATTTCTATATGCAGCATATGGCTTTCCGGATACATTACAATACACTAATTCAAATTCTTTGGTGAATTTCTTATTTCCTTTAGTTAATATTTCTTGGAATGTCACTTTATTAGATCTCCCATATATATTCAAACTCTACTTTCATTTCACATTCCCGATAAGTACAGGACTTTAATCTATAACTTCCCCAGTATGGAAAATCCTTACACATATAAGGTCTATTCTCATAATTCATGCAATCACCGGTTTCTTTATTAAAATGTTTACAAGTGTACCAGTACATTTCATAAGGGAGAAGATTTCCTGCAACATCAAAAGCAAAACTGCCAATATATTCGACAATGCGTGGAACTTTATAAAAGTCTGATTCTTCACATATTGTTTTATTTTTTAATCCTTCTAATTCTTCTGGGGAATATGGCAGAGTAAAGGCCCTGCAACAATGGCCTTTACACCTGGATATTTCAATTACATCTGCTATCATTACCCTTTTTTACCCTATATTAGTTAACATTTTATGCATTGGCTTTTATTAGCCTGTAAGCAACTTTTATTATTAATCCCTGGAAAACTTCTTTGCACTTATCAAAAATCTGATTATAGGATACTTTTTTCTTTATGGTCCTGCCTGAAATTCTTAATTCACCCTCATTAATCAGCCAATCTAAAGTGTTTTTATCTAAAATTGAGATTACCCTTCTGTAATTCATCAAATTTTTTACTAACCAAATAATAATTAGCTGCTGAATAATTATTAAAGCCATCTTAGTTTATCCTTTAATTTTGAATTGATGTTTTATCTGATGTACATAATACTGTCTTTTATGTCATCCCAAGAGAAATTCTCGGAATCTTTTTTCTTTTTTTCTTTCTTCTCCTGCTTTGGACTATATTTTAGTAGCCGGCATTCTGGACAATATTTATATGATTCACCTTTCTTTACCGGGAATAAATATCCACAAAGGCATTCTTTATTTCTTATCTCAATATTCTTCAGATACTTACTTAAATTTTCCGGGCTCATTGAAAATTTTCCGGAAAGTTTTTGAATTACCGTCTTTTCATCTTCAAACAGATTTAATTGTTCGAACTCGGATATTATTTCTTTCGCCAGTTCACTATTAAAGTTTATTCTCATCTTCTAATCTCTTTAATAGTTTATTTTGTTTTCTTTTTATATCCAGAATTTCCCAATATATAGCTAGGAAAAGAGTCATTTTTAGAAAGAATTCCTTAGAATTATCTTTCCATAACCAGGAAAAAAGGTGTGCGATCATTATAATCCAGGCAATTTCAATTATTGATGTTCCTGTAAAAATAGTTGCTTTTAGCTCAATAATAATTTTTTTAATTATCTCTTTCATTACCCTGCTCTCCAATACAGTTTTTGAAATGAGGAACATGTCTTGATGGAATAAAAAGTCTTTTCAAATTCTCCTGACAATCCCTAATCTCTGCAGGAGTTAGGTAAATTGGCTCAACAGGGACCAATCTGGAGTTTTGCGTTTTTAGGAAATAAATTTCCTTATTACAATACTTACATTTAGCCATTGTTATTCTTCTTCTGTGGTACTTTGCAATATTCCATGTTTGCTCCAAAAGCAATTATTTTTACTGGAACATCAATAATTGCTGTCTCTGATTCTTCATCCTTTGAAAGATCGGGCTGCTTAATCCAAACAGTAGTATTCCCATGACTTATAACCTTGAATCTCCAAATTCCATCATTGTCGTAGAAGCATTTGAGTATTGTTCCATTATCAAAGGCCAACAAACAAGGTTCATCTTCTGATGTACCAAATTTTGAAAATTCCTCTTTTATATCACCTTCGATCTCTATTAGATCATCTGAACAACCATATACTTTAATCATAGCTTTTCCTCCTGAACTTCTACTACTCCTTGAGTAAGTCTTATGTACATCTGCTTTGTAACTTCAATATCTTTTAATGCATCATGATAATCGCCCTCGGCCGATATTCCCAGGTAATCGGCTACAGTCTGAAGTTTAAAGTTTGGGAGTGTGTGTCTGATAGGTTTAAGTTGGTCAGCTGCTTTTGACATTACATCAATTGCAGGGCTCCAAAACCATGAACCGAAATATTTGTCATTACATTTTTCAAACCATTTACGAATAAAATCACTGTCAAATGGAGCATTATATCCAATAAAGAATAACTTATCCTGTTTATTATACTTGTCACAATGGCGAGCAAGAATATCCATAAGATCAGCATGGACTTCAATCGGATTTCTGTAAAGTTCAACTTCTCCCCTGGTCCTGCCGGAAATCTGAAGTGCTTCATCTTCAATCACATCCTGCGGAAATGGAGCTACTTCGAAATTAAATCTTTCCTTAGTCTCAAATTTTCCATTTTCCTCATAGACTATCATTCCTGCCAGCTGGACTATCCCATGTATTCTGAAATTAGTTCCAGTGGTTTCGGTATCATTAAAAAAGTATTTTATTATCATTTTCCCCTCAGTTTTTAAGCCGGCCGGAGTTTTATCTCCGGCCATTCGTTTTGTTTATATGTCGCATGGTCTTTACCGGTTTACGATCCGGCTATCCTTCATCGGCTCTTCCGAAGCTCCATGCATTTGGTTATATTCGTCTATAAAGGTTGTTTAATTCATTTACCTTGGCATCTTTAAGAATTGTCATCATGATTTCGTGATTCATGGCATTTTTTATCTCTTCACAAATTTTATTTATCATTGTACTTTTATCCATCAGATATTGGGGCTCTATAACCACTTTAACAATATGCTCCTTCCCATTAATCTTGAATTTAATAACCAATCTATGATTCATATCAATTGGAGCTAAAACAAGTATTGCTATGTTGTCAATTGGGCAATTTTCAAGTTTGTAAGTACCGATAATGTTATTTATTACCTTTTCTGACATTTCATTTAGCAACTTTATGCTTTCATCCGTAGGAGCGCGATTTATTGTTACCGTCTTTTCATACGGAATAAATTCGGTATGCGTAGGTTGTAAGATTGTTTTATCAAACATTTTCGTTTCTCCTTATTTTTTCTGCCTCACCTTCAAGTATTACTCTACGGACCTTATCTGCGTATGGTTCATCAGTATTGCAGACATAATATTCATTCTTCGTATTCTTACCATCTTTTTCCCTGCCCTCACTGATTAAATTCAATACTGAATAAAGATCTTCAGTTAACTGACTTGAAAGATATTTTCCAACATCTTCCCATTTTATGACAATATGGTTTCCATGTTTTATATTTGGTAATTTGAAGCCTTCTACATCAGATTTTGAAGGACATTCAGAACGGTAAAGCCTCTTAAACTGGTTTAATTCAATGCCTAATGCTTTTCTAACTTTTTCGGTATTCGGAAGTATAGCTGCAATCTGATCATCAATGAATCCTCCGGTCCAGAGTCTATCAACAACATCCTGTGGAACAATCTTTGTGCTATCATCAGGAGTGCTATGGTTTTTCTGAATATATTTTTCGTCAAATATCCCTGCATAAGCTCTATTCCAACAGTACCCATATCCATTGGTACGCCACAAAGTGATATATCCATCATCCTTATTGGTCCATTTTAAGCTTATTATGTAAAATTGTTTACCCATTTTCCCCTCTGTTCATTCTTTTTCAGAAATTTCAACATCCATCTCTTTATCGGCATAAAGAGCCATAGTTTTTGATATTTTAGTAATGGAAACAACGATACAAGATTCCCATGCACATTCTTCTTTAATTTTATTTTCGATACTTCTTATTGGAATAACTTTACCCTTTGTAGTAAATACGATCCTGCTCCACATCCTACGTTTTAATACTTCGCAGTATCCAGTTGAAACTATGTAATAATGTCTCTCAGCAAAGATTAGGTAAATGGCTATTGGGACAGCAATAATCCACTTTAAGGCTGCTAACAATTTTTCTTTCATTTTACTTTCTCTAAATAGGTTTCGATTTCTTTTATGTTATCTGAGAAAAAGGATTGGTGTTTGTATTCAGCTAAATATTGAAGAATCACTAAAACCGCTTTGAGAATTAATTTTAAGGCTATTCCTTCACTGATTTGTCCTGGGCGTTTTTTCCTCTTTCCAGTCTCTTGTATTCGAAAAGATCGTAAATCTTGACTTTCAAAAACTTGTTTAATACCTCTCGGATCGTCCTTTTCAAAATCTATTCCGCATTTATCACACTTCATTTGACTATCGCTTCCAAATGTTTTGCATCCATGTCTTAACCAAAGTAATACCCTTAAAAGGTTGTTTTCGTACTTTATAGTTTTATATAACTCCGCAATCTCTGCTGCTGCCTCGGGTATACCTTTTATTTGGGGATTATTCCAGTGGTGTACAGTATCAACAGTACATAGATTTTTATTTAATATTTTGGTTATCTCTTCTTTCATTTAATTAACCCTTTAATATCTCTTTGGGTGTATTGATTTCTTGCCATGCAAGAGGTATAATGTGTGCTGCTGTCCAGTATCCCCATTGCTTTCCGTCATCTTCACAGTTAAAATATCTTGCAGTTTCATAGCAATATTCATTATTATCTAACAATCCTACTATTAGCACCTGTTTAGAGCATGTTTTACCTTCTAACTTTTCCGGCAATCTTTCACTAATGGGGATCCATACAGGGAATAGTTTTTCGATTTCGGCTGATGCTTGCTGTTTGCCAGTAATTATTCTTTCTTCTGTTCCATCAAATTCATCTATACTCTCCAAGCTTATCTGTAGTGTTTTGTCAAGTATCTCTTTTATCTTCTCTTTCATCTTACTTCCCTTCCGTCAGCTGCTTAAAATTGTTTTCCTTGATCATTTCATAGTAAGTCTTTTCCCCATTGTACGCATAGGGTAAGAATACCTCGAGTAATTCAACCTGCTGGATCTGGATAAGACTTACCTGGACACTTACCCAATCATAGAGAAGTTTCCAAGCTGTACGTTTGGCCTGATCCATTGTGTTTTTTCTGGTGGTTGCATTTACTCTTCTTACTTCTTTCCACAAGGATTTAAAGCATTGGTCAACTTTACTTGGCAGCTTAAAAAGTAGTAAATTACCGTTTACTGCTATCTGGAATATTATTCCCTCTACTTCCTTTGTCTGAGGATTAATATCTTTGGAAATGTTTGTTGCTCCAGCATCGATAAGAAGTTTCTCGATCAGCATAATGCTGCGGTCGGCTGGTACCTGAGAAGTATAATTCTTTAGATTCATTGTTTATCCTGATAAAATAGTTTCAAGTAGTCTATTGGAATTCTTTCTCTTCCGCTATAACTCCGCCAGGGCATATGGAAATATTCAATCTTTTCTTCATCACTTTTCCAGCTGAGGCTTACTTCCAGATTATTAATAACAGAAGGAAATTCTATTAAATATTGGGTTCCATTCCAATCTCTGTAAATAACTCCCAATTCTTCAATTTCAGATATTAGATCCCTCACCTTTTTTTGATAATGATCAGCAATCCTTGTAAATCCACTCTCAGCATATTCTTTTACTACATTACTGTAGAATATTATTTCTATACCAATACTTTTAATCAATGAAAGTGCTTTCATAGCTTCTTCGATTGTAAAATATCTTCCGATATTATTTTGTTGCTGGACCATCACTTCACCTCTGGGAAACTTCTGTATATTAAGCCATCCAGTCTAAAACCAGATTTCTTAGGACCTACTTTTTGAAAATTACAGTCTGGTAGTCCCTCGGAAATAAATTCAAAAGTATCATACCACTCTTTTGAAAAGTCACCTGTAAATGGATCTATTATGTTCACCTGGTGTCCATCAACAAAGTGGCCGGCTTGACTTTTTAGAAATGGTGGTTGTACATCATATTCCCATGGGAGATATTCTCCCCAGGATTTGAAGTAAAAGTGAACTCCTGCAGCAATACACTGATCACTTAGCAC
>JBLNEL010000349.1:0-4366 GCA_050262615.1 Bacillota bacterium
GAATTAGCTTCAGAAGCTGAAAAAGTTGAGCAGCAGAAAGATATATCTCCTGAAGAAAGCAGGAGGCTTATTCATGAAATAATAAGAGAGTCATATACAGGATCAGAATAAGCCTATGGAAATGTTATAAATATTCATTGTTTTATTAAGAGCTAATTAATTTAGGCAGTATCGCGGAAAATTCTTTTTCCAATTCTTTCCCCTGATCTAAGGTATACCATTTGTGCAAGCTTTCATAAATCTGCGGCTTAGGAATGCCTTCATCCTTAAGTTTAGAATAAAGATCCTGTGCTGCTTTAGGACGCGGGCCCCAGCGCAAGATCTCATTGTCCTGATGATCGAATATTATCAGCTTTGGAATACTTCTTGTGCCGTTTGTCAAGTACTGGTCCATAAGTTCAAGATTGGCATCACGCAAAATAATTCTGAAATTTATTCGCGGATTCAGTTCAGCGATCCGGAAAATATGGGGAACATTTTGGGCAGAATCTCCACACCAGTCTTCAGTTATTACTAACCATAACTGTTCCGTGGAAATCGCTTCGACCAGTGTCTTTATTTGTTCTGAAGTAACATAGTTTTTCTCGATCCTAAGACTCCTCTGAAGATTTAGTTTAGTGAAATCGAATAATTTTCTTTCACTTTCTGTCATATTATTGACATTTGTACTTAAGAGTTTGATCTTTGTTCTATCTGTGTACTCAGGATAGCTTAAGCTTTTATATATCTTGCCACCGACTGCAACTTCATTATTCATTCAGATAACCTGTAGTTATTTTAATAAAAAATAAAAAATTGTAACTCTTTAATGTATGTAAAAATATTTCTAATTTAAGCGATGGATACAGGAAAAATATAGTATTAAATAAATATATGATCTTTTTATATGAATATTGAAACCTTTAGAGAATATTGCCTTTCAAAAAAGGGAGTGACTGAAACATATCCTTTTGATGAAGTAAC
The DNA here is from genome assembly GCA_050262615.1 of Bacillota bacterium. Taxonomy (GTDB): domain Bacteria; phylum Bacteroidota; class Ignavibacteria; order Ignavibacteriales; family SURF-24; genus JAUZPB01. Next base: position 964 of record JBLNEL010000349.1, read on the forward strand.
AATGGTTATGAAAGTAATGAATAAAATGTTTGCCCTGGCAAGTCTCGAATCAATTCCCCTATGGATAAATCTAAAATGCGAGCCGGAGAAATGTATTGAACTAAGGGAAAAGTATGAATCTGTTCAACCCGGTTATCATATGAATAAAACTTACTGGAATACAATTATAATTGATAATACAATTTCAGATAAAGTGATCCTGCAGCTTATCGATCACTCATATGATCAGGTAGTAAAAGGTTTAAAGAAGAAAGACCAGGAAATACTATCAAAGCTCTAACGGTTAATAAATTAGTTTGCCAAAAAAAATAGAATAAAATAAATAAAAAACATTTAATGCAAGGAAGAGCAATATGTCTGCAACTCCATCAACAATGCTTCCACTTGGGACAAAAGCCCCGTCTTTCATTTTACCAGATACAGTAACGGGAAAGGATATAGCATTAGAAGAATTAAAGTCTGATAAGGCAACAGTGATCATGTTCATATGTAATCATTGTCCATATGTAAAACATATACTTCCTGTTTTAGTTGATCTTACAAAGGAATATGCTTCAAAGGGGATATCTTTCATTGCCATCAGTTCAAACGATGTTGAAAATTATCCTGAAGATTCTCCTGAGAAAATGAAAGAATTAGCTAAGCAATTCAATTTTTCATTTCCTTATTTATATGATCAGTCACAGGAAGCAGCACGGAATTACCAGGCAGCCTGTACTCCAGACTTCTATATTTTTGATAAAGACGTGCAGTTAATTTACAGAGGACAGTTTGATGGGTCCAGACCTGGTAATAACATTCAGGTAACAGGGCACGATATTAAGCTGGCATTGGATCAGCATCTGGCAGGCAAAGAAGTTTTTAAGGAACAGATACCTAGTATCGGCTGCAATATTAAATGGAAAAAATGAGTTTAGCATTTTATCCAGTTTATTTAATAAATTTGGTCCTGATTTTTACAACTAAAGGAAAGCTTTATGTCCAAGATATTCATCATATTACTGCTGGGGTATTCAGTAATGATCTTTGCTCAGCAATCAAATGGTGTTAAGGTAACATTCAACGTTAAAACAAAAGTTCTTGAAAAAAATGAAAAGGTATATATAGTTGGGAACTCTGATGAACTTGGCCGCTGGCAGCCTGATCAGATTGTTCTGGAAAAGAAAGATAATAATACATGGTCGCGGACTATAGAAATTTCAAAAGGCACGTCCTGCGAATATAAATTTACGCTTGGCTCATGGGAAAAGGAAGCATTAAATCCTGACGGCACAGTTCCTCAGAATAATATTTTAAAAATAAGCAATGATACAGCAGTAAATTTTACTGTAGATAGCTGGAGGTCAGGTGTTAGGAAAGTTGAAGGTAAGATTACCGGTACAGTGGAATATCACAGGAACATGAAAGGATCTGAAATAAATCCTCGGGATATTATTGTCTGGTTACCTCCTGATTATCAGCTTGACCGATCGAAACGTTACCCTGTACTTTATATGCATGATGGGCAGAATATTATAGATCCGGCAACATCAAGTTTCGGTGTTGATTGGGGTGCAGATGGAACTGCAGATAGTTTAATAAAAGCCGGAAAGATGCAGAGCATTATCATTGTTGGTATTTATAATACCAAGGATCGTTTTGCTGAATACTCATATACAGACAGCGGCTATGCATATATGAAATTCATAGCAGAAGACCTGAAACCTTTTATTGATAAGACATACAGAACACTGCCGGACAGGAATAACACGGCCACAATGGGGTCCTCGATGGGCGGATTGATCTCCCTGATGCTGGCATGGGAATATTCTGATGTCTTTTCAAAAGCTGCATGTTTATCGCCTGCGTTTAAGATAAGGCAACTGGATTATCTGCCGCACATCTATGCTTATAAAGGTAAGAAAAAAGATATAAAGCTATATATTGACAACGGAGGCATAGCGCTCGAGAGTGAGCTGCGTCCTGGTATTGATGAAGCAATTGAAGCCTTAAAGGGGAAGGGGTTCAAAGAAGGAAATGATCTTGAGACATTTTTTGATGAGAATGCAGAGCACAACGAAAGAGCCTGGGCAAAACGTTTATACAGGCCAATGCTTTTTCTTTTCGGCAGCAAAGGAATAAACTAATATATTTTTTCTGCAGCTCTCTTCTTTATTTATAGCAGAGAGCTGCAGGAAGACATTTGTTAATTATTGTACATAGGCCATATTACCTGATAATAAATAAGATCAGCCTGATCAACTTTCATTACACTTCTTCAAAAAGGCAAGCCTTAATTAATTACATTTACCGCAGAACTGCTTTTAACTATCATTAATATTAATTGCTTTTATTGATCATTAATGCTGCCTGATTACTGCAATTGTTCTTAATATTTTCAATTGCCCGCATCATATATTTAAAAAATAAAGTTAAGTATGAAGAAGGTATTATTTATAACTGATGGCATTTATCATCCTTCAAAGGATAGTGCCTTAAAGGTATTAAAGGAAAATTTTCCTGATCGTGAAATTGAGACAATAAAGATAATTGATATCTTAAGGAAGAATTATATTATTGCAGCCTTAAATCTGCTGTTTATGATAAAGGAATACTTCTTCCATTATCTTTATGGTGAGAAGAAGTTCATGTTTTACTTTATGCGAACCACTTACATATTCAAAAAAGTCAAGCGAATTATCAACCGCCATGTCAGAATGGGTAACTATGAATTCACTTTTCAGATGATGTTTATGTTCGATGGAAGTACACCCGGTATTCCTCATTTTGTTTACACTGATATAGTTCATCTTTATTATTTTGACCTGCCAGTATTTAATAAATGGCATCAGAATACAATGAAGTGGATTGAGCTTGAAAGAAGTATTTACGATAATGCTTTGCTTAACTTTACATGGAGCTCAAATATGGCCAGGATGATGGTTGAAGAATACGGCATTACAAAAGAGAAGGTTATCTGTGCTTTTGTCGGGGGGAATGTCAATCCATTGGAAGAAATAAAAGAGGATGAAAGTAAATACCGCAGTAAGAACATATTGTTTGTAGGCAGGGATTGGGAGAGGAAAGGGGGGGTACAACTTATTGAAGCTTTTAAGAAGGTACTTAAGGTTCATCCTGACGCCAAGCTTACCATAGTCGGATGTTCTCCGGATGTAAATATTACGAATTGCCGGATCATAGGGAAAATTGATCTTAAAGATGTCGGCACATATTACAATAATGCAGCTGTATTCTGTCTTCCCACATTGATAGAGCCATTTGGGAATGTGTTTGTTGAAGCATTATCCCACAAACTTCCTATTGTATCATTAAATCTGGGTGCGGTTCCTGATCTGGTAATTGATGGATATAATGGTTATAAAGCTGAACCGTTTGATATTGATAAATTAGCGGAATTTCTTAT
>JBLNEL010000350.1:0-15563 GCA_050262615.1 Bacillota bacterium
ACCTCCCTGCTGCTTAAAAGGCGTCCTGAGGCGCGTGCGTGGTATAGTCTCGCTTAAATAGGATTGCCCATAATACATATGTTCAGTAACCGGATTTACCAGTATTGCCTGACCAAACATAAACTGATCATTAATCCGGTATGTAGCCGTATCATTTGGAAAATCCATCGGCAGCCCCCGCATTAGTGTGTATCCATTATTTGTTATTTTCCAGGCAAGGGAATAGATATATGGGATCATACGGTATCGCAGATTGTCATAACTTATTATTGCATCGTAAGCCCAGCTGCCTGGCCTTCCAAATTGCCAGGGCTCCCGCGGACTATCTGTACCGTGTGATCTGAAGATTGGATTAAATACTCCAAACTGAAACCAGCGGACATAAAGTTCACGGTAACCAGGATCATTGCACCCCTCGGGAAATCCTCCATACCGCTTTATATGAAATCCCCCAATATCATTTGTCCAATACGGCAGCCCGGCCATACAGAAATTTAATCCTGCCGGTATTTGATTTCTGAATACTTGCCAGTCTGCAACTATATCTCCTGACCATGTAGTAGCTGCATATCTTTGCTGCCCCGGAAAAGCTGATCGCGAAAGTATATAAACCCGCTTTTCAGAAGTAACTGAACGCTGCCCATTATACACTGCTCCGGTAGTTAAAAGTGAATAGGGATTGAGATATCGAGCCATCGTGCCTATATAGTTGCGGTAAGCTTCTTTTATCGAACGCTCGTGCGGGGCTAAAACTACTTCAGGTTCTGTCGCATCCATCCAGAATGCATCAACTCCAAGTGAAAACAACCCCTTATTAATTTCATTCCAGTATAGCTTCCTTGCTTCAGGACTATAGGCATCATACGTGTGCCCGTCGGTCCAATGATAAGGCGAATAAAGAAGTCCTTTTTGTTTTAGCTTATCATACAGCTCTGCCTTTTGTCCTATCACAGGCCATATGCTTACCATCAAGTGTGTTTTGTATCTATTGTGAAGTTTATCTATCATCCCCGCGGGATTAGGATATCTTAAAGAATCGAAGCGCATTGCGTTCCAGTAAGCATTGTCATGCCCCCAGTACTGCCAGTCCTGAACAATATTATCTATTGGAATTTTTCGTCTTCGGAACTCAGCAGCAATATTTAGTATCTCATCCTGAGTTTTATATCGTTCTTTTGACTGCCAGTATCCGTATGCCCATTTTCCATATAACGGGGCCTGACCGGTTGCAGCCCTGTAGCCGCGGATAACTTCATCCATATCAGAACCTGCAATAAAGTAGTAATCTATCTGATCTGCAACCTCAAAACATATATATGAGATTTTACCTTTATCACTGAATCTGATCTTGGAATAATTATCAAACATTAGACCGTACTTTTTTGATGATAATAAAAATGGCACTGCCACTTGGGTGTTTTCCTGCACAAGCACGACCTCCTGACCTCTGTAATTCATTACTCCATCCTGAAACTGTCCGAGACCAAATATTCCTTCGCTGCTTGAAAAGTTTATGTTCAGCTGAGCATTATATGTATTTTCGCCGGCAATAATTGTTGGAGTAAATATCACCGGATTATCTGCATTCTCTTGTAATAGAATACTTCCCGATTTATCATAAATGCTTATTGTCCCTCTTAAATTATCTATATGAATAGTAAGCTTTTCTGCTGCTATTTTTGTCTCTTCATGTGTACTTGATACTGAATAACTGACACTCTTCCATTTGGCTGTTACACTTAGACTGGTATCAGCTTTCATATGGTAGGTCGGTGTATGCGTGATATGAACAATTTCGTCGGAACAGACCTGTACTTTGAGTAATCCTTTTGGAAGAATTATTGTAACTGAAGAATCCTTTACCTCTGCATTTGTTCTGATGTTAAAGAACAACATCAATAGAAAAATGACCGGCAAAACTATACGTCTTCTTTTATCCATATGATCGGGAATTAATTTCAGCTAAGTTTTTATCAGAATATAGCCTATATATGACTTTGATGCAATCAGGCTTAGACTTTAGCATTTGTATTAAGTTCAACTTTTTAGTGCAAAAAGTAAGTTCCTGAATTTTATTTTTGTGAAAAAATTAATGGAGAAAAAAAATGGCACTATGAATATTGAAAAAAAAAATGTACTGTAATTCTGTCCTTCAGAAAAGTTTTGCCAACATGTTATGAGTCAACTTATAAATCAGTACGAAAGCCATTTAACTACAGAAAACTATATAAAAAGTGAAAGATAAATTAAATGAAACGTCTGGCAGATTAAATTAAACAAAAAATAAGGAGGGCTTCTGTATGAGTAACAGGCGTGACTTTATAAGGCAATTAGGAATGGCAGGCATGGGAATGCTCATTCCTTGGCAGAAATTACTTCCCGATACACCAACCACATTTTTCGACACATCTAAACTTACAAAATTCAAAGATCCGTTACTTTCAGCAATTCCTGTAGCCGTTCCGGATTACCAGTCGGAAGATGTGACTCATTATACTATCAAAATGGCAGAAGGTACACACCGCTTTCACTCCGAGATGCCCTTAACACGAACATGGGGATATGGAGGCTTAGGTTATTTAGGTCCCACTATTGAAACAAAAACCAATCACATCGTAAAAGTAAAATGGGTAAACAATTTACCTGGCGAGCATATTTTTGAACAGGATATGATGCTTCTAAAGATGATGCATCTTGAAGATAAACCGATGGTAAGGACTTCAGTCCATCTGCACGGCGCTAAGGTCCCCGAGATCTATGATGGCGGACCTGAAGCATGGTATTCTGTTGGTGAAAGTTTTGAATCTGTTTATCCCAACATTCAGGATGCCAGACATATGTGGTATCATGACCATGCATTAGGACAGACCAGGCTTAATGCATATGCCGGTCTTGCAGGCCTGTGGTTCATAAGAGACAACAGAGAGAAAGCTATGCACCTGCCTGAAGGAGAATACGAAATCCCGCTTGTTATTCAGGATAAACAGTTTGATGAAAATGGACAGCTTTTCTACTTAAATCCATGGGGCCCTGAATTCTTTGGAGATACGATCATGGTCAATGGAACGATCTGGCCTAAATTGGAAGTTGAACCCAGAAAGTACAGATTTAGAATGCTCAACGCTGCACAGGCCCGTTTCTTTAATTTATATATGGATTATAATGTCCCAATGTATCAGATAGGTACCGAAGGTGGTTTCCTGCCCAGAACAGCTGTACATAACTTCGGTAATCAGCTTATCCTTGGTTGCGGTGAACGAGCTGATGTTATTATCGATTTTTCAGACTTTTGCGGAAAAGAAATAATTCTTCGTAATACCGCCCTTGCCCCTGCTGATATTGGAGACAGTCCGACTAGTGAAACCGGTGTTGTAATGAAATTTATTGTAAATAAAAAACTTAAGGAAAAGGATAAAAGCAAAATACCCAATAACCCAAGTCCGGTATTCCAATTAAAGGAGAAGTCTGCAGTAAGGAAAAGAAATATTACACTGCATGAGGTGGATACCGACATGTGGATGGATGGAATGCCGATGCAGATTAATAACAGACCATTCCTCGGCAGCACTCCTACTGAAAGACCAAGACTTGGGACAACAGAGGTCTGGAACTTCATAAATCTTTCTCCTGATACTCATCCTATGCATACCCACCTTGTAAACTTTCAGGTATTGGATAGAATTAAATTCGATGCACGCGAATACCGCGAACATTATGGGAATAATCAGGCTCCTGAAGGTGCAAACTTATTTACTATAGGTGCACCAATTCCTCCTGCTGAAAATGAAAAAGGATGGAAGGAAACTGTCAAATGTCCGGGTGGATATATAACAAGACTAATTATGCACTTTGATGGCTTCCCTGGTAGATATTCTTATCATTGTCATATTCTTGACCATGAGGAAAATGACATGATGCAGTATATGATTGTAACCCCTGCTCTCAAAAAGGAATCTGAAGATATTGCTGCCCCGGTAGCCTTTGCATTGCACCAGAACTTCCCTAATCCTTTTAACCCTTCCACTACCATTCAATTCCAGCTTCCAACAGCAGGTCATGTTGATCTTAAAGTCTATGACAGCATTGGAAGAGTCGTAACTACACTTGCTGATAATGTCTTTGAGGCAGGTACTCACTCGGTTCAGTGGAATGGAACTGATTCCTTTGGGCTTAAAGTTCCTAGCGGTATATATATCTATTCAATGAATTCCGGCGAATTCAACGAAACGAAAAAAATGGTTCTTCTAAAGTAAGATCGATTCATATTGCTTTACAGGGATAGTTCACAAATACTATCCCTGTAAAAATCTGCACGATCTTTATATTTACTCAATCTTTTTATTTTTAGTTTGTATCAAGTGATACCAAAGAGAAAAAATGATTATTTTACAACACATTTCTCTAAAGAGGTATCATTATGGATAACAGTTTTTCTGAAAGACTTAGAAGTAAATCTGTTCAGAACAGTATTGTTAATAACATATCCAGGGATTTTAACTTAACACCCATTCTGGCAGAGGCCTATTTCAACCAGATTAAGGATTACTTCCTTCAGCATGCCGATATGAAGCTCTCAAGCGGAGAGGTCCATTACCTGGCCATTGATGACCGGGAGTCAGCAGGCAAGCCTGTATCACTTTGCAGGAAGATCTCAGTTCACCTCACACTGCACAATGCAGAGGAGGATTTGGAAGTATACAGGCAAAAGGGCTTAAGCGGCCTCAGGCAGCACAGACTGCTTCGTATTACAAAGGAGGCAATCGAGCAGGGAGCACTCCTTTCCTATGAGGATATTGCTTTTCTGCTTACCACATCAGTCATTACAATCAAACGTGACATCGCTTACCTTAGGCGTCAGGGCCTGACCATACCATCACGCGGGTGGCGGCATGACATGGGAAGAGGCACCACGCATAAAGCTCAGATACTCGAACTCTACCTTTCAGGTTATCAGTTCAGTGAGATTGAAAAAAGGACCCATCATAGTGAAACTGCTGTTAAAAGATACATCCAGGACTTCACGAAGATCATTCTTCTTCACATGAAGGACTTCTCTAACGATCAGATACGTATCTCCACAGGATTCTCCCACCGCCTGATAGGTGAATACATTAAGCTCTATGATAAATACAAGCAGCAAGGCAGCCAGAGGCTTAAGGATATTTTCTCCCTTACTAAAAAAAACCTCAAAATAAAGGAGAAAACAATATGACAGCCCTCAAGTTTATTCCGAGGAATACCAGCGACTTTTCTGCCGAAACCATTGCACAAAGAAGGTATGGCAGGACAAAGGGTAAATCCTTAAAGAACATACTGCTCGATAGGTTCTTAAACCACTATGGTTATGACAAGGGCATTGTTACGGCTAATGCCATCATTGATGACCTGCTTATGCTCATTGAACACTACTACCGCTATACAGATAACTCTTTTCTGAAACAAGGTCAGATGGTCTGGCACGCAGTGCCTGTCGATGAATATCCTTCAAAAGGCAAATCCATGGCTCAGACTAAAGTCAAACCTGTTGTCCTTGATATAATCTCTGAAAGTGACATCGATGACATGAAAACACCTATGCACCACAGAGAACTTAGACTCAAAAGAGTTGAAAGATGGACTACTCAGGCCTATGACCAGGGAGCCTGCTTAAGCCAGCTGGACTTAGCCGTACTACTTGCTACAAATGAAGCTACTGCCGGAGATTATGTCCGCGAATATGAATCCACCTACAACAGACCACTCCCTACAAGGGGGAATGTACAGCTGCTTGGCAGCGGACAGACTCATAAGCGTCAGATCATTGCTGATTATCTGAACGGGTATCTTGTCCCTACAATTTGTCAAAGAACTAATCATTCGAAAGAGGCTGTTGAACGCTACATCCGTGACTTTGAAGCCATCAGGCTTCTTGCCTCGAAATTCGATGACCTAAATACTATTTCGCTCATTACAAGACTTTCTAAACCTGTAGTCAGCCAGTATATTGACTTAATACCGGCTGACTCTTAATTTTGTACTTAACTACTCTCTTTCAGTATCGTTTGATACTATTTAATGAGTATCATCTTTCGGACTTTCATGTAATAACCGGTCCCCTGAGTTGCTCTGGCTTCGAATCGATAGTAATATATTCCTGAAGATAAACCTGCAGCATCAAACTTTACTTCGAAATAACCTGCATCTTGTCTTGAATTCACAACCTCTTTTACTTTTTCACCCAGTGTATTATAAATTGAAAGTGTAACATTACTTTCTTCTGGCATACTGTATCTCAATACTGTACTCGGGTTAAACGGATTTGGATAATTCTGCATCAGCTCATATTCCTTTGGTCCAATAGTTGAATTTCTAACACTTGTAACTGTAACTGTAACAACATTGCTGTAGACGGATAATGCATCAGCAGTGTAAGCCCTAACCCTGTACTGATAAGGGATCTGAATCTGTACTGTAGTGTCAGTATATGAAGTAATATTCGATTTCGCCGAATCAATTAACAAAAAGTTACCATTCTGCCCTCTTTCAATTAAATAACCACTCTCTCCATTTGATTTATCATTCCATGTGAGTTTTAATTTGGTCCTGCTTAAGACCTGAGCTGAAAGACTGTCGGGAGAATTAAGCAGTGTTGTATAATTCCAACTTCCCGAATACGCACTCTCTCCTGCTGCATTCTTTGCGCTTATTTTCCAGAAATACTTTTTCCCTTCTTTTAAACTTTGTAGTTTTATTACAGTATCTGTCAGAGCTGCCTCTTCACGTAAAACTTTCTGGAACTGGGCATCTTCTGCAACAAGTAAATGAAAACTTTGTGTGTATTGATTTCCTTTCCAGGTTATCCGGGGCGAAAGTTCGACTGACTTTGAGTTGTTAGCTGGTGATATCTGAAGAGGAACTTCAGGCAGCGGCGAAAGTATAAAATTTCCCGGATTAATCCCATATACTGTGGTATCGGAGACTGACTCAATCTTTATCCTGCATGATGCTGAATAAACTGTTGGCAATGTTACTACTTCGTCACCGTCATTTGAAATATTTGATGAAAGTGTATATGGATAGCTCTTGCCGCCGTCAGTCGATAATTTGATGTTTATATTGCCCGCAACACTCTTGGTAAACCAGCTTACTACCTGCTTACTGCCCGCAGCCCAGACTTTCCCTCCTTCTGGGGCTGTGACATTTATACCCACAATTTTTAACCCTGACTCATTAAAAACAGCTATTCCCGCACTATTTGTCCCAATCCATTTATTGTTATACCTGTCAACAGCTATTGAAAGAATACAGGTATCAGGGAAATTCCCCTTTGTAGTATCATACACTGTCCAGTATGTTGAATCATAATGCCATGTTGTGCCTGTATACCTGAATAACCCTTTCTTGTTTGAACCAGCCCACTTAACGTCCTGCAGATCGACAGCAACTGCATGTATCCACTTATCCTTTATTGGTGTATTATATTCGTTATAGATCCACCAGTCGTTATCATCAAACATTTCCAGTGCGCCATTGTAAGTGGCGAACCATTTATTACCCTGCTTATCTATTGCAATGCCTAGAAATGTGTTGCAATGAGTCCCCGAATTTGTTCGATTATATACAACCCATTTGACATCATCATATTTCGCAAGCCCTCCGCCGTTTGTCCCAACCCATTTTACTCCCTTGGAATCTATAGCAAGCGATAAGACACAGTCACTTGGCATTCCTGAATTTGCCAGGTTATATATAAACCAGCTGCTTCCATTAAACTTCGCCAGTCCTCCGGCATAGGTCCCAACCCATTTATTCCCCTGTGCATCAATTGCAATTGCCCGTACTGAATTATCAGGTATCATTGAATTTGACTTGTTGTATACTGTCCAGTTTACTCCATCATATCTGACTAACCCGCCTTTATTTGTCCCTATCCATTTGACACCATCCTTGTCAATTGCTATGGCCTGAACATCATTATCAGGCAGCCCTGAGTTGGATTTATTATATATCTTCCAGTTCGTACCGTCAAAGAAAATCAGACCGCCAATCTGTGTACCGATCCACTTCATCCCGCTTTCGTCAATTACTGTTGTATTTATTGTGTTATTGGGCAATCTTGAATTTATTGTGTTATAATAAACCCAATTCTGACTGAAAGATATTGAAGAAAAAATAATTGTAAACAGAAGCATGATCTTTTTCATCTTATTCCCCTGCCTGAATTTTTGTAAATCTGTTTTCTTCCTGTTTCACAAATGACATACATCTAAATAAATAATTACAAAAAATTGTGAGAAACAAAAATAACCCCGGATTTCGTGTGCTATATGTCACTTCTGTTTGGAACTATTAAATAAAGACTTGTGACTCTTCTAAAAGTACTTTATAAAATATATATGACTTGTCCCTTCCTAGTGTAAATGAATGTGTTAAAATTGAGTTGATGATGGATAATTAAAATAAAGATGGGATTCTCAGGAGTGCAAATTAACATAAGGATTGCCGGGAATGGATGACTATGAAGGAAAGATACTGATTATTAACAGCATTAGAAACTGTATGAGATTTAACTTTGCCTCAGTAAAAAATATCGATTCGCTGGAGGAGGCTATTTCCAGACTAAGTTCCTTTATTAAAATAATTATGCTTGATTATAATGAGCTTAGAAGATTAAAGAAATCCAGAACACAGGAAATTAAAAATACAAAATTAATATTGATAAAGGTCACTCAAAGGGTTTCTGAGGCAATAATGAAGCTGTTAATTAGCTTTAACGAAGTTGATTTGCTCACTGAATTACTGCCAAAGCTGACTGTTGATCCAAAGGAACTTGAAAACATTCAGCTTACAAAATTACTTGAGAAGGCTAAAGAAGTTCACCAAATATCTCTGAAGTATTCAAGTACATTGTATTTCCATGGAATCGGAAAATCTACTATACCTTTTTTTGAAAGTTCGATAAAAGAGTTTTGTGATGCGATCAACTATGAAGAAGATAATGACTTTAAAATCCAAGTGCTCGATCAAAGAATAAGAACAAATATCGATCAGGCAATCAATTTCATTATGTCAGATCTGAATGTTATTGCTGATTACTTCAAAGATGATTACCCGAACTGCTTCTTCCAGTTAAAATTATCTATAATGATGATAAAGTTAAAAACAGTTGATAATATGAACAGGGATCTGCTCTTTTACCCATCGCTCAACTGAAGCTCAGATGGGATAGAAAGCTAATTAAAATATTTCGCGATATTAAAATGAGCTAAGGAGATAATATGCACATTAAGTTTCATGATCTTTTGCAATTCCTTAAACCAGAACATAACAATGCTTCTTTTGATATTGAAATCATACGTAGAGATTTCCCGATTCTTAAAACAAAAATTAATCATAAACCACTGGTATATTTTGATAATGCAGCGACAACTCAAAAGCCTTTTCAGGTAATCCAGACCGAAAAGAACTTTTATGAACATTCAAATTCCAATATTCACCGTGGTGTTCACTTTTTAAGTGAACAGGCAACAATGGCATATGAGAAATCAAGACATACAATAAAGGACTTTATTAATGCAAAAAAAAGCAGAGAAATAATATTTGTTAAAGGGGCTACTGATGCCTTAAACCTTATAGCATATTCTTTTGCTAAAAAATATATCAAGCAATCTGACGAAATTATTATTTCGGCAATGGAACATCACTCCAATACTGTCCCATGGCAGGTAATTTGTGAAGAAAAAGGAGCAAAGTTAAAAATTATTCCTATGAACATTAATGGAGAATTGATTGTAGAAGAACTCGATACACTTATTAATGAAAAGACCAGACTTATTTCATTAGTACACGTCTCTAATTCTTTAGGAACTGTTAATCCTGTAAAAGAAGTAATTCAAAAAGCGCATCAGATGGGAATACCTGTTATTCTTGATGGATCACAGGCAATCCCTCACCTCAAAATAGACGTTCAGGACCTGGACTGTGATTTCTATGTTTTTTCAGGACATAAACTATATGGCCCAACAGGCATAGGAGTTTTATATGGCAAAGAGGAATTCCTTGAGGACTTGCCTCCTTACCAGACCGGCGGAGATATGATCGAACGAGTAACTTTTGCGAAAACAACTTATAACGTTCTACCATATAAATTCGAAGCCGGAACTCAAAATATTGCCGGGGCAATTGGACTTCAAAGTGCTATTGAATACCTGAATAGTATAGATTTTGAAAAAGCTTTAACTCATGAACATAAACTTCTTTCTGAAATGCAGAATGGCCTTAAAGCATTTGAGGAATTAACAATTTTCGGTACAGCCAGAGAAAAAGTGCCTGTTATTTCATTCACAATTAAAGATATCCACCCGCACGATATTGGGACTTATCTTGATAATGAAGGTATAGCTATTCGCACTGGACATCACTGTACTCAGCCTGTTATGGACTTTTTTAGAATTCCTGCTACTGCCAGAGTATCATTCGGTATCTATAATACACTTGATGAAGTTGAAGTGTTTATTCAGACTATTAAGAAACTCCTAAACCGCAAATCACGTCAGCTGGTTAATTTTCAGAAAACTGACGAAATAAATAAACAATTCGAAACTATTATTAATCAGCATAATGAACATTCAAGTAACTATGGCCAGTGCAGCCAGTGCAGCCATACCGAAGAAGGGTTTAATGCTTTCTGCGGCGACCATCTTCTGCTTCATTTCAAATTTGTTGGCAATAATATTGATGATATTATGTTCGAAGGTGAACTCTGTGCTATATCAAAATCCTCAGCCTCAATAATGACCGAACTGCTTAAAGGGAAAACTATTGATCAGGCAGAGGATATCTATAGAGAGTTCAAACAGATAATTGAAAGTACTGATATTAATACTGACCAGATTCTTAAACATGGAAATATTGGAGCCTTTAGTGCAATAAAAGACTCTCCGGCTAGACTCAAATGCGCGGTTTTACCTTGGAAAACAATGGAAAAGGCATTTGCTAAAACAGAAGTACTAATTTGAATGATTGAAAATAATATTGCTTAAAACATTATTTAATCGGGAGCTCTTTAATGGATTTTCAAAAAAATATCACGGATTTAATTGGTAATACTCCCCTTATTAAACTTAATCATGTGGGGACTAACCTTAAGGCCAGAGTATTCGCAAAACTGGAGTCATACAACCCGGGAGGAAGTATAAAAGACCGAACCGCACTTTCAATGATAAATAATGCAGAAAGTCAGGGAATCCTGAACCCTGGAAGCACTATAATAGAAGCTACAAGCGGAAATACCGGAATTGGTCTGGCACTTATATCAGCTGTAAGAGGATATAATACTATTTTCGTTGTGACTGATAAGGTATCAAAAGAGAAAGTAAACTACTTAAAGGCATTGGGATCTAAAGTGGTCGTTGTTTCAAATTTGCTGAAAAAAGATCACCCTTCTCATTATATGAATACTGCAATCAGACTTGCTAATGAAATCCCTAATGCATTTTTCATTAACCAGTACTCAAATGCCTCAAATCCGGAAGCTCACTACAGAACTACTGGTCCGGAAATTTGGAAACAGACTGAAGGGAAAATCACTCATTTCGTTGCAGCAATTGGAACCGGAGGGACAGTTAGCGGAACTGGCAGATACCTAAAGGAGATGAACCCTGAAATTAAAATAATTGGGGCTGAACCTTTGGGCTCTGTATTTAAGACTTACTTTGAAAAAGGAATTCTGGAGGAAGGTAAGCCTTATCTGGTCGAAGCAATCGGACAAAACTACATTCCCGATAACCTGCAGTTCGACTTTATTGACCGGATTATTGATGTCAATGACTTTGATTCTTTTACTACTGCCAAAATGCTGACACTTAAAGAAGGGATTTTCTGCGGAGCAAGTACAGGGACTTGCTTATGTGCAGCTTTGGAAACTGCTAAAGATCTGGATGAGAATGCTGTTGTTGTATTTATTGTCTGCGATACTGGAGAACGATATGTATCAAAATTCCATAATGCAGAATGGCTTAATAATCACTTTATTATCGAACAGGCAGTTGATACTGATGAACTCTCAGAAAGACTTACTGAACTACTCTATAATAATTAGTTAACTAAATAATTTGAGGGAAACATGAAAAATTTACCAGGAACCTTGTTATTCTTTTTGATCTTAGGAACAATAAGTTTCGCTCAGCTGAACGGGACTAAAACCATTAACCCTGCCGGCAGCGGCAATGATAATTATACTAGTTTCAATGCAGCTGTATCTGCGCTCAATGCTTCAGGTACCACACAGGGCGTAACTTTTATGATCGCCAATGGTACATACCAGGAAAATTCACCCCTGATAATTGATATTAAGACCAACAAACCGGCTCAGAATACAAAGGTAACTTTTAAACCAATGCCTGGAGCTGCCGTTATTCTTAACGTCGGGGGTCAGAATCAAACTGACAAATTTGCTGTCCGCATAGGAAATCCTTCAGCCTCTACAGATTATATAATTTTTGATGGTTCAAATACCGACAACGGTACTACCCGCAATTTTACAATTACAACTTCGGATAGTAAATATGGACTTGAACCTTTTGATATTTGCGGAGATAATATCACGGTTAAAAATTGTATCATTTTGGCAAAAGGAACTATGTATGACAATTCAAATGGAATACTATTAAGAAATACTGGTCCTGTTGCCGAAAACTGTACGATAGAAAATAATAAGATTAGCGCTGTTAATGCTATTAGCCTCGGTAGCGATACACTTAATGTCCAGAAAGGAAATGTTATAAGAAATAATGAGCTGCATTTTTACCTTCGTGGAGTTTACGCTAATAAGGTAGCCCAGACATTGATAGAAAATAATGAAGTAATTGGTGACCTTTATAGTGAATATCAGATTGTGCCATGTTTCGGTATTTTTGCTGGAACGGCTTTCGATAATACAACCGAGATTATAATCAGCAAAAATAATATCAGGAATATTGGCTCTAATAATGGAACTACGCCTGGAAGAAGATTAAGGGCAATTTCTACTTCAGGCAGCGGTATTTTTACTATCAAATACAACAAAATACATGACCTTTATAATGCAACAACCGATACTCAATCTTATCAGCCATGTGTCTTCGGCATACAGCTTTCAAATGGAAGCGCATCTGCAGTTTATAATATTCTAAACAATGCTATCTGGGGATTGCATGATATGGATAAAGTTGCAGGCAGATTGGGAACAATTGTTACAACTGGCATTGAATGTACTGTACCTGGAGAAATAAACATTATAAACAATACTGTATTTATCGAAGAAACTGAGCGTGATAACCATGAATCTTATGCTCTTTATATTGGTAACGGTATGAAAGGCAGCAATATCCGCATCTTCAATAATATTCTCGTCAACAGCAACTCGAGTCCGAATGCTAAATCATATGCAATTTACCGTTCTTCTACAACGGTTTCTAACCTGATGAGCGATCATAACCTTCTCTATGCAGACGGAAAAGAAAATTCTTTCCTGGCTTTCTGCGGTATGGCTGACAGGAAAACCTTTATGGACTGGTTTATTGCCTCCCCATGGGATGATCATAGCGTTACTAACCAGCCCGGCTTTAAATCAGCTGACGATGTTTCTATCTCTGATAATAGCTGGGTAGTTAATGGACAGGGACTCCCCTTTGCCGAGATCCCTGAAGATATTGATGGAAAAACCAGATCAGTTTCAATTGCAACAGGCGGAACAGATATTGGCGCATATGAATATACGCCTTCAGAAATAGCCCAAACAACTTTCTCAGGCTATATTGTGAAAGATTCTGTATCTGTATTCACAGGACCTGGTGGGAGGAAAGCAGCAGAAATATTATGGAGCGGAACATCAACTTCTGTATTCCCTCAGGAACTAAAACTTACCTATAGCCCTGGAAGAAGAGCACTTAATAACTCTGGACAAATAATTAATAACGGAATTGACCGTATGTTCTCGTTCTCTTTCCCTAAAGGTCAGGGAAATGACTGGACAGCAAAAGTAATTCTGTATTATAATGAACTTACTGAATTGCACGGCTATAAGGAAAAAGACCTTATTCTTAATATGAGACCGGAAACCGGCGATGGCGGCTGGACGATCATTCAGGCTTTGGTCGATACAATTGATCATTCTATTCAGTTTACCACTAAGTCACTTGGAACTTACGGATTGGTAAATTCGGTCAACAGTGTTCTTTCAGTTAAACCAGATGGGCTCGCTAATATGAATTATAATCTTGAACAAAACTATCCTAACCCGTTTAACCCGAGTACTACAATTAAATATACTATTCCTGAGGCAATGAGGGTCAGAATGGTTTTGTTTAATAGCATTGGACAAACGATCAGGGTACTTACTGATGAGTTCCAGCTGGCAGGATCTCATGACCTTACTCTGAAGGCAGATGACCTCTCTAGCGGAATTTATTATTATCAAATTCAGACAGTGAATTTTGTCCAGACTAAGAAGCTTTTATTGTTAAAATAAGTTCTGTGTGATTTTAAAGATAGCATAATGTTGATGTAACTAAATAATAAGCCGTTAAAGCAGCTTTATCAAATCACCTGGTATGTTTGATAATCATGTTTCCCTGATTCACTTTAACGGCTTATTTCTACCCGGAGGGGCCGCATAATGAATTTTGTTTTGATTTTTCTTCTGTCTTATGGCTTTACTGCCTTGCTGACTCCTATGTTCATAAGATACCTGAAAAGAGTAAAAGTGACTGAATTACCTGGAAAAAGGAGAATACTGACAGAAAAGATACCCAGAATGGGAGGCTTGATCATTTATATTGTAGTGTCATTCAGCTGGCTTTATTTCTATCCGGAACTTAATGAAACAAGACCTCTTCTAATTTCATCTTTTTTCATTTTCTTGCTTGGGCTTTTTGATGATACACTTGGCTTAAGTTACCGGACAAAATTACTTTCTCAAATAGTCGTTGCAATAATAATTACATTTTACCTTAGCCAGAAATATCTGCACCTTTTGCTGTTTGGGATTGTTATTCCTAAACCTTTTGACCATCTAGTCCTTTGTTCATTTATTACTATTGCAATTACTTCTATCAATTCTCTGGATGGACAGGATGGAATTGAAGGTTTGGTAAGCAATGTATCTCTCATAAATTATTCAGTTATCCTCTTCCTTACAATATCGTATCAGAGTGTTCTTCTTGCCACATTGATTGTAAGCCTTATAGGAAGCACACTTGCATTCTTAAAATATAACAACTACCCTACCAGGATAATTCTTGGAGATACCGGATCTCTGATTATTGGTTACTTTCTTGTACTGTGCTCACTTCTGGTATCTTTAAACCGGAATACATATGTACTTGATCTGTCATTGCCTTTAATATTGCTTTCATTGCCGGTAATTGATGTCATCAGAGTGATCTCTCAAAGTATATTTGAAGGTCACCTGCCATCTTTATCCTACAGAATTCATATCCATCATTTGATCAGCCAAATATTTGATTCAAAAAAATCTGCAGTAATATTCATTGAAGTACTTACTTCAATTTCAGTAGTGATTTCTTTTTTTTATATTATAGGGT
>JBLNEL010000351.1:0-2625 GCA_050262615.1 Bacillota bacterium
AACAAAAATAAGGTTTCCAACAATCGGTGATTGTCACCGAAAGTATGGAAACCTTTGGTTTGAGCGCTTTTGGGCCAATTTATTTATTGCTTTTATTTATTTCCGATATTTTTCATATGAAATATGCTCAGTTAATAATTTCGCCCTTGTTTTTGGCTAAATTTTCGCGCCATTCACGTCGCTCCTTAGTTGTCAGTTTCGCCCACTCTGTTTCTTCACCAATAATTCTTAAAGGTTCTTGTGAGCGATAAGAACGTGTTAAGTTACCCGGAAATTTTTTTTCAGTAACATTTGGGTCGTTTTCAAATTCACCTGTTGGTTCTATTATATAAACGCGTTCTCTTCCTTCTCCTTTTGCTAATGCTGCTGCAAGTCCTGCGCCATTTGCGTTAGCAGTGAAATAAATGTGGTTCATTTTAAGCTCAGGTTTGTAATTTGAATTTCCACCCGCTGTCAGTAAATCACCAACCTGCAAATCTGCCTTTGTTCCATGATAAAATGGCCCTTCATCAGATGGCGCACCTTTATATGAATCTGATAATTCATAATTTCTTTTTGCGTTATCAGAATCACACAACTCCTCATAACATTTGGCAATGTTTAAATATAACGTTGGGTATGCACTCTTAACATTATCATCATTTATATTTAGTGCACACTGCAAAGATGTTTCCATCCATTTCAATTTGTCTGTAATACTCTTTTGTTGACGAGCTAAATGATAAGCTGCAATAAATCTTTCATAGTCGTCTGTTGCTTCGTGCCATGCTTTATGAAACATCACGGCTGCGTCTTCAATGTTTCCGCTATCTTCCAAGCTCATCCCACTCATACAGAGTTTAATAACGCCGTTATTGGGATCAAATTTTATATTCATCTATTCTTACCTCCAAATTAATGAAACCACATTTCTTCAAGCCTAATAGTAAGTCTCATTTTCTATTGTAAGCTGATTCAGAGTTTTGATACACATCCTACTGTCAAATTCATATTTGCCGACTGCTTAATTTTCCTACAAACGGGAATTCATCTTTCCATTCAGCTTCATAACTAATAAGCATATTAACATACTTCAGTCATATTGGTTAGCCTATTGCGCAGCCATTTTGTCAACTCAACTTTAAATAATCAATTCTATCCAACCTGATATGTCAGCAAGCACCCACATCTAATCTGTCGTCTGTCGCACTTCGTATTCAAGGAGAATCATCCCACTAGGATAGGCGCGGTGCCCGACGAGGGTCAAATACCGACGCGTCCCACACTGCGGGAGCAACTTCACCCCACCTCCAAGAAGAATCGGGATCACCGCTGGTTCGACTGTATCAACCAGATGCCAGGCAAGAAGCTGGGAGAAGAGGCCACCTCCGCCGTAAAGCCAGATGTCCCGACCAGGTTGCGCACGAAGCTCTCGAACCCGCGCTTCAAGACCCTCGCTCACAATCTCGACGTCAGGATAATCCGCTGACCGAAGCGACCGCGAGGCGACAATCACTTGCTTTCCGCGAAAGTTCTCACCCATTGCACGTACAATCTCGAACGTGCGCCGACCCATCAGTAATGTATCAAATTCCGCATACAATGCCTCAAAGTCAAACGAAGGCTCTGGTGTAATCCAATCAAACTCATCATTCGGTCCCGCAATGTAGCCATCCAGGCTACATGCCACCTGATATCTCACCCGCCTCATCCGCTTATCACCTCCACCTTAATTCACACTTAATAAGAATAATGTGTCGTAACATAATTAATTAATCAACTTGTTTATGCTTGATTGTTTAAACTTTATTTAATAGTATTTTAATATTAAATCTCTATTCAGGATTTATCAAGGCGTTCCAAACTTTATATACATCAGCATTAATTTCAATTTCTTTTTTTATAACCAATTCTTTATTCATAAGTATCTACTCCTTTAATTATTTATTCTTACCTAAAATATTTGTATCAATTCTAATACGCTATTCAGAAATATAGCACAACATAAACAACGTACACAAATATGCGTTCCGAAAAATATTTATGTTGTATATTATTTAAATAAGTGTTATATTTAATGAATGTCAGATGCAAAATTGCATTTGCTATTAAGATTTAATATGATCAACAAACATATCCTCTTTTTTAGAATATACTTGTTAATCTATTTTTCGATCTTAATATTTTAAAAAAGGAGGAATGTTGAAATGGCAGATAAAACTATAGTTTGTAAAGACTGTGGAAAAGAATTCGTATTTACTGAAAGTGAGCAAGCTTTCTATAAAGAAAAAGGATTCGATAACGAACCACAAAGATGCGCTGATTGCAGAAAAGCAAGAAAGCAGCAAAACAACAGTAACAGAGGCTTTAGAAGATAGTAACTTGATTACTGTAACCCTGCATGTTTATTCATGCAGGGTTTTTAATTTCACCAAAATACATGTAGTTTTGGATATATCATAAATGCAATGGCCTTATAAGCTATAATTATAAAAAAATGGACTGCCTTTAAGCAATCCACAGCCTTATATACTGATAATTATTTCCTGGGAGAGATAATCATAAACATGTTCCTGCCTTCCAATGTGGCTGACTTTTCAACTATTCCCAAACCATTCAGTTTTGAAAGGAAGTTCTCAAGTACTA
>JBLNEL010000352.1:0-3956 GCA_050262615.1 Bacillota bacterium
GGTCTGGATTTGTAAGAATATTGTGCTACTATTCTGCTTGCAGTAGTGTGGGCTCCGAAAAAGCTTGCAGTAAAAATACCAAGTCCCAGAATAACAACAGCAAGGTTTTGAGCGAGCATAAGCAGAAGTCCGGCTAAAAGAAAAGATACCATTGCAGGCAATACTTTTTGGGAACTGAATTTATCAGATAATGTTCCTGCCGACATCGAACCAGCAGACCCGGCTAAGTACATAAGATAAATTGATGCCAGTATTTCGTGAGGCAGATAAAACGGAGCAGACTGCATACGGAATGCAAGATAATTATATATACTGACAAAAGTGCCAAGGTTAAGCGCCGCAAAAATATACATTAAAAGCAGCAGCGGGTTGCGCAGGTGCATGCTCATAGCCTTCAGGTTCTTTAAGACATCAGTTTTATAAGGCTTGAAATTCTTTGAAGAAGGAGCTTCAATTACAAAGAGGAGACCGAAAATAAAACATAACAGTCCAATTGAACCTGCAGCCCATCTCCATGAAAGCCAGCCGGTAATAAGAGTTGCAACTATACGTCCGCTCATGCCGCCAATAGCGTTACCGGTAATATAAAGGCTTGTAGCTTTCCCCAGAGCAGAAGGGTGAATTTCTTCTGCAATATATGTCATTGCAACTGAAGCTGAACCTGAAAGGAACATTCCTTTGAGCATATTTATAAAGACAAGCAGAGGAAAAACCGTTACAAATGAAGAGAGGACAGTAAGTACAGATGAGCATATAAGTGCAAGCCCAATAAGGCGCTTTCGGGAAATTCTATCAGCAAAAAAGGCCCCGGCAAATAATCCTATTGCAATTCCAAAAGTTGAAAATGAAACAGTAAAACTGCTTTCAGCCGGATTAATTGAAAACTCTTTTCCTATTGAGGAAAGTATGGGCTGGAACAGATACAACTGCATGAAACAGGAAAGTCCTGAAAGGAACATCCCCCGTGTGATCTTAGAAAATTCTTTGCTGTTTTTTCTTACTCTGTTATCTTCTGCGGCATGAACTAACTTCATCATCAAAACCAATTCGTCTTTCTTAAACCAAAATCATTACTTAAGCAGCGGAAATTGCATACTCAAAAATAAATTAGAGTACAAACCTACATCATTTCATAATAAAATGTCAAACCATTGCCTGATATTATCTTTATAAAAATCCGGAAAATCAGAAGAAATAATGATATTTGTGACTTTGCACATGACAGGAAAATTATGCTTCAGGCAAGGCGGAACTTTCATTTCATTTTACCTTGTTGATTTACTTATGTAGTAAAATCTTATATGAAAAGAGGATAAAATTATGAGGAAGTTAAAACTGCAGGTGCAGATGTCTTTAGATGGATATATAGCCGGGCTTAACGGGGAGATGGACTGGATAACCTGGAATTGGGATGATGAATTGAATAATTATGTTAGAAAGATAACTGAGCCGGTGGATTTAATTTTACTTGGGAGAAAACTGGCCGAAGGCTTTATTGATGCATGGGCTTCGAGGGCAGCTAATCCGGAAGAAGCCTATGAGGATATCGAAGGCATCCGCAAGATGAATGAAACGCCTAAAATTATCTTTTCCAGAACTCTGGATAAAAGCAGATGGCCTAATGCAGCACTGGCAAAAGGTGATCTGGCAGAGGAGGTCAAAAAACTAAAGCAGCAGCCAGGGAGTGATATAATTGCCTATGGTGGGGCAGAATTCGTTTCAAATCTGATAAAATACAACTTAATAGATGAATACTATTTCTTTATCAATCCAGCAGCCTTAGGAAAGGGGATGTCCATATTTAATAATATAGGTTCAAGATTAAATCTTAAACTTGCAGAGACAAATACCTTTAGCTGCGGCATTGCTGTTCTTAAGTATAATGCTCTGTCTGATTTTAATTCTCCGGGGCTAAAATCAAAGGATAGGAATTTGAGTTGAATTCAATTATATAATTAATAGCTTAGAACTAAATTGCCCGGGGGCCGACGCAAAATATTTTAAAAACTGCCGGGCATAGTTGTAATAAATCTGAGGGGAAGCTGCACAATAAACAGTTTCCAAATTTATTATGGGCATAAGCGTTATGACAAATAAAGATCCAAGGAAAGCCACATATGTCTCCTATTATATTTATGGAATATTAATATGCTTTAATTTACTATTGATAGCATCCTGTTCTGATAAAAGAAGCACTACAGGTCAAAATACTTCAGGTCAAAGCACATTAGTTAAAAGTACTTTAGCTCAAAGAGATTATCTGAGTCCTGAAACATTATGCGGAGAGGTGCAGTTCACCGATGGCTGCAGTTCAAAATTGGATACACTGATAAGGTTCGGGATTGCGCTTATTCATCATATGACATACGAGGAGGCCGAATATACTTTTAAGAAGGTAATTAAACTGGATGCTGATTGTTTCTGGGGGTACTGGGGAAGAGCAATGACATTTATTCATCCACTATGGTCTGATGTGCCGGATGAAAAAACAATGGAAGAAGGTTATATACTTTCCCAGACTGCACTGAAACTGGCAAAGACAAAAAAAGAGAAACTCTACGGGGCGGCAATTGCCTCTTATTTTCAGAATGATCCCAGTAAGACAAAGCCTGAAAGGCTTTTTGCATTTAATGATGCCTGGCAGGCTGCAAGTAAAGATCTACCAGAAGACATAGAGGCCAGGCTATTTGCCGTATTATCAACTTTAGCAACAGCTCCGAATGATGATAAGACATTTAAGAAGCAGCGTGAAGCAGGAGCTATTGCTGAAATGATCCTAAAAAAATATCCTGATCATCCGGGAGCCTACCATTATGCAATTCATGCTTATGATTTTCCCCCGCTTGCAGAAAATGCACTTAGAATTGCAAGGAGTTACTATAAAATAGCTCCTGAGCTGCCGCATGCATTACATATGCCGACTCACATATTTACACGTCTTGGATATTGGCAGGAATCAATTGATTTAAATCTGAGAGCAGCTGCAGCTGCAATAAAGATGCCTGTAGAAGGGAAGATCTCAGGCCAGTATTTTCATGCCCTCGATTATCTTGCATATGCTTATCTTCAGCAGTCTGAATACAAAAAGGCAAAAGCACTTGCAATATTATTAGATACATTAAGCGGCAGTTATGCGGCTTCACCAAATACAGCTTATGCGCTTGCAGCAATTCCTGCACGCACAGCTTTAGAATATCAGGACTGGTCAGGTGCTGCAAAGCTTTCCTTAAATACCCATTCACATTTTCCCTGGAGTAAGTTTCCACAAATGGAGGCATTAATATACTTTGCAAAAGGAATCGGGGCCGCAAGAATCGGCAATGTTCAGCAGGCATGGCAGTCACATCAGAAATTGGAAGAATTGCAGAATACATTCAAAAAATCAGAAGCCAATAAGTACTGGATTGATCAAATAGAAATTCAAAAAGAAGCTGTGAAAGCCTGGATATTGTTTGCCCAGGGTGAAAATGAAAAAGCATTAAAAACGATAGCCTCAGCAGCAAATCTTGAGGATGCAACAGAAAAGCTGCCTGTAACGCCCGGACAAATACTTCCGGCAAGGGAGATGCTTGGTGACCTTTTACTTGAATTGAAAAAACCTAAAGAAGCACTGGTGCAATATGAACACTCACTTGAAAATTGTCCAGGCCGCTTTAACAGTCTTTATGGAGCAGGAAAGTCTGCAGAACTGCTTGGTGACAGGAAAAAAGCTGCAGCTTATTTTTCACTGCTTCTGAAAAACAACAAGTCTTCTATTTCTGACAGGGAGCGATTAAGATATGCCCAGAGCATAATAAATAAAGTTGCTCAGAAGTAATAGATATACTGGTTTAGAGGTAAACAGGCGTGAGAAGAATTAGATATAAAATATTTTACTAATAAGTACGCTTACTTGATCCGGCAAACGAAGAATATATTTCTACTGAAATTTTAATTAAAGATTAAATGATCTGTCG
>JBLNEL010000353.1:0-18560 GCA_050262615.1 Bacillota bacterium
TTGCAGGGATGTCCATTTTACAGGATTTCCTCCGTTAAGGCTGAGGGCCCAGAGCTGTGAAGTTGAAGATTCTCTTTTAGACTGGAAGGTTATCCATTTCTGATCAGGGGAAAACTGAGGATTTATACAATTTTCGCCTGAGGGGGATATTTGTGTGTAATTTCCGTTTTTAACATCAGCCAGGTAAACTTGAGTGTTCCATTTGCTGGCCGAAAGATCAGGTTTTCTGATGGTAAAGACCACCTTATCGCCATTTGGCGAAATAACAGGCGATGAAGGCTGAAGCAGTTTAATATGTTCAGTTATAGTATACTGTTTACTGCCGTTTTGAGCCGGCAGCTGATCATTCATAAATATGAACAATACCAGCAAGATGGAAAGTGCAGATTTTAATAAGGGCATCAGTATCCTTTTAGATTTTCGTAGAAATTCAAAAAAGATAAAATACTGAGAAATTAAGAAAGGGAAAAGAAGGGGAGAGTGAATAAATGACGGTGAAGGGATAAATAATGGATAAGGGTATAAATGACGATGAAGGGATAAAAATGGGTTAAGGGTATAAATAAGGATAAAGGGATAAATAAAGATGGATAAATAAAGATGCGGAAGTAGATAAAATGCAGAAATAGAAAAAGATAGAAATAGAAAAAGATTCAGTAACAAAAAGGGGCTGTCTGTTAAGCCGCAGTTAGTGAATAAAACTTACGTGTGCTGAATATTCAATTTAATAATTTAAGAAAAAATTATTCTGAACTTTTAAGTATTATCCGCTGAAACCGGCTTTAAAGACAGTCCCTAAGCTATTAAATTACAAAGGCTTACTTATTTTTATGATGTTTTAGATTATTTAATGAGGGGATCTGGAATTGTTCAGAAAGCCCGCTCATTGCATCCATATCAATATTGCCTATAATATTAATAAAAGATGCCTCGCCTTTTTTCCGGAAAAAATTGGTAACTACAAGACCTATTATCTGGCCGCTGCTGCCGGTCTTAGCATAGACATTTATATTCTCGTTGCTGCTTCTTGTTTTAACGATCCTGTTCCATTTTTTCACAATCAGGTCATCGTCAAACGATTTTATCTTGCTCAGTATCTGATCCTTGTTTTTATTGTTAACCGCAAAGGTATTAACCTTGATAAGTTTCAGACCGTTCATCAGTGTATTCAGGTTTTTATTATCCTTAGAGAATCCGGATGCCATTTTAAGCAGCTGTTCATCAAGAGTTACTTCAGTTATTCTATCACCTGTGTCAAAAGCCGACAGATCGCCGAAATCGAAGAAGCCGGGCTCATTTTTATAATCCTTATTCTGAGCCTGCAGTGTAGAAGAAAGAGCTAATAAGAGCATGAATGCAAGCAGTTTTAATGTTGTTTTGAATTTAGTTGATGTTTTCATTTTTCTTTTCCTCATGAATAAAATCTTTTACAATGCTGAATCCATCGTTAATTGGTTTACTTACTTTTTCAGGCAGTACCTCTTCAATAACGGTAGATTTTGTTTTATGCAGAATATTACTTACCATGGTGAGTGTTTTACGGGCCTGAGCGTCTGCACGTTCAAGTTCCTGTCTGCTGTATATCCTCTGCGGTTCCGGTTTACGCAGAAGGCTGGACGAAACTGCAATAATGATTATAGCAGCAGATACTGCAAAAGTCCTTACCGGTTTCGAGAAAAGAACGGTATATAAGTCCAGAAGAAATGAACCACTTTCTTCTTCTGAATTTTCCGGTATAATTACCTTTGCAGAATACTTTTCCTCTTTGATCATATGTACTGCAGCTGCAGTATTTCTATATTCGTCCAGAACAGCCTTTACCTGTGGGTCCTTTTTTGACAAAAAGTAAACCATGATCCTGTCTCTGATGCCAGCATCAGAGTAAGCAACTGAGATAATTTTGTTTAGCAATTCTTCTTTCATAATTAAAATAATTCCTGTACCTCGCAGCATTTCAGATCTTCCTGGAGTCTTTTTCTTGCCCTTAAGAGATAGACTTTGACGCTATTAAGGGGGAGATCCAATGCTTTACTGATTTCAACATATTTCATTTCGTTAATTTCATACATTACAAATACTGAACGGAGGTTTTCAGGCAGCCGTCCGATTGCCTCTTCTACTTTTTGGGATATATCATTCATATGAGCTGCGGCAAACGGGTTGCTTGCATTGCAGTTATCTTTTACAGTTTCAGCAATCTCATCACTGATCTCAAGCTCTCTGGTGAAATTTCTTTTTCTTTTCCTAAGGTAATCGATACATAAATTATGAGTGGTTTTCATTATCCAAGAAGCTGCAGAAAGTATATTAAACTGATCCATATTTTCCCAAATACGGATGAGCACCTCCTGAGAGATATCATCGGCATCCATTTTGTTTCTAAGCAGCATAACTGAGTAGCTATATACCCTATTTTTATACTGCTGAACAAGGAAACGGTATTTTGTTGTCTTTATCAGCATAAATTATAAGGTATAGACGATGAGGAA
Organism: Bacillota bacterium; assembly: GCA_050262615.1. Taxonomy (GTDB): domain Bacteria; phylum Bacteroidota; class Ignavibacteria; order Ignavibacteriales; family SURF-24; genus JAUZPB01. The sequence goes on from JBLNEL010000353.1 coordinate 2,490, forward strand.
CAGGGAAATGTTACAGTCAGGATAAAAAAAAGGGGCTGTCACAAAAGCCGGATTTAGTGAATAATCCTGCAAGGTACTGAATATATCATCCTGAATATTCGGCTTTTGCAGATCATAAACATTATTCCTGACTTAAAAGACAGCCCCTTATCATAAAAATTACATAAAAATCTAATCCAGCATGCCCTTTGCTTTCATAAGCTCTGCACAAAGAATTGCTCCTCCGGCAGCACCGCGCACGGTATTATGTGAAAGGACAGTGAATTTATAATCAAAAAGATTACAATCCCTCAGTCTTCCGACAGAAGTCGCCATTCCTTTGTCGATATTTCTATGGAGTCTTGGCTGAGGATATTTATCTTCATAGAAGTAATAGACCGGTTTAGCCGGGGCAAGCGGCAGGTCGAGCACTTGAGGATCGCTCTTAAAATTCTTCCATACTTCTATTATTTCTTCCTTTGACGGTTTATTCTTTAATCTTACCTGTACAGATTCGGTATGTCCGTCAAGAACAGCCACACGGTTTGTCTGGGCACTTATTTTAATATCGGTATCCTCAATTAATCCGTTTTTAAGCTGTCCAAGTATCTTAAGCGGCTCTGTTTCAAGTTTTGCTTCTTCGCCTCCGATAAAAGGGATTACGTTATCAAGGCTGTCGAGGCTAGATACGCCGGGATAGCCGGCACCTGAAAGCGCCTGCATAGTAACCACATTAATAGCTTCGAGTCCGAAATTATCATATAAAGGTTTAAGAGCCATTACAAGTCCGATCGTTGAGCAGTTTGGATTAGTAACGATTGCGCCGCCATTGAATTTCTGGCATTTTACAAGTTCCAAGTGGTCCGGGTTGACCTCCGGGATAAGAAGCGGGACGTCCTTATCCATTCTGTGGTTCTTTGAATTTGAGACCACCTTATATCCATTTTTAGCAAACTGTTCTTCAATTTCGCCTGCAACATTTGCATCGAGAGCTGAAAAAAGAAGTCTGCTTTCGAGTCCGGGTTCGCATGTCTTTACAGTAAGATCTGCTACTTTCGGAGGAATGGGAGTAGGCATAAACCAGTTAACGGCTTCAGAATATTTCTTACCGGCAGACCTGTCGGAAGCAGCCACCTCAGTGACCTCAAAATATGGATGGTTTTCGAGCAGCTGGATGAATTTTTGTCCTACACTGCCTGTAGCGCCTAAGATTGCGACATTTATTTTTCCGGATCTTATCATTTTACCTCTTGAAGTATATCTTTATAAATATTTATTCCTGTTTGAATTACCGAATCGTCCGGGAGAAATTTCGGGGTATGGAGCCCATAGTGTTCGCCAGATGAAGTTCCCAGCCAGAACATAAATGAAGGGTATAATTTCGAGAAAAATCCGAAATCCTCACCTGTCATTTTATAACCGCAGTCGATAAAATTATATTTTTCCGAGAGCGGTTTTTTCAATTCGATAAACATTTTACCATCAACGCACACCTCAGAATAAAGAGAGCCATTGCTGATATTATATGTAACACCTGTTTTTTTCTTAACACCTTCGAGAACAGCGGTAAGGTGTTCAAGAAATTCTTCAGATCTGCGGCTGCTGAGAGTTCTGATTGTACATTCGGCTTTTGAATAAGCCGGAATGATATTTCTGACCTTACCTGAAACAACCCTTCCATAACCGAAGATAATTCTTTCTTTTTTCTGTTTTATCTGTTCATTGAGCATTTCCTGTGCTTCATCAAAGAAAAGTCTGAGGGCATCAAAAGAATTAATCCCGTTTTCCGGAAATGCAACATGTGCACTTTTTCCAAAAATTTCAATATCAATTTCGTAAGCCGAAGCAAACAGAACTCCGGATGTAGTAGCAATTGTGCCTTTATCGTATTCGTCAGTAACATGAAGTGCAAAGGCATTAGTTATTTTATAATTATCAAAAATTCCCGATTTAATAACGCGTTCAGCCCCGCCGCCGCCTTCTTCGCCGGGCTGGAAAAGAAACAGAATATTCCTGTCAATTTTATTAGTGGTGACATATTCTGCAAATCCATAAAGTATAGATGTATGCACATCATGACCGCAGGCGTGCATGCAGTCGTTCTTTGAAGCAAATTCAACTCCTGTATCTTCTTTGACCGGGAGCGCATCAATATCGGCTCTGAAGAGAAGGTAGGGGCCATCGTTTACCTTATATTCTGCAACAAGTTCGGTATCCAATGGTCTGTGAATTCTCAGGTTATTTAACTTTGAGAGATTTTCCTCAATTAACCTGGTAGTTTCAAATTCATTGAACATCAGCTCCGGAGTCTGATGAAGTTTATGCCTGAGTTCAACAGGGGAGAGAGGCATATTAATAGTTCCTTAAATTAATTTTTTTAAAGATTGAATTCCCTTACAATTGCATCAACTGCCTGCTGTTTGAACTGTTCCTCAATAAGGCAGGAAATTGCAATTTCGGAGGTGGTTACCAATCTGATCGGGATCTTCTCGAGAGCCTTAAAGAAATCAGATGCAACGCCAATACCGGAGCGCATTCCAATGCCGACAACAGAAAGTTTAATAAAACCTGAATGGAATTCAGTATTCCAGTCCTTAAGGTCACTTAACACTTTTCTTAAAGCCTGGTCTATATGTTTTGTTTTTTCCTGTACTATTGTAAAAGAGACTTCCAGGTTTGTTCCGGTATTAATTATTGAGATCATATCAACATTCAGACCTTCTGAGGCAACCTTTGCAAAGAGGTCTTTAATGCGTGAATAATCGACCGGAAGGTTCTTAATAAAAACCTGAGTCTGATCTTCCATAATGCTGCAGCCGGTTACAACGGGCTGCTCGATAATAATATTTTCACCAACCACAAAACTACCCTCCTCATCCATAAAAGATGATGCGCAATATAATTTAATTCCAAATTTTTTAGCTATTTCGACAGACCGGCTATGGAGCACTTTTGCTCCCAGGCTGGCCAGTTCGAGCATTTCATCATAAGTAATATATTTAACTTTTTTAGCAGCAGGGTGCAGTCTTGGATCGATGGTATAGATGCCTGCGACATCGCTATAGATCTCGCAGTCGATCTGAAGAGCGGCAGCAAGTGCAACAGCTGAAGTATCGGATCCGCCCCTGCCGAGTGTGGTCATTTCGCCTTCCTCGTTTATACCCTGGAAGCCCGTAATTACAAGCACATCCAGCTCTTCCATCAGGTTTAATATCTTTTCCTGATCAAAGTTGATGATCTTAGCCTCGGTAAAATTCCCAGTAGTTCTGATCCCTGCCTGGAAAGCATTCAGTGACTTACTTTTAAGTCCTATTGTTTTAAGCGCCATAGAAAGCAGTGACACAGAGACCTGTTCACCTGTAGAGAGAAGCATATCAAGTTCTCTTGGGTCAGGGCTGTCTGTTATTTCTTTTGCAAGACGGATAAGGCTGTCGGTCGTCTTGCCCATTGCAGAGACAACAATAAGGACTTTTGTCCCGGAGTTTACCTTTTCCGAGACCTTCTGAGCGATCTTTTTAATTCTTTCTGTGGTAGCAACTGAGCTTCCACCATATTTCTGAACAACTATTTTCATTATTCCTCTGATTATTTCAATGCCGGTTACAATTGTCTTAAAGCGTCGATAAGAAGTGTCTTGGATTTAGTTTTCTCATCGACCTTTTTAATAACTTTTCCAGGGACACCGGCTACAACTGTAAACTCATCCACATTAGAGACAACGACACATCCGGCTGCAATAACTGCTCCGCGGCCAACCTTGACCCCTTCAAGGACAACCGCATTGGCTCCGATAACAACATTATCACCAATTTCTACAGGCTCAGCGTTTGGCGGTTCAATTACGCCTGCTATAACAGTGCCTGCTCCGATATGGCAGTCTTTTCCTATAATAGCTCTTCCGCCGATCACTGTATTCATATCTATCATTGTTCGTTCGCCGATAACAGCTCCGATATTAATTACTGCTCCCATCATTATCACACAATTATCCCCGATCTCAACCATATCGCGGATTATAGCACCGGGCTCTATTCTTGCATTATATTTTGTAAGGTCCGCCATCGGTATTGCAGAATTCCGTCTATCGGATTCAAACCTGTATGCATGTATATAAGGCTTATTGTCATTAAGAAATTTCTCAACGAGTGAGAACTCACAAAAAAGTATTCCGAAATCCTTGCTGCCGAAATAGTCCAGGCCAGAAAAGTCTATTTTATCCAAATCGCCTTTAAGATAAAGCTTAACAGGAGTTTTCTTTTTTGAATTAGCAATAAAATTAATTATCTCGTACGAATCCATTTTATCCCCGTTTATTTATATTATGGAAGCTCATTTATCTGAAAAAAGAACATCCTTAAAACTATACAGACCGCTTTTTTTATTAATTACAAACACAGCTGACTTAAGCACGCCCTCGGCAAATGTCCTGCGTGAGGTTGCACTGTGAGAAATAGTAATTACTTCACCAAGTCCGCCGAAAAAAACGCTATGGTCTCCGGGGACATTTCCGAGGCGGTGAGATGTAACAGGCACATCACTGCCGATTGCATTGCGGATCATAATTGCTGTTCCTGAAGGCTTATCTTTTTTAAAGCGGTGGTGTGTTTCTGAGATTTCAATATCCCATCCATCAAGCTTATCTTTAAGCAATTCTGTACACTTTATAAGCATTTGGATGCCAATAGAAAAATTGTAGCTTTGCACAACTGCGACTTTTTCAGCTGTCTGGCGGATCCTTTGAAAATGAACCTCGTTAAATCCCGTTGTTCCCAGTATAAGAGGGGAGCTGAACTCAAGTGAAAGCGATATGCTTTTTTCAAGTACTTCGGGTGAGGAAAAATCTATCAGAACCTCTGGTCTGCCGAGCCTGTTTTCATTTTTGAGATCAAGTGAGTAAACCTTTTTATGTCCGGCTTCATTAAACAGATGAGTCAGCTCATTGCCCATTTTCCCGGAATCGCCAATTATGCCGTAAGAAAAACTCATATTCTAAGACCTCACTCTGTTTAGTTCATCTTCGAGCAGTTTAGCTGCTGCAGCTTGTACTTTTGAAAGCGGAAGTCTGAGAGTGTTTTTGCAGTAGCCCAGCATACTGACGGCATATTTTACCGGAATAGGGTTAGCTTCAATAAATAAAAGGTTCATAAACTTCATAAGCCTGTTGTTTATATGCTGTGCTTCTGCAAGTCTGCCGTTAAGCATTGCATTGGTCAGGCTGACAGTCTCTTTAGGGAAAACGTTTGAGAGAACTGAGATTAACCCTTCTCCGCCCAAAGCCATAACCGGAATTGTCTGATCATCGTTGCCTGAATAAACAATAAAATTTTCCGGCTTCATTGCAATAAGTCTTGCAATCTGTGAGATATCACCGCTTGCTTCCTTTACTCCGATTACGTTAGGACATTTATCATTTATACTAAGCACTGTCTCTGGAAGCACATTCATAGCCGTACGGCCCGGGACATTATATAAAATGATAGGGAGTGACGTCCTTTCGGAAATGTAGCTGTAATGATCGATCAGGCTGCTCTGAGTGCCCTTATTATAATAGGGATTCACAATCAGCAATCCATCTGCCTTTGCATCTTCTGCTATCTTATTTAGTTTTACGACATGCCGTGTATCGTTGGTTCCTGTGCCGGCAATAATCGGGATCTTTCCGTTATTCTCCTCAATTACAGTATCGAGTATCTTTTTTCTTTCATCTTCATTTATCGTTGCAGCCTCGCCTGTTGTGCCCAGAACAACTAAAGAATTAATGCCGCTGTCGATCTGAAAGCGGACAAGGCGTTTTAAAGCAGTGTAATCCACTTCAAGATTATCATCAAACGGTGTAATTAAAGCTGTGCCTGTTCCACGAAACATTTTGTCCTCTTATTATTGATAGATTATATTACGCTAATTTTTCCTCGATCCACTTGCTATGACAGAGAATGACGCCCTGTTTAAGATCTTCATTTTTAAGCAGGAAAGAGATCCTGAAAGAAGTTGTAGATACTCCGTAAATTTCCAGCTTACTTTTCTCCAGCAGATCGATTGTCTCACAGAGTACTGCAACATCATTGCCCATTCCCTCGCCAATAATTGAAAGGGCGCCAAGGCCTTCTTCTATAAAGATATTTTTTTCAAAGCTCTTGTATATTTTATCTTTTATATTTGACCAGTTATATATATTACCGCCTGATATAACAAAGGAAACAGAAGCAGGGTAATTTTCCTGAAAATCCCTTGCGATATTCAGTTCCTTTATCCCTATATGCTCATTTTCCAGAATATCAGAAATTGTTTTAAATGCCTGAAGAGGTTCCCCTCCGGTCAACTTAATCCTGAATACATTATTTTCACTTACGACAGCCTTTATCCCTTTAGGAATTCCCTGGGGGAGTGAGCGTACAATAGTTTCCCGCTGAGGAGAAAAAGTACTTCTTGCATAGATAGCAATCTGAGCTTCTTTAGCAAACTGGACTGCCTGGGCGTTAAGGACCTTTGCACCGGCCAGACTCATTTCCTGCATCATCTGATAAGAGATTTCTGGCAGGTGTTCAGCCTTTTCGACAACTGAAGGGTCAGCTGAATATACGCCATCGACGTCAGAATAAATTTCGCACCGTTCGGCATTTAATGCAGCAGCCAGAGCGACAGCTGTAGTATCTGATCCGCCGCGGCCGAGCGTAGTTATATCTCTTTTATAGCTTACGCCCTGAAATCCGCCGACAACAACGACCTTGCCTTTTTCGAGTTCATCGATTACCCTGAATGGGCGCACTTCGATGACCCTGGCATCATTATGACGGTCGTTGGTTATTATGCCGGACTGTGAGCCGGTAAGTGAAATTGCTTCAATTCCCAGATCATTCAGTGCAATACAAAGAAGAGCCATGGTAGTTCTTTCGCCGGTTGAAAGAAGCATGTCGATTTCTCTTTTGGATGGATCGGGACATATGCTTCGTGCCAGATCTATAAGGTTATTAGTAGTCTTGCTCATTGCTGAAACTACTACAGCCACATCATAGCCGCCTGATTTTACACGGGCTATCATGGATGCAATTTTCTTAATTCTATCGGTATCAGCGACACTGCTGCCGCCGTACTTCTGAACGATTATTTTCATTTTATAATAAAAATGCTGTTTTTTCAGAACCCCGTTATTTACTAAGGATACTGTCAAATTGCATTTTTTGCAAAGGTATATTATTTACACCTTTAATTCAAATTTCAGCGCAGAATTATTCCTCAATTAATACAAATTTTGCCATAAATATTGACTGAGTTTCAAAACTTTTATATATTAGCACTTGACACAAATGAGTGCTAACAACTTAAAGTTCAAATTTAATGGAGGAAAAAAATGGCAAAATTCAGAATTCAACCTTTGGGTGACAGGGTCATTGTTAAACCTGCTGAAGCAGAAGAAAAGACAAAAGGCGGAATTATTTTACCTGATACTGCAAAAGAAAAACCGATTGAGGGAACAGTTATAGCCGTAGGCGCTGGAAAAGTTGCTGAAGATGGTAAAGTAACAGCTTTAACTGTAAAGGCTGGAGATAAAGTTTTATACGGAAAGTACTCAGGAACAGAAGTTACTGTTGATGGGGAAGAGTATCTCATTATGCGTGAGAGTGATATTTTTGGAATTATAAATAAATAAAAAATAAGGGAGGAAAAAATGGCTTCAAAACTGATTGTATTTGATAGCGAAGCAAGAGGCGGCCTTAAAAGAGGTGTTGATAAATTAGCTAATGCTGTTAAAGCCACACTTGGACCAAAGGGAAGAAACGTAATTTTAGATAAAAAATTCGGTGCTCCTACTGTTACAAAAGACGGTGTGAGCGTTGCTAAAGAAATTGAACTTGAAGACCCGATAGAAAACATGGGTGCTCAGATGGTTCGCGAAGTTGCCAGCAAGACAAGTGATGTTGCCGGTGACGGTACAACCACAGCTACTGTGCTTGCTCAGGCTATTTACCGCGAAGGTCTGAAGAACGTTACTGCAGGTGCTAATCCAATGGATCTTAAGAGAGGTGTTGATATAGCAGTTGCAAAAGTTGTTGAATACTTAAAGTCAATGAGCAAAGATGTTGAAGGCAGAAATGAAATTGCACAGGTCGGCAGCATTTCAGCTAACAACGATAAGGCAATTGGAGATCTGATTGCAGATGCTATGGAAAAAGTTGGTAAAGACGGTGTTATTACTGTTGAAGAAGCAAAAGGTACTGATACAGCATTAGAGGTTGTTGAAGGTATGCAGTTCGACCGCGGATATCTTTCACCTTACTTTGTAACAGATGCTGAATCGATGGAAGCTGTCCTTGAAGATCCATATATTCTGATTCACGACAAGAAGATCTCAGCTATGAAAGATCTGCTCCCGGTACTTGAAAAAGTAGCTCAGCAGGGAAGATCGCTCTTGATAATTGCTGAAGATCTTGAAGGTGAAGCTCTTGCTACATTAGTAGTAAATAAATTAAGAGGCACTTTAAGGGTTGCAGCTGTTAAGGCTCCTGGTTTCGGCGACAGAAGAAAAGCTATGCTTGAAGACATCGCTATACTTACAAGCGGTACAGTTATTTCTGAAGAAAGAGGCTTTAAGTTAGAGAACGCAACTGTTTCTTATCTTGGTACAGCAAAGAAAGTTGTAATTGACAAAGACAATACAACAATTGTTGAAGGTGCAGGAAAAACAGACGATATTAAGAAGAGAGTAAATGAGATCAGAGCACAGATCGACAAGACTACATCTGATTACGATAAAGAAAAATTACAGGAAAGACTCGCCAAATTATCAGGTGGTGTTGCTGTATTGAAGATTGGTGCTGCTACTGAAGTTGAAATGAAAGAAAAGAAAGCCCGCGTTGAAGATGCTCTGCATGCTACACGTGCAGCAGTTGAAGAAGGTATTGTTCCTGGCGGCGGTGTTGCTTTTGTAAGAGCAATAAATGTACTTGATGGCCTTGAAGGTGAAAACCTCGACCAGACAACAGGTATCAAGATCATTCAGAAATCACTTGAAGAACCATTAAAACAGATAGTAAGCAATGCAGGTCTTGAAGGCTCAGTTGTATTGAACAAAGTACTCGAAGGAAAAGATGACTTTGGTTTCAATGCTGCTACAGAAACCTACGAACACATGCTGAAAGCTGGTGTTATTGATCCTACAAAGGTTTCAAGAACAGCTCTTGAAAACGCTGCTTCAGTTGCTTCACTTCTTATTACAACAGAAGCTGTTGTTTATGAAAAGAAAGAAGCTGAAAAAGCTCCGGCTATGCCACCTGCTGGTATGGGCGGTATGGATGGAATGTATTAATAGATTGCATAAATCGAAAAAGACACAAAAAAAATCCCGGTCCTTGCGGCCGGGATTTTTTGTTTCTATGGGTAAATAATTCCTGCTAGTGATAATTCTTATTCTGCGGATCTAAAATTAGCATATTCGCGGATACGTACCTGGCATTCCTTACGGCTACATACTGATTGTAAAAACCAGAATAGCTGGTGTACATGTTGCTTACATATGTATCCATATTGGCCAGAAGTTTCTCAGCATTCAGGAACAGCTCTTCTATTTGACCCTCATTAATACCTGAAATGCATTCGGCTTCTAAATGGTAGCTGAGTGTTCCCTTAAAATCTTCTATTCTGCCGGCCAGTGTATGCAGGGCCTGTTCATTAACGTTAAACTCTCTTAGAACCGGGAGTATCTTTTCGACAGCAAGGTGTATCTTTATAGCTTTGTTGATCAGTTTATTTGCACTTAAGATTAAAAGATAATCTGCTGTTAATTTTCTGTAGGCTGTAAGCATTTTTTTATTGCCGGTTTTTTCAGCGTATGAAGTTAGTACATCAGTAAAATACAATAAATGCATTATCAGATCATCCTTGCACTTTATTGTTCTGAAGGTTTTTCTGAAATGCTGGTATTTAAGGACCTGCTGCCGGCGTTTGATGATATTGATGACATTAAAGAATTTTAAGGCAGAATAAGAAAAAGCACGGGTAGTTGAGATGATATCCCTGTTGCATGTAAGCAGGGAAACCATTGAATCATAATTTGCAATTCTTTTTTCATCCATGCTGCTCATATAAATCACCATTTCCTGAGTTTAATAGGCGACCAATTAATATTAGTGTACTAATAGATCTTTTCTCTTCTTCCTTTTACATATTCCCTTGTCAGTGTAATAACGGCTAGTATCAAAACAAGATGAATAAGCCCGCCAAGTGTATAAGAATTAGTTATTCCTAAGATCCATATGAAAAGCAGTATAAAAAAATTCCAAAGCATGCGTCCCTCCACAATATTAATTCATTCTTTCATTGGATTAAACATAAGCTTCACTGATCTACTAAGATATAGGGCCCGAACTGAAAATAATGTAGATTAATAAACGGTTTTTTTGTCGGAATTTATCTGACAAAAATAATTATTTCCCCAACAGATTTTTAAGGGCCTCCCGGAGATAAATGAATTCAAATTCAAAACCGCTTTCAAGCGTCCTTTCAGGCAATACTCTGATACCTTCGGTAACCGGGACAGAAGCCTCGCCGATAGCCGCTTTAATTGGTGTCTCAGGTATTTTCAGCCATGAAGGACGGTTTAGTATTCCACCCAGTGTTTCAGCAAATTCATTCATCCTGACTGGGTTAGGCGCTGTACCGTTTAAAGTACCGGTTAATGTCTCGTTATCAAGAGCATGAATAAAAATATTGGCAACATCCCTGTTATGTATCCAGGATACCCATTGATCTCCGCTTCCGACTGTTCCTCCCATATAATACATAAACGGGGTGAGTATCTTCTCCAGAGCTCCTTCGTTTTTATCTAAAACAATTCCGACTCTTACATTGACGCGTCTGACACCGAGTTTGTCGACCTCAGCTGATTCAGCTTCCCATTTCTTGCAGACTTCAGCCAGAAAGCCCATTCCGGCAGGACTGTTTTCAGTAAATATGCTGTCATCCTCAGATGATCCGTAATATCCGATTGCTGAGGCACAGATAAAGCTTTTTGGTTTTACAGCAGCTTTTTCAATTGCCCGCACTAACCCTCTGGTGCCAAGCTGACGGCTTTTAAGTATTTTTTCTTTATACTCGTCACTCCAGAGTTCCCCGATAAGAGGTTCGCCGGCCAGGTGAATTACGGCGTCAGCTCCATCCAGATAACTCTCCCATTTGCCTCCTTCGGAGAAGGAATCCCATTTTACATAATCTTTTGCCCCGGGGAGTTCATTTTGGGAGGATTCAGGGTTGCGAGAAAAAATGATTATTTGGTCGCCCCTTGAACTTAATTTTTGTGTTATATAACTGCCGATTAGCCCGGTTGCACCGGTAATTATTATTTGTTGTCCCATAATACTGCCAGATTATTTATTTAATTAGTATAAAAAATCAAAGGAATTATTCTACATCTAAATGAAATCTGAAAAAAATAAACGTTATGTATTGACTTATTAGAAAAAACATATAAATTAGTGAAGTGAATTTCAGTCCACTCAAAAAACTTCAGTCGATCCTTCGGATGCAATAAATCAGTATTTTATTGAATTTAGTCGCATTATTGTGTATATTTGCGAACCAAATAAAATAAAACTCGCAATGACACTACTAAAAAGCTTAAATTTAGAGCAAAAACAAGCTGTTGAATATCTCGAAGGTCCTCAAATGATCGTTGCCGGCGCAGGTTCCGGTAAAACCAGAGTACTGACCTACAAGATTGCATACTTAATTGAAAAAGGCTATGAACCTTCATCTATTCTGGCTCTTACCTTTACCAATAAGGCTGCAAATGAGATGAAACAGAGGATCCGTGACCTTATAGGTACAAGTGCCGATCACTTATGGATGGGTACTTTTCACTCAATCTTTTCAAAAATTCTGAGAATTGAAGCTGACAAGATCAATTACAGAAGTAATTTCTCAATTTATGATACTGAAGATTCCGTGTCATTGGTGAGCTCAATACTTGCTGAAACAAACCTTAGTCTTGAGAATCTGACAGCAAATTCGATCCATCATAAGATCAGCAATCTGAAAAACCAGATGATTTATCCGGATGATTACAGTCAGAACCACGCTTCTACTATAATTGAAAAGAAAATTGCTGATATATATGCCGAATATAATAAGCGCCTTAGAGAAAACAATTCGATGGATTTCGATGATCTTCTCTTAAAGCCGATTGAATTGTTTGTGGAAAAAGAAAAGGTGCTTCAGAAATACAAAAAGAAATTTAGCTATTTGCTGGTAGATGAATATCAGGATACAAACAGGGCACAGTACGAGCTGTTAAGACTTCTGGTCAGTTCGAGAAAGAATATCTGTGTTGTAGGTGATGATGCACAGAGTATTTATGGCTGGCGCGGGGCTGATATCAGGAATATGCTCGACTTCGAGAAAGATTTCCCGAAATCTAAGATTTTCAGACTTGAACAGAACTACCGTTCTACAAAAACTATTCTTGCTGCAGCTGATTCTATTATAAAGAATAATAAGGATCAGATTGTTAAGACACTCTGGACAGAAAACAATGATGGTGAAGAGATCTCGTTAGTAAGGTGTTCAGATGAAAAAGATGAAGCATACCAGATAACCAAGCTTATTAAGGAACAAATAGCTGCAAAGAAACTCTATTATAAAGATTTTTCAATACTTTATAGAATTAACTCGCAATCACGTGCCCTTGAGGAAGCCTTCAGGCGCGAAAGAATGCCCTACAGGATAATTGGCGGACTTGAGTTCTATAAAAGAAAAGAAGTAAAGGATGTAATTGCATACCTGAGAGTGCTTTCAAATCAGAATGATGAGGAAAGCCTTCTGAGGATAATGAACTTCCCGCAGCGCGGTATTGGAAATACCTCGATAACCAGGATGATCGCTTTTGCAAGAAAGCTTAATCTTACTTTATTTGACACGATGGGAAGAATTTTTGAGGTGATCGAAGTAAAGGAAAGAATTCAGAAAAATGTAAAAGCATTTAAAATATTGCTGGATAAATATATTGGTCTTAAAGGGCAGCTTTCAATCGGCGAGCTTATTTCTGCACTGATTGATGAATTAGGAATACTAAGGATATATAAAGAAGAAAATACTCAGGAATCGATTGCAAGGTATGATAATATTCAGGAATTGTTAAACGCGGTAAATGATTTTTCAAGATCTAATCCAAATGCTACAATTGAGCAGTATCTAGCTGATGTTTCGTTGATTACGGGTGTTGATCAGATGGAAAACGAGAAGAATACGATTACATTAATGACAGTTCACAGCTCCAAGGGTCTTGAATTTCCGGTGGTATTTATATCAGGACTGGAAGAGGATATTTTCCCGCTTGCTCCAAAGTTTAATTCAGATTCAAGACTTGAAGAAGAGAGGCGCTTGTTTTATGTTGCTCTTACAAGGGCACAGAATAAAGTATTCCTGACATATGCAAGAAGCAGATACCGTTTCGGCGAGGTGGCTTATCAGAGCAAATCAAGGTTTATTGAAGAACTTGATCCTGCAACCTTCATTGAACTTAATGGTCCAGGCAACAGGAAAACAGGCAGCCGCAGGACCAAGCGGGATTTCTATGAAGATGAGTTTTACCAGGAAGGGTTTGATGATTTTAACCAGGAACATAAATCATTAAGGCTTGGCAGTAAGGTTCAGCATGAAAAGTTCGGCGTCGGCAAGGTTCAGCAAATTGCAGGTGCCGGGGATATGCAGAGGGTTACTGTGAACTTTGAGGACTTTGGAACCAAGCAGCTTCTCGTAAAATTCGCAAATCTCAGAGTCTTGTAGTTTATTAATAATGAAACGGGCTATCCTGATATTGCTCTTAGCTTTAACACTCCCAACAGGAGCACAGGAGTTAAGAGGTACCTGGATAGCCCGTGATGCTTTCACTTCAAAAGAACTTCTCGCACGGGCTATTGACAGCCTGGCCAGCGCCAATTTCAATACTGTTTATATAAATGTCTGGAGCCGCGGATATCCGCTATGGAAGAGCAATGTCTTTTTAAAAGAGACAGGGTATATGACAGACCCGGAGTTTTCGGACAGGGATATATTGCAGGAAGCTATTGCTGAAGCTCATAAGCATGGGCTGTATGTAGAAGCCTGGATGGAATACGGTTTTGTTGGCGGCTGGAGCGGCAATCAGCCTCCGGGGAAAAAAGGTCCAATCTTCGAAAAACACCCTGATTGGGTTGCCAGGCAAAAAAATGGTAATGAAATAGATAAGAGCAATTTTTACTGGATGATTCAGACCAGGCCTGACGTGCAGAATTTTCTTATATCACTGGCAGCTGAGATCAGCCGCAAATATGATATTGACGGTATTGAATTAGACAGGGTAAGATACTCAAGTATTGACTATGGTTATGACAGCTTTACAGATTCTCTCTACAGGCTTGAGCATAACGGGACTCCACCGCCTGCGAATACTTCAGATTCCGGGTGGATCGAGTGGCGTGCAGAAAAACTTAATCAGTTTATGTCGGCTTTTCATGATAGTATAAAGTCAATCAATTCTCATATTAGCATTTCGAATGCTCCAAGTCTTTTTTCAGCTTCTTATACTTCATATAACCAATATTGTCAGGATTGGTTTACATGGGCAAATAATGATCTGGCTGACAATTTTCAGGTACAGCTTTATGTTACGTCAGCACAGAGCTTTGGGAATATACTTGATTATATAACGAATAATGTCCGGCAGAAGGAGAAGATATTTCCTTCATTTGCTGTTAGCCCGAATGGGGCAGTCTTAAATGAACAGGTAATAGAGCAGATATATCAGACCTCCGTACAAAAAGGTTTTAAGGGGAATTCGATCTGGTATTATGGTGATTTGAGATCAAGGAATCTTTTCAGCTGGATAAAAGATCATTTATATAAGGCTAAAGCTGAACCCCCGTTTGTCGAGACAGGCTGGAGAAGTTTTCATTGGGTAATTGACATAAAAGATTTGGATAACGTGATAAAAAACGGAATGTGGAAAGAAAATCCGGGTAATGGTTATTCCGGGCATTATCTGACGGCTTCGGAAGGAAGTGCTTCAGTTAAATATTATTGTGATCTACCAGCTGACGGGTATTATGAAGTCTATGCATTTCAGAATGTTGCGGAAAATAATTCAAAGAATGTCTGCTTTGTTATTAATTCAAAAGAGGGGAAAGCCGATACGGTTTATGTAGATCAGAGCAGGATGGGTAACAGCAGGTGGTATAAGCTTGGAGATTATTTTCTGAATAAGGGGAGAAGCAATGTTGCTGAATTATCAGTTTCAGGTCTTGCAGCCGGAGAATCAGTAAATGCTGATGCTATATTGATAATCCTAAACCGGGGGCTTTCTCATAATACAGCAGCGCTGATAAACGAATGGGAAAATATTTACAGAAATAAACTAAATTATAAATTCGATTTAAATAGTTTTCCGAATCCGTTTAACTCACAGACCAAAATTTCCTTTAATCTGGATTCGTATAAGCCTTATGAACTCGAAATCTTTAATATTTTAGGTAAAAAAGTATTTTCTATTAAGGAAAATGCAGGAAAACCAGGGAAAAATTTACTAAGTTTGAATTTAGAATTCCTGTCCAGTGGATTATATTTGTGCAATCTAAGGCAGGGCAGGGAATATCAGGCCATAAAACTGGTATTGTCAAAGTAAAGATTTAACCGGATAATTAATGTATTTGTAATTTTGTAAAATCAAAAAATTATTAAGGAGAATACAAATGAAAATTGGTGTTTTAACAGGCGGCGGCGATTGCCCCGGATTGAATCCTGTTATCCGTGCGGTTGTAAGAAAATCAATTCAGTATGGACATACTGTAGTTGGATTTACAGAAGGCTGGAAAGGTTTACTTGAAAACAAGCACATTCCGCTTGATGTTGATGCAGTTTCCGGTATTCTGCATCGTGGTGGTACAATATTAAGATCATCAAGAACGAATGTTTATAAAGTTCCAGATGGTGAAGCTACTGTAATAAAGAACATGAAAGAAAGCGGTATTGACGCTCTTGTTGCGATAGGCGGCGAGGATACACTTGGTGTTGCTACAAAGCTTTATAAAGCAGGTGTAAATGTTGTAGGTGTTCCTAAGACAATTG